>NC_018748.1:3518649-3838526 GCF_000263195.1 Emticicia oligotrophica DSM 17448
ATACTGGTTGGTCTAAAATTCCGAAAGATAAACTTTTCAATGCTTTTGGTCCTAATAATAAATATCCAGAATTAACCCGTCAACATGAATTTGAAAGTGTTGCAATTGCACGTCAAGTTTTACCCGAATTAGGTTTTTCTAATCATCAAATAGAAGAAATAACGTCTCTCATTGATGGGCATGATACAACAAAAAATGCTCGCTCGCTCAATGATGCTATTCATAAAGATGCCGATAAATTATGGCGATATACGCCTCATGGAAATCGGATAATAGGAGAGTGGTTTGAGATTGAACAGGCTGAGGTTTTAGAGATTCTCGAAAACTTTGTTTTACCTACATTCTTAACCGATTTTGGACGAAAACAGGCAATTGTCTTTTTAGAAACTGCCAAATTAAACCTTAATCTGAAAAAGTACTTATGTTGAATTTGAAAGATAAAGTAGTAATCATCACTGGTGCTGCGGGAGGACTCGGCAAAGCATTTGCTTTGGCATTTGCCAATGAAGGAGCAAAAGTAGCTGTTTGTGATAAAAACATAAAAGGTGCTACCGAAACCGCCCAAGAAATCGGTAAAGATGCCATCGCTATCGAAGTAGATGTAGCAAATGAGGCATCTACCAAAGCAATGGCACATGTAGTGGCCGATAAGTTTGAGAAAATAGATGTATTAGTCAATAATGCGGCTATTTATGCGACCATTCAACGCAAACCCTTTTACGAAATTTCAGAAGAAGAGTGGGATTTGGTGTTGAACGTAAACCTTAAAGGTGTTTGGATGGTATCGAAAGCGGTTTTCCCATTCATGAAAGCTGCTAATGCTGGTAAAATCATCAATATTTCGTCGGCAACGGTTATGAGTGGCTCGCCACAGTGGTCACATTATGTGGCATCGAAAGGAGGAGTCATTGGTTTTACTCGCTCGATGGCCAAAGAAGTTGGCGATTTTAATATCAATGTAAATGCCATTGCTCCAGGTTTTACGCTAACCGATGCCAGTTTATCGCTTATCGAAAATGCCCAAAAATATGGTGTTGACCGAGGAGCAATCAAACGCTCATCTTCGGCCGAGGATATTGTAGGAACTGCCCTTTATTTAGCTTCATCTGCTTCTGATTTTGTCACAGGACAAACAATCGTAGTAGATGGTGGAAAACAATTTATCTAACACTCTCTTTCCTCCGAAGGGAGCATCAATCAAAATTCTCCATCGGAGGTGGAGACCTTGAAATATGCCAGTAATAACTTATATCGAAAATAACGGAAATCAACGCCAAGTTGAATTGCCAATGGGAGCTTCAATTATGGAAGGAGCTATACAAAATGATGTCAAAGGAATTGTCGCCGAATGCGGTGGTTCGTGTATGTGTGCCACTTGCCACGTGTACGTTGATGAACAATTCATTGATTTACTTCCAGAAATGCAAGAAGAGGAAGATGAAATGCTCGAAGCTGCCAATGCTCCACGTCAGGCAAATAGTCGTTTAGGTTGTCAAGTAAGAGTAACAAAAGCCATGGATGGTTTAGTTGTGCGTATTCCAGAAAGACAATAAGATGAAAGTTGTAATCATAGGTGCAGGACACGCAGGCGTACAAGCTGCTTCTTCTTTGCGAGAAGAAGGCTTTGCTGGTGAAATCGTTTTGGTTGCTGAAGAAAGATATTTACCTTACCAAAAGCCACCTTTATCGAAAGGGTATTTGCAAGGCAAACAGTCTGCTGAAGCTATTTTGTTTCGTTCAGAAAATTATTACTCAGCCAATCAAATTGAACTTCGCTTAGGAACTAAAATTAGTCAGATTTTGCCAAATGAGCAGGAAATCATTACTTCCGAAGGTGAAAAAATTGAATACACACATTTAATTTTAGCCACAGGAGCCAGTAACCGTCAATTGAAAATCACTGGAGCCGATACGGCCGAAATATTCTATTTACGTACGTTGGCTGATGCTCGCAAGATTGAGGAAAAGTTACATAATGCCAAGAATGTTGCCATTATTGGCGGAGGATTTATTGGCCTTGAATTGGCCGCACTCGCCCAAGAAAAAGGCAAAAACGTATCAGTAATTGAAGCCCAAAGCCGACTGATGGAAAGAGTGTTACCTGCTGTTATTTCTGATGTTTTTAAAGATACGCATCTACAAAATGGCGTAGATATTTTGCTCAATACATTTACAAGTTCAATCGAGGGGAATACGATAAAAACTCAATGCGGTAAAAGCATTAAAGCAGACTTGATTTTGGCTGGAATTGGTGTTATTCCCGAAACTAAATTGGCTGAGCAAGCAGGTATCAACTGCGAAAATGGCATTGTAGTCAATGAATTTCAGCAGACTTCTATCGTTAATATTTATGCCATTGGCGATTGTGCCAATCATTATAATGTTTTTGCTAAACGAAACATACGCCTCGAATCTGTACAAAATGCCGTTGACCAAGCTAAAGTTGCAGCCAATCATATTATAGGGAAAGCAGAAGCCTATCAAGCTGTACCGTGGTTCTGGACAAACCAATATCATTTAAAATTACAAATGGCTGGTATTTCGACTGGTTTTGACGAATATATGGTACGTGGAGATATTTCGAGTGGTAAATTCTCGGTTTATTATTTCAAAGATACGAAACTTATTGCGGTCGATTCACTCAATAAAGCGGCCGAGCATCTCAATGCACGAAAACTATTAAGTTTGGGTGTTAGCCCAAGCAAAGAAGAAATTTTAGATGTAAGTTTTAATCTAAATTCTTTGGTTTAAGTAAATAACGAACTGTAAGTCTTATTGACTTACGTTCGTTTTAATTTGGAGTACAACCTTTATAATTATTGATAAAAATCTACACCCATACTTTAGATTTACTAATTTTGTCGTTCATTTTTCTAAAATTAGTAAAGTCTTTCGATATGCAAAATATTTCCAAATATATCGACCATACATTACTGAAACCCACCGCAACCGAAATGGATTTCAGAAAGTTGTGTGAAGAAATCTACCAAAATAGCTTCTATTCGGCCTGTGTGCCGCCATTTTATGTGAGTTTTGTAAAGGAATTACTTGAATATAGCGATGCCAAAGTCTGTACGGTCATTGGCTTTCCGTTGGGGTATCATTCAACTGAAGCAAAAATTGCCGAAGCACAAAAAGCCTTGGCCGATGGTGCTGACGAATTAGATTTAGTAATGAATATCAATGCTTTCAAATCAATGGCTTATGAAACTGTAAAGCAAGAAATAAAAACAATTGCTGAAATCGTTCATGAAAAAAAAGCTTTGCTCAAAGTAATTATTGAAACGGCCTATTTAGACAATTTTGACATACGAATTGCCTGCGAAATCTGCGAAGAAGCAGGTGCTGATTTTGTAAAAACTTCCACAGGTTTTGCTTCAAAAGGTGCTGAAATTGAGCAAGTTAAATTAATGCGTGAAGTTTTGCCAAGCGATATCCAAATCAAAGCATCGGGTGGAATTCAAACGTATGAGCAATCCATAGCTTTTATTGAAGCAGGAGCAACTCGACTTGGCACTTCATCAGGAGTTTCTATTGTGAGTGGGGGAGTGGGGTATAGTGGATATTAAGATTTGATGTTAGTGTTTGTGGCACATTAAAAAGATGTGCCACAACTATTTACTTCTCCATCAAATTTCCCAATAAAACCTCAGGAGCAAGCATTATTCTTGTACCAGTTTCGGCATTTTCAAGATTCAAAACTCCACGCGGACAAACAGCTGAACAAACGCCACAACCCACACATGATGAACGTACAATGTCTTGTCCTTTCTGTGCATAAGCTCGAACATCAATTCCCATTTCACAATAAGTAGAGCAATTCCCGCAAGAAATACATTGGCCACCATTGGTAGTAATTCTGAATCTTGATTTGAATCGTTGAATTATTCCAAGATAAGCCGCTAATGGACAGCCAAATCTGCACCAAACTCTACTACCCATCAGAGGATAAAAACCTGTACCCACAACGCCCGAAAAAATAGAGCCAATCATAAACCCATAAGTTGATTTGAGCCACTCAGTTGGAATAAAGCCTAATAAATTATAGCTACCAGTGAAGTAGGTATAAAGTACCCCAATTGTCATGATAATAGCAAAAGCCAATATGCCATGAATAAGATAGCGTTCTATTTTCCATGCTTTCGTTGACTTATCAGAAAGCTGTCGGAATGGGTCTCCCAAAGTTTCGGCTAAACCCCCGCAACCACAAACCCACGAGCAGTACCAACGTTTCCCAAAGAAATAAGTCATTACGGGTACACCTACTACAAAAAGTACAATCCCCCATACTAGTAAAAATATCCCAAATGTTCCTCCAGTAATGAGTTTATCGATTCTATAATTAAAGAAAAACGAATAATCTAGTGGCCACATATTTTTCAAATCGGCCGAAGGTAAATTCAGATTTGACATGATTTCCGGTAAAATGAAAGCAATGCAAGTCTGAAAAAATATAATTGATAATGTTCTGATAATCTGATACTTAGAATGACGATATTTGATAATGTATCTAATACCCATTACCAAAACCGAAATCGTATAAAGAAATCCATACATAAACCAACGACTTGCCTCGCCGCCATTAATGAATTTACTAACAGGGTCCACCACCATTATCCAGTTTGCAATATATTGTGGTTTGAAGTATAAGGCTATGTAGAATAAAATTAGAAAAGTACCAATCAACATACCCAACCATTTTCTGTTGGTTGCTGGATTGAAGAAAATTCCATTGTTTTTTATTCCAGCTTCTTGCTTGATGCTTGGTAAGAAATAAAGCAAAGCTCCGATAATAGAAAGACCAAATGTAAGGAATAATATAAGTGATTTGTTATCAGATAAATAGCCGTTTGATGAGGCCTTGATAATTGAAACAATGGTGTCCTCATAAATTTTTTTGTCCCAAGCTTGTTGGGCATTATAAACTTTATTGAGAGCTTCAATACCTTTACTTACTTCTGATGCAAAAGCAAATGAATTAGTGTATGGTTGGTCTATGATTGAAGCAAATTCGATTTTTGCATCAAATAATGCCTCATCTTTTAGATTTTTCTCTAAAACCTCATTAGTTAATGTATAATTATTCATGCTTAAAGTGCCCAAAAATAGCCCAAAAGCAGCAATGAAAGTGATGAGTCCGAGTTTTTGTAGCATGGCTTAGAATAATTTTGAGAAAATTCCTTTTTTAGATTTCAATTGTAATTTACTACCAGTTTCAGTATTGTACTTTTCCAATATATCGGCTTCGTATTGTTTGAAAAATTCTGGGTCGAAATTGGCTTTGGGTAAATTTTCTAAAACGTATGTAATGGTTTTACCTTGACTAATCCATTCATCCCAAACCTCATGTCTCATTCTAATACCCAACGTATTTAAGCCATTTACGACTTTACTTATTGAATCAAAGTTTATTCTTACACAAATATTTTTACTTGGATGTTGCCAGAAGAAAGTTTGAATGCCTTCTGGTAATTTTGCTGGCACTTGTCCATAAGTTTGATATTCGATTTCGAAGAACTTTGCAGAATTAAAAAAGATGCCGGGTTGATATTTTGTAGGCTTACCGCAGATAGTTCGGGCAACAGTTTCGCCCATGATACGCCCAGTGTACCATATTTGTTCAATATTTTTTCTGCCAATTGGCGGATTCTCATGTTCAACACAATCGCCGATTGCATATACATCTGGAATATTGGTTTCGAGGTATTCATTAACCAAAATCCCACGATTAAGTTTGATACCACCTGCACCCAAAACAAAGTCCGGTTTTTCTCTACCAATCATATTTCCTTGTGGTAATTTTAGGAAACTTATATTTGGATTAACTCCAACCGTTAATCCAACAAATTGACAAATAATTTCTTCCCCATCTTTTGTTTTTACTGCTTTTACTTGTCCATTCTCATCGCCAATGATTTCATCTAATTCGCTCAAAAATTTTAGGTTAATATGATTTGCCGCAATATGTTTTGAAATCATTGCCGACTCTTCTGTCGGCAATACAGTATTCCAAAAACTACTTTCTCTGACTAAAAATGTTACCTCAATCCCCCTAGAATGTAGCATTTCTGCCAATTCTACGCCAATTAAGCCACCACCTACAATTACAGCTTGTTTGACCTTCGGAGTAATTTCTTCTAAAGATTCTAAATCTTGATAACTGTACAAACCTTGTACACCTTTAAGATTTTGTCCTTTCCAACCAAATTTGTTGGGTGTTGAGCCTGTGGCCAAAATTAGTTTATCATAGCTAATCGAACCACCTACTTTAGCTTCTGGATTTTCATCGGAAGGAATTCTGAAATAGAGCTTTTTTTCTTCAAAATCAACAGTTTTTACCCACGCTCGTTTGAGTTCAATTCGGTTTTTCTCCCAAAAAAAATCTTCGTAAGGCTTCGTATGCTCAAATTTCATGTGACCCATATAAACATACATGAGAGCCGTTCTTGAAAAAAAATAATCAGTTTCGCCCGAAATGACCGTAATCTTGCAATCAGAATGTTTTCTGATGTGCCGAGCGGCCGTAATTCCACTGATACCATTTCCGATAATAACTACGTGCTGCATTTTTAGAAGGATTTGCTTGTGGACGAATATACGAAGGAAATCTGAAATAAGTTTTTAGAGAACCATTTTTACCAAAATACCAATTGAGATAGTTAGAGTAAAACTAATGAGCGTACCGATTAGTACATATTCGGTTCGTTTGAGGTCTGATTCTTTAAATCTAAGCAAGGCTTTGGCGGCAATCAAAAAACCGATTGGTTCATATTGGTTATTAATGATGAATGTTAGAATCAATATTCTTTCAAAAATACCAATCCATTTTCCAGCATCATTTAGGCTTTCTTCCTTACTCGTATTTACGTCTTCTCTCCAACGTTTGGTTGCAAGTCCAATGAGTATGCCTAATGGAATAGTACAAAAAACATAAGATACCAATATTACCCATGTTTTGAAATCTGCTAATATTGAAGTAAATAAATTTGAGAATTGGTTAAAGCCTTTGATAATATATAACCAACTAATAATTAGAATAATAAAATGAAGTACTTGGTCAAGAATAAACGATTTGACACTTTTATCTTTGGCATATATTTTCAATAAATCAAAACCATAGTGCGTAATTCCGATGAAAAGAGCTACTAAGAAGTTTCTTGAAAAAAGCCAAACAGTCAAGAATGTAAGTATGATGTGAAAAAGTAATTTTTGGGATTTAATTCTCTTTTCCTCTTTGTCTTTTACCCAACTTGTTGGTTGCAAAAAAAAGTCAGTAAGTATATGTGCAAAGATAAGTTTCAATAAAACCAATGCTTGTATCGCTGTAAAAAGATTAGACATTTTGGAAACGATTTAATATTTTTTCGATGATATGCCAAGCCGATGATTTGATTCTTGTACTTACCGAAGGTTGCCCAATTTTGATTATTGAAGCTATTTCTTGTTGATTTTTCCCCTGCAAAAGCCAAAAAATAACTTCGGATTGATTGACGGTTTGTTTTTCAAACAGATAATCTATCATGGAGCAATAAACTTCCCATTCTTTGTTTTTTTGATTATCGTTTGTGGAAATTCTCAAAAATTCATTCTTATTTTTCATGTCATCCAAATTTCTGCCCGATAGCCAGAATGCTTCTCCATCAGAATCAGAAATTTTTTCACTTAAAAATGTTACTTCACCCAAGCCTATTGATATTTTGACTTTTAGCGATAGTTTTATATGTAGATAAGTTTTTATAATTAATGCTTCATGTAAAGCATTTTTATTTAATAATATTTGAAAACTATCTCCACGTATGAAATAGTCATATTTTCCTTCGGAAATGCTTGATAAAAAATCAAAGGCTTTACGCAGTTTTAGGCGACTTTCTGCATCAAGATTTGATGATTTTACAATATCTCCTGTAATTACTTGTACTTGCATTTATCTAAAAATTAATAAATAAAATAAAAATATCTACAAATATATAAATATTTTTATTTTATCTACTTTTTTATCAATAAAGCTACTTATTTCTCAGGCAGATGAACTTCTGCCATCATGCAACGTGCAGAACCACCACCGCAGTTTTCAATCATTGATAAGTCGAAGTGTTGAATATCTGCATATTCTTCTAATTCTACTCTTTGAGCATGGTTGAGTGAATTGAATGCCGTTGTTGACATTACGAGCAAGTGATTACCCTTTTGCGTTTTCACTAAGAGCATATTGCCAGCAAACTGATTCATTTGTTCAAGTGAAATTTCAATGATATTCTTCCCGCTACTCTCAAGCGATTCTTTTACTTTGAGGCGTTCATCTAAATCAGGAATAGAAGCCAAACAAACTACCGCAAAAGTATCACCTATGCACATCACAACATTGGTGTGATATACTTCCTTTCCTTGCCCATCAACGGATGTAAATTTTACCAATTGATAGCCATTCATTTGTTTTGCCCAAGCATCGAGTACATCTGAATTGGTTCTTGGTGAAAGGCAAGCATAGGCAATACGATTCATTCGGTCGAGCACCATACTGCCCGTTCCTTCCAAATATTTGCCTTCTTTTTCGAAATGCGTGAAATCTAAAACAACTTCTACATGAAATTTTTTACGCAAATCATCAATGATGTCGCTTCTACGCTCTAATCGACGATTTTCGGCTTGCATTGGATACAAGCAAACCTTTCCACTGTGGTGAAAAGAAACCCAATTATTCGGGAAAATGCTATCCGGTGTATATGGTTCAAGGGTATCATCATAAACCATCACATTTACACCTGCTGAGCGGAGTTGACTGACCATTCCATCAAATTCGTTGAGGGCGTCAGCCTGTGTGATACTACTTGTTAGAGATTTAGCCTTTACATCTTGAAAAGCATTACTTTCGGCTGTTTGCTCATTAAAAGCAAAATTTACGGGCCGAATCATTAGTATGTTTGATGTGGTTTGTGCTTGCATTTTTTTAGTTCTGACGGGGTCGCCCGTGCGATTCTAAGTTATGAATGCTGAGTTATTATAGGATTAAAGTACTCAGTAACTTTGAAAAGAAATTTTTACGGAATTATAAAAATATTGTTACAAATTTTTAAACCGCAGATTGTACAGTTTTATTAACGCTAATTTTCGAAGATTTTATTGAATTTCCAGCGAAAATTAGCGTTTTTTAAGAAATTAGCATTATCTGCGTGCCATCTTTTTTATTACGAGGAATTTTTATAATCCCCAAATTTTTATCCTTGAAATAATTATAAATGAAAACTCTAAACTCAGAAATCTGAATTCAGAACTCTCAAAATTGGCATACTCATACAATGTGAGCCACCTCTCGCCCTTGAAAGCTCAGCAGATGGTAACAATATGATTGTATTACTAATGTTTTCGGGCGAAAGCTCATTTTTTTCAAATTTATTGAGTAATTCAGCGGCTCGAATGGTCTGAAAACCAGCTTCACGAAATGCCTCGGCGGTTTTATCATTTCTATCATAGCCAATAGCTACTCCTTCTTTCACTACTAATAAATTACATGAGTCTGTCCATTGTTCACGAGCACCGTACGGAAACTCATTATTACCAGAATACACAAACTTTATATCTTCATAACAATTCAAATCGTCTTTGGTTATCGAAGAAAGTAAATCTTCTAAATTGGCAAAGTCTTTTACTTTTACACCATCATCTTTGTTAATAAATTGTTTGATAGTAAGTTTTTCATAACTTGGTTGTTGTCCGAGTTCTTCCCAAATAGATTGTCTGGCTGCTTCTTCTTGAATACGCCCTAAAGAACCCAATAAAACCCAAACATTGCGTTTAATTTGTGTAAAAATGGTGTCAATGTGCATGTAGTCACGTTTTTGTGGAATTTTCACAATCGTCACTTTCTGCACAACATTTCTTTCAAAGAGTAAATCTATCGCCTGACGTGCCGCTTCAACTGATGTACGCTCACTCACGCCAATTAGTAAATGGTTAGGAGCGACCATCATTACATCGCCGCCTTCGAGCGTATTTAAACGTCCTTCTTGTTCTTCTTCGGGTAAAAGAAAATGGTTCTCATCTTCGGTAATTTCAACGATTTTTCCTTGTAAATCTTTGAAAATAGGATGATTAAAGAAAACATATTTCGCTAAAAGTGATTCACGTGTACGAGCGTATTTAGCTGGTTTATTGAGCAAAAGATGGTCGTTTACTACAATACCAATATCACGTGTAAAAATCAAATTTGGAATCGGTGGGAAAAGCATTTTATTATTGGGTAAAATGCCTGTTATCAACACTTTAGTTAAATCAATACTTGAAAGTTGGTTCATTTCAACTTGAAATTGGAATGAACACTCTTCAACTGCACTTACCGCTGCAATAAGTTGTGTACGTACGGTGGCATCTTCAAGAATTTCAGATAATAGTTTTTCAAATTCAATCACTTTATCTGAGTTGAAATATTTCTCATTGTGAGGTTTATAGAAGTTACGAGTTTTATCAGCATCAATTTCGCTAAGTTTTCCTTTCACTTTTTCAGTATCTAGAAAATAAAGCAAAATCTTTACATAAAAATCATATTCATCTCTACGCATTGTTTCGAGATGAACAATGTCTTCAAATAACCAATCTTGGGCTTTTGAAGGTACAACTTTTCCAAGACCACTGTCAGGGCTATGTATAATAAGGCGGTGTAGCGTACCTACTTCGGAAGATACAAATATATTATTGTTCATTGGTAATACTTTTGGGCTACTAGCGTTCGGCTATTAGCTTTTTAAATCTTAAAATGTAAAATGAATAAAATGACGCTTTTAAACTAAAAATTAGAAAATTTAGAATAAAAAAAGTGCTAAAAGCTGGTAGCTAATAGCCAAGAGCATTCTTTTCAAATTAGTAAAAACCAAAGTTGGCCATGAAGGCCATGAGCTGAAAGAAGAAAACAGAAATACGGTGAGGCTTACAAAAATGGCGATACAGCCCTGTGAGTGTAAAACTACAGTTTTCGTCGTTTAGGCGAATTTTTGAGGCTATATTTTTTTGTATTATTATCATAGTATGTTGCAATATTACAAATCAGATAACTTATTTCAAAAGTTTTTCGAGCAAAATTCCTATCTTGCGAAGTTCACATTTAAAACCCACAATGGCTAATTTGTTTATCCGAAATCGAGAACAATCGCAGTTAGTTTTATTTTTTCTTCATAATTTCTTTATCAGTATCGGGACAGTCTTGGTCTATGTCTCGGCCAATATTATTTTGCTTGAAAATCACCCTGAATTTTCTTTACCTATTGCCTACATAGCTTCTACATTAGCGATGATGGTTGTAGGGAAAATATACGAGTATTATGAACACCATTACCTTCTGCAAAAATTGAGTATGAGGGTATTATTATCGGTTTTGGTGCTGTCGTTGCTCATGGGAATGATAGTTTATGTGAGTCACTCAATATTCACAGCCATTGGAATAATGGTGGGTTTTAGAATTATTTATTTGCTCGTAAATTTAGAATTTTGGGGAGTTTCGGCAGTGGTTTTTGATGTGCGTCAGAGTAAGCGAATTTTTAGTGTAATTGGCTCGGGCGATGTACCTGCCAAAGCCATTGGTGCTATTTTAACCGTGCTTATTCATTCAACCTCGGTGCTCTCAATTCTGATTGGTGTTGCGTTCTTTACATTTTTATTAGCCTTTTTTACCCAAAAACGCACTTTTCAACTGACAGATGTGCCAGAGTCTCAACCCGAACGTAGAATAAGAAAAGATGATGCCAAATATATTCAGCAATTATTTGGTGGTAATCGATTGATATTCGAAATGTGTGTTGGCTTGGTGGCAGTGGCACTTTCTGCAACTTGGATAGAGTATAATTTTTTCGTAAATGTTAAGTATAAATTTCATAGTCAGCACGATATTATCGCCTTTGTTGGTTATACTTTAGCAATAACTTATACAATATCAACAGTTATCAAACTCTTGCTTTCGAGCAAAGTAATTGAGCGTTTTGGTCTTCGAAATGCCTTGCTTTTCTTGCCAATCGGTACAGTTTTGATTTCGATAGTGCTCGTTTTTCTCTCTTCTTTTAGAGATGATGAGACCTCACTTTTAATGGATTTTAGTGCGGCTTATTTGCTTTTTGAAGTAATGCGTCGAACGGTTTTCGACCCTGTATTTCTGGTGATGTTTCAGCCACTTTCTACCCACCAACGGCTCAAAGGACATACATTGGCTAAAGGTTTTTATGAACCTCTTGGAATGGGAATAGCTGGTCTTTTGCTTTTAGCTGAATATTATTTCGATTTTTCATTTACTTGGATTCATTTTGGTTTCACGGTCATTTCTGCATTTATAGCTTCTTATTATTTGAGTCGAGCGTTTCGTCATTACATCATCGAATTAAAATCGGCTTTGGGTAAGCGTTTCCTTAGTACAGAGGAGTTAGTTGTTCAAAAAGAAGCTCTTTCTGCAATCATAAAAAATATTGAAAGCAATAATGCAGAGGAAGTGATTAGTGCGATTAATTGGATTGGAAAATATGATGGAGATAAACTTATAAAGTATATACCACAGCTTTTGAAGCATGATTCAGAGGCTGTACGGTTGAGTGCTTTACAACTACTCCAAAATAAGCAATTAACACCGAATATTGTAGAAATCCTATCTAAAAATATTGTTCAAGAATCAAATAGTGAATTGCGAAAACTGGGCGGTCAAATATTAGCTCAGCAAGCAATTTGGCCAACTGAAAAGATTGAAGGGGTTCTAAAAGCAACAGATTATGCTTTAATAGAAGGTGTTTTAATGGCTACTTTGCCAGATTCAAAAAAAGTTGGAGAAGCTAAGTTTAAGGAGTTTTGTCTAAAAGAAAGTTCAATAGCCGAAAAACGTTTGGCTTTAAGGCTTATCGAAAAATTAAAACTTTATGAGAGCGAGCTTTTCGTAATGGAGGCTCTTTCTGATGAAAACTTAAAACTTGAGGCCATCGAAGCTGCGGGAAGTCTAGCTACTCCCAATTTACTAAATCAATTGAGTGTACTGCTTGCGAACCATTTTTACGGGAAACGAATCTTAAATTTGCTTATAAGTGTGGGTGATAAAAGTTTATCAGTTATTGAGCCTTTAAAAGGAAGTGAAGATGCTTATTTGCTAAGAAATTTGGTTAGTTTCTGCGAAAAGTATCAAACAGAGGAAAGTCGAAAACTTTTGTTGCATCTTATTTCTGAAAAAGATTTTGAGATAAGTACAAACGCCCTAAAAGCACATGGTAGTTTTGTGAAAAAGGAATCTTTGAACAACTTTTTTGAGAACTTACTAGAGGTAGAATTAAAACGAGCATGCCAAATTCTTCATGGATTTGATACCATAGCTAGTAGTACCCTTCAATTTGAATTAGACCAATCATCTGACCGTATTTTTTATATACTTTCTTCGATTTATGACCGTGACATTGTGCAAGATGCCATGCAAGGCGTAAGACATTCATCAAGAGAAAAAAGAGCAAATGCCCTTGAAATTTTAGACAATATTATTCCGAGAGAGATTTATCGTTGTTTACATTCTTTGCTTGATGAAACGTCTATTGAAGAAAAGAAAGAAGTTTTTGCTGCTTATGTAGGTGAAGAAATGTCGATGCAATCAATGGTTGATGTGATTGTAGAAAATGGTGAAAAAATGTTTGGAACGTGGACACTCACACAAGCAATTCAAGCATGGAAACCGTCAATTAAACAAATTTCAATCGTAGAAAAATATTTGAACTATCCAAAAAGCTTAGTTAAAGAAGCTGCTTTTGATTTATTGGCTTTGAGCGAAATCTTGAAAAAACAACCCGAATTAGCAAAATATATGAGTCACACGCACGAAAAAACGACTATTTCAGAGCTTGAAAGAGTATTAGTGCTTAAAAACACCCAACTCTTTGCCGAAACCCCCGAAAACGTACTAACGTCGATTGTGCCAATTATGAAAGAAATTAGTTTTCATGAAGGTAAAACTATTTTCAAAAAGGGGGAAATTGGGAATTGTATGTATATTATCTATGCTGGAGAAATTGGAATTTATGACCACGAAACGCTCTTGGCAACTTTCAAGAAAGGAGATGTTTTTGGCGAGCTTGCTCTACTCGATGCTGAACCTCGTTCCGCATCAGCAATTGTAGAAAGTGATGTATTACTTTTTAGAATCGACCAAGCAGATTTCTATGATTTGATGGAAGAACGCAATGAATTACTGAGAAGTGTACTCCGTATTTTATGTCAAAGAATCAGAAATCAAAATGATAAAATCAGAAGCTTAAGTTAGTAGCTAACAAACTTTATATTTTTCCTAAATTTATAGCTCTAAACCTGCAGAAACTTATGAATGGTATTGATTACAGTCAAATTGGTTCGGCCATGCTTGGAACTTCCTTGGCTATGCGTTTCTTAGATATTAATTTAGAAATAGCTAAAAAAGATCCTAAGCTGAGTCAAATATTAAAATTTACTTGGTTGTGGGTGTTTATATTTCTATTCGGAGCTGAGCTACTCAAACTTAAATTCATTACTGAACATATTTATAACATTGTTGGGTTAGTAGCAATTTATATTGTTTATCAATACCGACAAGAACCTGTAGCAAGAATGCTTGGAACAGCCATTATTCCAAGTGTAATTGCCGTTTTTTTGAGAGACATTACAAAGTTTATTTTTCCAGTATTCTATAAAGAAAATGATGATATCATTGGACTGATTTTTAGTTTTACTGTTTTTTGGCTTTTGGGTTTTGCTTTTTATACACAAAGACAAGTGAAGCAACAGAGGATTGAACGAGAACAGGCTGAACAAGAAAGAAAAATAATGGAGGCTAAAAAGCAAGAACTTGAATATCAAGTTGCAGAAAGAACAGCCGAACTCAGAAAACAAAAAGAATCCTTAGAAATTGCCCTTGAAGAATTAAAAATCACACAAAATCAATTGATTCACGCCGAAAAAATGGCATCTTTAGGAGAACTTACGGCGGGGATTGCTCATGAAATTCAAAATCCATTAAATTTTGTCAATAATTTTTCGGAAGTATCGGTCGAACTTTGTCAAGAATTAAAAGAAGAACTTGACCGAGAAAATTTTGATAAAGAATACATCGTTGAAATTTTAGGAGATATTAGTAAAAACCAACAAAAAATTGCTCATCATGGTCAGAGAGCAGCGAGCATTGTTCGTGGAATGCTTCAACATTCAAGGGCAAGCACAGGTCAGAAAGAATTAACAGATATTAATGCATTAGCCGATGAATACCTTCGTTTGAGTTATCATGGGCTTAGAGCAAAAGATAAAACCTTCAATGCTGATTTTAAAACGAACTTAGATGCTGATTTACCAAAAATCGAGCTTATTCCACAAGATTTTGGTAGAGTATTGCTAAATATTATCAATAATGCTTTTTATGCAGTTCAGCAGAAATCAAAGCTTGGAATTGAAGGTTATAAACCAACTGTTACAATAAGTACTTTAAAATTAGAAGAGGAAATTCTCATAAAAATTAGTGATAATGGTACCGGAATGCCCGAAAGTGTGAAGGCTAAAGTCTTCCAACCATTTTTTACAACCAAACCTACGGGGCAAGGCACAGGTTTAGGTTTAAGTTTGAGCTACGATATTATTACAAAAGGACATGGTGGTTCGTTAGAGGTAGAAAGTAATGAAGGCGAGGGAACCGTGTTCTTAATTAACCTACCTATTAAATAAACCCTATGAAAAAGTACATTTGTTTGTTTTTATTTCTTTTCACTACAAATGTGCTTACTGCACAGGTACAAGGAAATTATTTAATAGATAGTCTTAAACGTGAATTGAATAAAGATATTCATGATACAACCAAAGTACTTATTTTACATAAACTTACCAGCAATTATACATTCGAAAACCCTATACAAGCTCTAAGGTATGGAAGAGAAGCATGGTATTTGGCCGATAGCATTAGGTTTGAAAAAGGTAAGGTATTCGTAGCAATTTCTTCAGGTTTCATTATGGCTACTACTTCTGATTATACAGAGGCCTTATCGAAACTTTCTGAAGCTGTTAATATCTGTGAAAGGAAGAAAATGATGAAAGAGTTAATAAGTGTTTATTTGAATCTTTCATTGCTCTACACTACCCGAAAACAATCTTCCAATGCCTTGGAATATCTCACAAAAGCCAAGCAAGTCGAAGCTAAAACTAAGGTTAAAGATGTAATTATTCCTCTAAATTTGGCAGAAGGCTACATTTATAAAGATTTGGGTAAATCACAAATGGCACTTAATTCTTTTCAAAATGCATTGAAGGATGTATCACCAAGAAAAGAAGCTCCTCAATTACCTAATATCAATTTTTACATAGGCGATACTTATTGGGATATGAATCAACAAGATTCTGCAATAAAGTACTATCACAAAACACTAACTTACAAAGAAACCTACATGGATGCTCAGGCATATTATGGACTAGCCAAGGCATTCAATGCGAAAAAAAATATAGATTCAAGTATTTTTTATGCAAAAAAGGCTTTGTACTTTCCAGAAAAATCCTTCTTATTTAATACAACAGTAGCTGCATCTTTGTTGTTGGCTAATATTTATGAAAAGCAAAATAACCTGAATCAGGCACTATTTTATCATAAATTAGCGATGGAGCAAAAAGATAGTCTTTTTCATCAAGAGGAAGTTAGAGAAATAGAAAGGCTTAACTACGAAAAAAAAGAGCGAGAGTTAATTACTCAAAGAAGAATTATGGCACATAAGTCTGATTTGGAGGATGCAATCAAAATTTATGGGTTATCGGGGCTATTATTTTTCTTAATTATTTTTTTCGTGATTTTATACAGAAATTATAAAATCAAGCATAAAGCCAATGAAAGCTTACAAGAACAAAAAGAAGAAATTCATACGCAAAGAGTCAAGGCTGAAAAAGCATTAGAAGATTTAAAAGCTACCCAAGCTCAATTAATTCAATCGGAAAAATTGGCAAGTTTGGGAGAACTTACTGCTGGAATTGCTCACGAAATTCAGAATCCATTAAATTTTGTCAATAACTTTTCAGAATTGAGCATTGACCTTGTAAAAGAACTAAAAGAAGAAGTAGAGAATTGTCCAGTTAATGCCGAAAACGAATTAATTATTAGTCAGGAAAATAAAAACTATATTGATGAAATTCTTTCAGATTTGACTCAAAATCAAGAAAAAATTAATCAACATGGAAAGCGAGCAAGTAGCATTGTTAGGGGAATGTTACAACATTCTCGTACCAGTTCCGGAGAAAAAGAATGGTTAGATATCAATACTTTGGCAGATGAATATTTAAGACTCTCTTATCATGGTTTAAGGGCGAAAGATAAAAACTTTAATGCTGATTTTTCGACAGATTTTGCGGAGGATTTGCCAAAAATATCTGTAATTCCGCAAGATATTGGTCGAGTATTGTTAAATTTATTCAACAATGCGTTTTATGCGGTAAATCAGCGGGCCGTAGAGACAGGGCATGCACTGTCTCTACAATCCTCGAAATATAAACCAATGGTCATTGTCACAACAAAAAAGAAGGGCAATTTCATCGAAATCGGTGTGCGAGATAATGGAACTGGCATGAGTGATACAACCCTAGCCAAAATCTTCCAACCATTTTTTACAACTAAACCCACTGGAGAGGGCACAGGTTTAGGATTAAGTTTGAGTTATGATATCATTACAAAAGGGCATGGTGGTATGATAGAGGTAGAGAGCGTAGAGGGTGAAGGAACGACATTTACAGTAAAATTACCTGTTTAATAGAGAAAGGGTGAATTTTTTTTGCAAAACAACTAAACTTGCTGAAAATGTTTGAATTATTGTAAGAGTCACTAATTTTATATATCTAACAATACTTGCAAGAGAAATACCCAACACGTTTGTCCTAATAAAATCTTTATAAGCTGCTTTTGGTGATTATGAAACTCTAAACTAAAACGCCATGATTTTACCTATTTGCCTTGCCCTGCTTGCCATTGTTGCTTTTTTTGTTTTTTACTATTACAATCTTTATAAGCAAAAATACCTTCGTCTTATCGGAAAAGTGACTGCTGATTCGAAAGCCATTTCTGAACTTCCACCGAGAGATTGGAAGTCACACGACCTCCATTCACTAAGAAGCAAAGGCGACCCACTTGCTGATGCTACAATCGCACATATTTTTAGTGATATACAAGATGTTAAGGTTGTAAATAATCTTTTCAAATTGCTTACCAGCGATGATATGACTCTGCCCGATGATGTTCACCCAGCAATCAAAAAATACTTTGAAGAATCTGCCATTCTACCCGAATGGACTAACAGAGAATTGATGAGTTTTGGGCATGAATACTACCTTAGTCAAGGAATTTTGGTTGGAATGTTGCTTTTTTATAAATCTTTACCCGAATGTTATACAGCGGGCAATGGTGCGGCTGTTTTGTTGCGGACTACTTTGTTAAATGATAGGTCGCCTAATTTGGATAAACTTTCAGATAGGCTTGCCCTTACAGGGACGTTTATTTACAAAGCCATGATGCCCGGCTCTATGGAACCCAAGGGTGAAGGCATTGTATCTACACAAAAAATAAGGCTTATACATGCTGCTTCGAGGTATTTTATTTTGAATCGAAATAAAGGTACATCAGAGCAATGGGACACTGAAAAATTAGGAATACCAGTAAACCAAGAAGACATGGCTGGTACTTTGATGGCTTTTTCGGCACTCGTTTTGGAAGGACTTGAAATACTTGGCGTGAAGATGACGACAGCCGAACGAGAATCTTACATCCATGCTTGGCGGGTCATTGGTCATATCATGGGTGTAGAAAACGAGCTATTGCCCATTAATGCAAATGATGCTTTGAACTTGGGTCATGCTATCATTGATGACCAAATGGCTCCAAGTGAAGCAGGTAAAGCCCTTACCGAATCACTTTTAAATTTTTGTGAAAAAAAAGCACCTTGGTTTGTCAGTAGGGATTTTCATAAAAGTATGTTGCGATTTCTGATGGGCGATAAATTGGCCGATATGCTCGGTGTAAACCCTGTTGCGAAAGAACATAGTCAAAAATTTATCGGTTTTATTAAGTGGTATGTGAGTGTTCGTCAGATACTAAGTCAGTATTTCTTTTGGACTTTCTTTTTAAGGTCAGTGGATAAGGTTTTGCTCAAATTATCCTATGAATATTTGAGTAAAAAAAGCAGTAAAGACATTCATTTTCAATTGCCTAAAGACCCAGTTACTAGGGCGTAATCATTCATTGAGGCTCAAAGTCTGTTTAGTCTATTGTATCATTCTAAACCTTAAAAATACCATGAACCAACCTTGGATTAACTTTGACTATTCAACAACAGGACTCATTTTTAATGGCATTGGTTGCCTATTATGGGTGGTTACCTATATTGTGTTATTGTTTGAGATTCGGAAAAAAAAGTTTGTTGAAATGCCCGTTTACGTGGCAGGGGCGAACCTCGGTTGGGAATTTGTCTGGAGCTTCTTTTTTCACCCCAATACTGGATTAATCTATGCACTAAGTTATATAGCTGCTTTTTTGTTAGATTGTTTTATCTTCTACGCTATTCTCAAATATGGGGGTAAACAGCCTATATCAGATGAGTCAAGGAAACATCTACCGCTTTTTTGTATCATAAACCTATTTTTCTGGATAATATTTTGCTACACATTTCGTGATGAGGGCTATGATACGCTCAATGGGGCCAATTCTGGTTATATTATCAACGTCATCTTGTCGCTTCAATGCCTCGTCATGCTGTTTCAAACTCCTTCCTCTGAAACAAACAATTTTTCGATGCTTTTGGGGTGGGCAAAAATGTTGGGAACGGGTTTTATTACCTTGTCTCTTTTTTACTTTTTCCCTACCAATCACTTCGTTCAAGTGCTCGGTCTTGCTTGTTTGGGTTTAGATAATATCTACATTTATACGCTTTGGCGTCGTCATGGCAAATGGCTTTAATTTTCAGCTTTTATGAATAAACGAGGCGGAGGGCTACGGAGATAACCAATAACCATTAAGACACATGATTAATAGCGTTTTTCAATTTTTCATCCCTGCTCATTACTACAATGACCCTGAAGAGCTGCGACAAGCAAAGTTTTCAATAAGTGTATATTTGATAACAGGAATTTCACTCTTCATTTATGTAGGTTTTGGCGACCTACTCGGTAGTCCCGTCATCGGCTATGCCAATCTCATTCAAGCAATAATGAATGTATTGATATCATTTCTCTTTAGAGCCAATGTTCCACTTCGAACTTGTGTATTGATGTATTCAACTTCTGGCACAATTTATCTTACATTTATAGCCTACTTGGGCGGGGGATTAATGGCACCTTCAGCATTCGGATTGATTTTAACCCCTATTTACAATCTTTTGCTTACCAATAGTTGGCGAAGCGGCTTGGTTTGGTTCGGAATTATCATTGCTATTGTTTGCGGTATGGCGTATTATGAGAGTTATTATGGAAGTTTAGTAGTTAATTTTGATTCTCTTCACAAATACCAGCATGGGTTTCTTTCGATGGTTGGTATTTTTATTAATTTATTCGTTTTGATATTGGTATTTGAATACCAAAAAAATCTGGCTTTCAAGAAACTAAAAAAAATCAATGACGAACTTCATGCTACACAAGCCCAACTCATCCAAAAAGAAAAACTGGCGAGTTTAGGTGAACTGACGGCAGGTATCGCTCACGAAATTCAGAATCCTTTAAATTTTGTCAACAACTTTTCGGAATTAAGCGTTGACCTTGCCAAAGATTTAATAGAAGAAATTAAGCGACCAGTATTAGATATTGAATACATTGATGAATTATTGACCGATTTAACCCAAAATCAAGAAAAAATAAATCATCACGGTAAGCGAGCAAGTAGTATTGTAAAAGGCATGCTCGAACACTCACGTACAAGCACAGGAGAAAAAGAATTGACTGATATGAACGTCCTTTGTGAAGAATATTTACGACTATCTTATCATGGAATGAGAGCGAAGGATAAAAGTTTTCAAACAGATTTTAAGACTGAATTTGAAATAAATTTGCCCAAAATATCAGTAGTTCCGCAGGATATTGGTCGAGTATTGTTAAATTTATTTAATAATTCTTTTTATGCTGTAAATCAGCGGGCCATAGAGATAGGGCATGCCCTGTCTCAACCATCATCGAAATATAAACCTGCGGTGATTGTCTCAACAAAAAAGAGGGGTAATTTCATAGAAATAATTGTACGAGATAACGGGACAGGGATGAGTGAATCAATCCAAGCTAAAATCTTCCAACCTTTCTTCACAACCAAACCGACGGGAGAGGGTACAGGCTTAGGATTAAGTTTGAGTTATGAGATTATCACCAAGGGGCATAGCGGTGTGCTTGACGTTGAAAGCATTGTAGGTGAAGGAACAACATTTATCATTAAATTACCTTATATTTGAAAGTAAATTCTAAACCCGATTATATTTTTCATGAAAATATTAGTTGTCGATGATGAAGAGGATGTAAGAACGCTTTTTGAACAGCGATTTCGCCGTGAGATTCGAGCTGGAGAATTCGATTTTGCCTTTAGTGGTTCGGGTGAAGATGCAATAGCGTATTTGCAAGACCAAGACTTAGAAGCCATTCTTATTCTATCTGATATAAATATGCCCGGTATGAGTGGAATTGAATTACTTCGTCAGATTCGTTCAAAATCGCCAATGGCTCCGCCAACAATTATGATGATTACAGCTTATGGTGATTCACAAACCCTCAAGCAAGCGATGGATTTAGGAGCAAATGATTTCCTTACCAAACCACTTGACTTCATCGAACTTAAACAAAAACTCAAAAGCTCAATATGAACGCCAAAATAATGGTTGTTGATGATGAAGCTGACTTAGAGTTGCTCATCAAACAAAAATTCCGCCGACAAATCAGAGAGAAAGTTTATGAATTTAGCTTTGCTCAGAATGGTGCTGAAGCTCTAAGAATATTGAGCGAAAGACCTGATATTGATATGGTTTTGAGTGATATCAATATGCCAGAAATGGATGGTCTCACTTTATTGGCCAAATTACCCGAACAAAACCCTTTGCTGAAAGCGGTTATTGTATCGGCTTATGGTGATATGGATAATATTAGGGTAGCTATGAACCGTGGGGCATTTGATTTTCTGTGTAAACCCATCAATTTTGAAGATTTAGAACTGACAGTCGAGAAAACGCTTAAACACGTGGAACAACTCCGTGCCACACTTCAGGCGGTAAAAGAAAATAATATCTTAAAAATGTATGTCGATGAAAATGTACTCAAATTTATGGGAAGCCATGAGTTTGAAAAGTCATTGACAGCTAATGAAACCATTGAAGCAAGCATACTTTTTGTAGATATTTGTGGATTTACCTCGATTTCTGAAAAAGAATCGCCTGATGTCGTGGTGAATCTTATCAACAAATACTTCGATACAATGGTGAAAGAAATCATCGAACAGGGAGGGCGAATTGATAAGTTTATGGGTGATGCCATCATGGCTGTTTTTAAAGGAGATTATCACCTCGACCGTGCCATTGAAGCAGCCTTAGCTGTACGTCAAAAAATAGATGTTATTGAAGAAAGTTTACCCAATCACTTATCGTATATGCCCAAAGTTTCAATCGGTATCAATACTGGTGAGGTGATATCTGGAAACATTGGCTCTGCATCACTTCGTCGATTAGATTATACGGTTATCGGTGATGTGGTAAATACAGCTCAAAGGCTTCAGTCTGCGGCTAAACCTAGTCAGATTTTACTGAGCGAATTTGCTTATTTAAAAGTAAAAGAATATTTCAAATGTCAAGAAGTTGGTGAGATAAATCTCAAAAATAAAGCCTTACCAGTAAAGGTATTTGAGGTGGTTTCTTGAAAAAATACAAAAATCACATAAATTTTCTTCAATATTTGGAACAACTCTACATTATTTAGAGTTATTACAAATAAGAATAGCATGTTGGCTATTTTGATTGTATCTTTGCGAAATTATTTGTGGAGCAGTTCTACAGCTCATACGAAACTACTTCGCAGGTTTTATCACGTTTATCATAAGCAAGAAAATAAAATGCTCACTATCAGTAATTTACACGCCCGAATTGAGGAGAAAGAAATATTACGTGGAATCAATTTAGAAATCAAACCAGGTGAAGTACACGCTATTATGGGGCCAAATGGTTCTGGTAAAAGTACTTTAGCTTCGGTTTTAGCAGGTCGCGAAGATTATGAAGTTACCGATGGTTCGGTAACATTCAACGGAAAAGACCTCCTCGAATTAGCACCTGAAGAACGTGCTGCTGAAGGAATCTTCTTGGCATTTCAATATCCTGTTGAGATTCCTGGTGTTACAACCATTAATTTCTTGAAAACCGCTCTTAACGAAATCAGAAAGTACAATGGTGAAGAACCATTAGATGCTGCTCAATTTTTGAAGAGAATGAAAGAGAAAGCTAAATTGGTGAAAATCGATGATACACTTTTAAAACGTTCACTTAATGAAGGTTTCTCGGGTGGTGAAAAGAAACGCAATGAAATCTTCCAAATGGCAATGCTTGAGCCTACATTGGGCCTTTTAGATGAAACAGATTCAGGTCTTGATATTGATGCTCTTCGCATTGTTGCCGAAGGTGTAAACCAATTACGCGACGAAAAACGTTCGTTTGTAGTTGTTACTCACTACCAACGTTTACTTGATTACATCGTTCCTGATTTTGTTCACGTACTATACAAAGGCCGTATCGTGAAATCAGGTACTAAAGAATTAGCTCTTGAGTTAGAAGAGAAAGGCTACGATTGGATTAAAAACGAAGTAGATTCTTTAGAAACGGTATAAGTTTCGAGTAAAGACGAACGGAAATATGCAGAAAATTCAAGTTTCAGATAGTCCAAAACCAGTTGGGCATTATTCTCATGCAATAGTGAGTAATGGTCTTTTGTTTACTTCTGGAATTTTACCCATTAAGATTAAAACTGCTGAAAAATTAGCCATTGAATCGAATATCGAAGAACAATTAACGATTGTATTCGATAATCTTACGCAAATTTTAAATGAAGCAGGACTAACCTCAAATAATGTAGTAAAAACTACTGTTTACATTACTGGAGGTGAAAATTGGGGAATTGTTAATGAAAAATATGCTGCTTATTTCAAAGAACATCGTCCGGCTCGCTCCATTATTCCCGTACCTGAGCTACACTTTGGATATAAAGTAGAGTTAGAAGCAATAGCAGAAATATAGAACAGTTTTCCGAAATAGTTCGGAATAATTGATTATAGATAATTTTGAATAATGAATTCAATAGAAAATAAAGATGGTGCAAGCCTAAAAGCTGAATTAGTGGCTGATTTTCAAGCATCGCAAGCAAGATTGAATGGTAAAAGTAATTTGCCAGTACATCAGTTGCGTGGCGAAGCCATGAAAAATTTTGAGAAATTAGGTTTCCCTAGTATCCGTCATGAAGAGTGGAAATATTCGAATGTAAGTAATTTAGTAAAACAAACATTCGATTTCCATACAAAAACAGACTTTAACCAATCCGACCTTGATAAAATTGCATTACCCAATCTTACTGGAAATGTACTTTATTTTATCAATGGTGTCTACAGTGCCGAACTTTCGCAGATTGTTAGCCCTGATAATAAATTAAAGGTACTTCCATTTGCTGAGGCTCTTGCTCAACAACCGGAGTTAATCGAGGGGCATTTTGCAAAATATGCCAACTATGAAACAGATGCATTTACGGCATTGAATACGGCACTTTCTCATGATGGTGTAGTAGTTCAAGTAGCTGATAATAAGATTGTTGAAGAACCAATTATCTTGAGATTTATTACCGATGCACGCACAGCTAATGCTGGTTCGCAACCACGTAATTTAGTAGTAGTTGGTAAGAACTCACAGGTAAAAATTGCTGAAGCATATCGAACCGTAGGTGAAGAAGCGGCATTCGTTAATACCGTTACAGAAATTGTAGTTGCTGAGTCGGCAATGGTTGATTATTATAAGGTTCAGAACGAAAGCGATAAATCGTATCATATCGGAACAACTCAAGTTTACCAAAAGAGCAATAGTTATTTCTACGCGGCTACCGTTACAATTAACGGAGGCTTTGTACGTAATAACCTTAATATCGTACTTGATGGTGAGCACGTTGAAAGCCACATGTATGGTTTATATGTACCAAATGGTAAGCAGCATGTTGATAATCATACGTTGGTTGACCACCAAAAACCAAATTGCCAAAGTAATGAGCTTTACAAAGGTGTTTTGATGGATAAATCAACAGGTGTATTTAATGGTAAAATCTTTGTTCGTCAAGATGCCCAAAAGACCAATGCATATCAAAATTGCCGAAATGTAGTGACTTCTGATGATGCCATAATGAACACTAAACCTCAGCTCGAAATATGGGCTGATGACGTAAAGTGCTCGCACGGAACAACTACTGGGAAACTCGATGATGAAGCTATTTTCTATATGCAATCGCGTGGTATTCCTAAGAAAGAAGCTATTCGTTTACAACTTTTAGCATTCGCTCAAGATGTTGTTACGCAAATAAAGATTGATTCAATCAGAGAATATATTGAAGAGCAAATTTTACATAAATTAGAAGTTGCTTAATTCAAAATAGCATAAATAAAAATCCCCAAATCGAAAGACTTGGGGATTTTTATTTATGGGAATTAGTTGAATTATATCGGTTGACTTTCGCCCATCTCACCTTCCCATTTAGCTACAACAGCGGTTGCTACGGCATTCCCAGCTACTGATGTTGCCGAGCGACCCATATCAAGTAACCAATCAACCGCTAATACTAAACTGATACCTTCTTGTGGCAAGCCAAACATCGAAAGTGTTCCTGCAATTACAACTAATGAGGCACGTGGCACACCCGCAATACCCTTACTTGTGAGTAAAAGTGTAAGCAGCATCGTAATTTGCTGGCCTAATGAAAGTTCAATACCATAGATTTGGGCAATAAATCCAGTTGCAAAAGTCATGTACATCATTGAACCATCGAGGTTAAATGAATAACCAAGTGGTAGAACAAAGCTGATGATTCTCTCAGAAATACCAAATTTCTTTAATTGTTCAATTTGTAAAGGCATTGATGCTTCTGAACTTGCTGTACTGAAAGACAAGAAAATAGCACTTTTTACGTATTTGAGTAGTTTCCAGTAATCAACTTTAGCGAATATACATATTACCCAAAGAATAATTAGAATGAAGAAGGCTAAAGTAGCAAAGAAACAAATAATCAAGTATAAATAACCACCTAGTACGCCGAGACCTTTAGCGGCAATTACTGCTGCCACCGAACCAAAAACTGCGTATGGGGCGAAGGTCATAACATAACCTACAATCTTAAACATTACTTCAGAAATGGCATCAAGTGCTTTGATGATTACTTTTCCTTTATCACCAATACCAGCAAGAGCGATACCGAAGAAAAGCGAAAATACTACAATCTGCAAAACTTCATTGGTAGCTAATGCTTCAAAAATACTTTTAGGAAAAACGTGTGTAATGAAGTTTTCGAGTGTCATTTTCTTTGCTTCAATTCCTGTGTCTGCCCCCGAACTTGGAATATCGAGTGTCATCACTTTACCTGGTTTCATTAAGTTTACGGCTACTAGGCCTGAAACTAATGAAAGAATTGTCGCAAAGTAAAAATAGCCTAAAGTTTTAAGACCAATACGTCCAACAACTTTGAAATCGCCGAGCTTGGCAATTCCAACAGTAAGAATAGAGAAAACCAACGGCCCCAAAATCATTTGTATCATTCTTAAGAAGATTTTTGAAAGGAGTTGTAAATATGAACTCCAATCTTTTACACCTTCATTGGCTTTTATTTGTTCAAGAGTTAGAGATGATGCATCTTTTACTCCAAACTGCCCTAAATCAAAATGATTATGAATGAAATAACCGACAACAATGCCGACTGCCATGCCGATAAAGATTTTCCAGGTAATGTTTAGTTTCATAATGGTTTATATTCAACACTTTTCACCCTAAAAGTGCTATATTTGGTATAAATGAACTCCTTGCCCTTTGAGAGTTTTTCTTTGGTTAATAGTTTTTTAGTGGCCAATTACAGAGTTTAGGGTCTTGTATTTTCCTATAGGGTGTTAGGTTTTTTTAAAAATTTTCCGATAAATTGGCTTGCGATAAAGGAATTGAAGATACAAGATAGGATAAAAAATGTAATCTGTCAAAATTGTGGGTGTACGAAATTCTATTTCATCAATTATTTTACAACCACTGCCATGTTCTTCAATGATATGTTGATGTTTCCAATTACTCAGAAAAAAAGGAAGCTTAATTCCCTCATCTATGAAGTAAGCTTTTTGCCGTTCATAAACAGAATCTGTAATAATACTTATCCAAATTTGCCGTAAAATAAAAAAATTTAGTTCTATTGTAACTTTTTCGCCAATTTTATGTCCAAAGGATAAAATACGAACAATAGGGAAGGGGGGAGATAATTTCAGAAGTAATTTTTCATTGAATTGATGCCAAACTTGTTCAAGGTTTTGTTCAACATTTGTTTCGATTTTGATATGCATTGATGAAATCTTATTTTTAATTTAATTCGTATATTGATAATAAGCATTTACATTAAATAAATTTGGTTCAATACCGTAAAACCCGTATGAAAAACAGGGGTTTTTACGCTAAAAAAAAACAAATCCCTTTCAGATATTTGTATTGTTCAATTAACCCATAAAACAGAGAATATGTTTTTAGAAATCTACACAAGTATTAATCATCTATTTATGATTTACCCCATTCAATTATTGATTGTGGGAGTGTTGCTTGCTTTGGGCTTTTATGAGCTTTTTTATTTTTTAGGTTTAGAGAAATTCTTTGGAATTGGTCGAAATTTTGGCCATCGAAAATATATAAAGTAGATTTTGTTTCATCATAGTGGTTAGGGTTGTATACAAAGAGCCATCTCATTTGAGGTGGCTTTTTTGTTTTCGCCTTTTGTTTTAATTATTAATATAATCCAAATGGGCTTAAAAAAAATTATATTTTCTTTTAGGAGTTAATGATAAAGTATATAGATTTGTTTCAATTTGATACTTTAACACGCACTTTTACATGAAAAAAATCCAACTTTTGCTGGTAATTAACTTAATTACCATAAAAACAATTTATGCACAACAAATTCTTCTACAAGGCTTTTATTGGGACTATCCAAAGACTGGACAAGGATTTAACTGGTCTGATACTTTAAAGAATAAAGCCCCAGATTTATCAAAAGCAGGCTTTACACATATTTGGTTTCCTCCATTTGGAGGCAATGGAAATAAATCTGGGGGTTATGACCCTAAAGATTTATTTATTGGTCAGAATTCAACTCAAACCTCGCTTGGTACAAAGCAGGAAATTAAAGAGATGATTAATGTCTTTGGGCAAAATAACCTTAAAGCAGTTGGGGATATGGTTTACAACCACAGGGATGGAGGGAATCCCGAAACAAACCCTGCGGTAAAAGAATATATGTTATTCTATGCAGGTAAAAATGATGGTTCATGTCCAGGTACTTCTTATAAATCGCCATTTCCTTCAGATAGAGTACGAATGATTATTCCTATAGGAGGTGCTACAGGGCTAACTTCTGGAACTTATTATGTAAGTATTGGTTCTCGTTCAGGAGGTTATATTGGCAAAAAAATAATGTTTTTTGCTACAACTACTAAAGCAGGTGGTGGGCAAGCATGGGATTTTGTGAGTGGGTGTAATCCTAAAAATACAGCTATTACTATAAATACAGATATTGCTGCTTCAGGAGCAGAATATCAAACAAATTTAAAACAAGGTTATTGGGATACCTTCGATTTTGCTAATGATGTAGATGAATTTAAGATTACATTAAATGCTAATGATTTTAATGCCAGCGGAGATACTTTAGTCATTCAGGCAATTAATCTTTGTGGAGATTACACTGACCACCGAATCTCTAAGATATGGTACACTACACAAAGTACCGATATTGCTAATCCATCGAGTTGGAATACGAATAATTACAAACTACAATTTCAAACTTATACTGATTTTTCTGGCTTACCAAGTGGAAGAGGTGGAAATAACTGGAAATCTTTTCGTCCTAATTGGAATGAAGGAGGGGTAAGTTCTGAAGGTGGTGCAACAAGTACTTGCTTGGGGCCTTCATGGAGTATGCAAAGTATGGACTATTTCTATGATTATGACCATAACCAATCAATGGCAAGAGATACTTTGATTGAATGGACCAAGTGGGCTTATGATGAACTGGGAGTGAGAGGACTACGAATGGATGCAATCAAGCATTTTGAGGCAAATTTTGTTGGAAAAATGCTTAATGCAATGTACGAATCAGGAAAAATACCAGACTTTGTTGTAGGGGAATGGTATGGTCAAGAAAACCCTGCAGTACAGAATTGGATTTCCAGTGTAAATGCCTCGATGACAACTGCGGCAAAAGCTGCCATCAAACCCAAAGTATTTGATTTTGCCTTAAGAGATGCACTAAAACAAGCTTGTGATAATGGTGCAGATGCTCGCAATGCTTTCTACAATAGCTTCAGAGATGCACGAGGTATGAGTGGCTTTAATTTGGTAACGTTTGTAAACAATCATGATTTTAGGAGCTCAAATCCTGCATGGGGTGATGCTTTAGTTTGGCAGAATCCAATTTTGGCTTATGCCTATATTCTCACTAATAATCAATTAGGAGTGCCTACCATATTTTATCCTGATTATTATGGATACCCTACCCATAACACTACTTACGGCTCTGATATTTACGGATTTGATTATCATCCCACGGGTTTGAAGCCTTTGAAGCGAGATATTGACCAATTAATTCAGGTTCAGAAAAAGTTTATTAATGGTTCCCAAAATGTTTATTATTTAAATCATTATGGAGGAGCATTGAATCCAGTACCTTCTCCGAACTATTATCAAAAAGGAAAACATTGGCGAAGTTTAATCTACCAACTCGATTCAACAGGTAGTGCTGGAAAGAGAGAGGTGATCGTAGCAATTAATTTTGATGATGATAGCTTAAAGGTAAATCATTTAATAGCCAATGCTAATCGTTATCCAACTGGAACCAAGTTTACCGATATTCTGCAAAAGTCTTCTAACCTTATAACAACGGTAGATGCTCAAAATAGAATTTTTATTTCTTTGCCTCCAAAGAGTTATACGATCTATGTACAAGGAGACTCACCTTGCTATGCGTATGAGTTGAGTAAAAAATATTCGGCAGGTACAACAGCAAAGTTTGAATCACCTAATTCGATTATTGCTTCTAATATCATCGAAAGTGCAGCAAATATAAAATATGATGCTGCGAAGTATATCTTACTAGACACAGGATTTATTGCAGAAAAAGGAGCATTTTTTGAAGCCTACATTGATGGCTGTGGAGGCCAAAAATAAAAACACAGATAAAAAACAATTTTTGCTAACTATACTTTAACCTTTTTATGAATAACTATTTACTATTTTTAGTAAAGAAGTGTATTTTTTTGTGTTTAATTTTCTTGTTTTACACTTCTACAACTTTTGCAACAAGCGGTATTTTCGAATCGTATGTTATCGTACAGGCCAATGGGGGTTCTGTAAATTATTATGACTTAAATGCTTCTACCGCAAATCCTGATTTTCATGGATTTTCCTTTGGAACCTTTTCTTGCACAAGTTCACTTATAATAAAGGGTGGACAAAATAAAACTTACAAGAATGGCACTGATAATATTTTGAATGGCTATTTGCATTATCGTATATTTAAAATTGGAACTGACCCCAACACTGCAACTTGGTATTCAATTAATTTATCATTTGATAGAAACTTAACAAACCCAGGTGACCAACAATGGACAGGTACAAGTGGTACTACAAATGTACTTCAAGGTTTGGCAGATGGTTCTTATAGTATTGAGGTTTATTCGACAGCTGATTTTAATTACAATGGAGGTAGCGGAACTCATTATATGAATTTAGGTGGAGCAAACTATAAGGCTTCATTTACCATTAGTAATCCTATTTCAATTACTGCTCAACCAACTAACCCGAGCACTTTTTGTGTGGGAAGTAATGTTAGTTTGAGTACTACAGCAACTGGAGCTGATACTTATTATTGGCAAGAGGAAATTTCATCTGGAAATTGGGTAAATATTTCTGGAAATACAGGTGCTTTAAGTTTAGCAGGAGGAACCACATCAATTACTTTTAATAATCTAATTACAACAAAAAAAGTCAGATGTTTACTAACTAATTGTGGTGGTTTGAACCAAATTTCAACAAACGAAATTACACTTAGCCCTCAACAACCTTCAATAAATATTCAGCCCGTAGACGCTATTGATTGTTATCAAAATGTCGTCAGGTTTTTTGTTGGGGCTTCAAATGTTTCCTATCAATGGCAGAGAAAAAGACCAACGGATGCTGATTTTATAGATTTGACGGGTGTTGATGCAAATGATGTTTCAGATGCATCAACCAACTATTTAAGAATTGCACAGGTAGGTTCAGCAAATAATTTAGATGGAACGCTTTATCGTTGTAAAATTACTAGTTTAAATGCTCCTTTTTGTACTAATATAACCAATACAGTTACCCTATTTGTCAACGAGTTCAATACTGTAAGTGTCACGAAAAGCCCATTATGTGTAGGTGAACCAATAACTTTTACAGCAAATATTGCTACAGGGGCTGCCCGATTACAATCTTATCAATGGTTTAAGAATAATATTTCTACTGGCAGTATCAATGGTGCTAACAATGCCAGTTATTCAACTACTATTACTTCAACTTCTGATAATAATTGGGGGATTCAGGGAATATTTCAGTCAAAAAGTACAAATATTACAGGTATTACAACGATCGGAACTTGTAGTACAACTAAAGAAAAAAGTATTACTGTAAAGGCATTACCAGCCACACCTACAGCAAACAATGTAAGTAGATGTGGAGAGGGTACGGTTATACTCAGTGCCTCCTCAAGTTTAAGTACAAATGAAATATTTAGATGGTATGATAGTAATACTTCTCAAAATATTTTAGGTATTGGAGCTAGTTATACAACTACTTCTTTAGCTGTTGGTACTTATACTTATTACTTGAGTGTTTATAATTCTTTAACGACCTGTGAAAGTCCACGTACATCAATAACCGTTACTATTAACCCCATTCCATCCATATTGTTGGGTAGCATTGCGGATATATGTAATTCGGCTAATAGTTTCAGTCTTCCTTATAATTCAATCGAAAATTCACCTGATCAATACAGTATTTCGACAGGGAATCCTGCTTTGAGTGGTTTTACTACGATTAATAATGCTACACTTAATACATCGCCAATAATTGTACCTATTCCAGCGAACTCAAGTGCTGATACTTATCAATTTCTACTTTCCGTAAAGAACACTTCAACTGGGTGTATTTCAAATTCTCAAAATTTCGCTTTAAAAATTAACGCAACGCCAAGTGTTCCTATAGTAAGTTCGCCAATTAATTATTGCCAAAATATTCCCACGAATGCCTTAATGGCTACGGCAGTAGGTTCAAATACGCTTTTATGGTATGGAAATAATTCTTCAGGCGGGACTTCTTCGATGAATGCTCCAGTACCTAATTCGAATGTTGTTGGTTTAAATACTTTTTATGTTAGTCAGAAAAATTCAAATAATTGTGAAGGTCCAAGAGCAGCTATAGATGTCATTATTAATGAGATTCCAGCTTCTCCAATTACTTCAACAGTTGTAAGTTTATGTAAAAATGCCACCGTAACTGCTCTTACCGCAATTCCTTCGGGAACTAATACATTAGTTTGGTATGATGAAAATGACAATATTTTGCCAGCAGCACCGGTGCCCAATACCTCAGTGGTTGGTAGTCAAGTATTTAAGGTAAGTCAGAAAAGCTCTTTACCAGCTGGTTGTGAGAGTGAGAAAGTTAGCATTATTGTTAATATCAATGATTTACCGTCAGCTCCAAGTGTAAATTCACCCATTGGATATTGTCAAAATTCTACTGCTATCGCATTAGTTGCAAATTCAATCGGGAGTAATAGTTTGGTTTGGTATGGTATTAATTCAGTAGGAGGTATCTCAAGCAACAACGCTTCCATTCCTTCAACAAATACTGCAGGTACAACAAGTTATTTTGTTAGCCAAAAAGATGGGAATAACTGTGAGAGTTTACGAGCTAAAATTGATGTAATTATTACGCCAATTCTTTCGGCGACGATTACTGGGAATAACACATTCTGTTCAACTGGTGTGTTGAATACTTCAACTACACTTGTGGCCAATCCTTTGGGGGGCGATGGCAATTTTAATTATCAATGGCATAATAATGATGGTTTAATAGTAGGAGCAACCAATCAAACTTTTGATATTAATGGTTTAATTCAAACCAATAATTCAGAACCTTACAGGTTAGCTATTACCTCAGGTTACTGTTCTTCGACGGCAAATATGACAGTAAATAAATATGGCTGGAGTGATATTCCGAGTATTTTAGGCAATACGCCTGATATTTGTGCAAGCGGTTCAAAAATATTGGTACTAAATAATCCGACGCCTTCGGGAACTTATAAATGGTTTACTGATGCATCAACTTTAGTACAGATCGCTACTGGTACTAGTTATAATACACCAATTTTGACTAATTCTATTTCTTACTTTGTGGCACGTGAGCAGCAAATTACTGCAAATCTAGTTTGTCAAACAGCGAGATCAGAGGTTAATATTAAAGTAAACGAGACCCCCAATGCACCAGTTTTAATTAATTCTGCAAATAAATCATCGTTTTGCAATACCGAGTCAAGTTTTAGTTTATCGGCATCTTGTAATACTGGAAATAGCTATTTTAGATTGAATGGTGGCTTATGGACTTTAGGTAGTAGTATTAATATTAACCCTACAAATTATGCCCTTTTGACCACCTTGAATTATGAGTTCAAATGCTCTCTAAATAATTCTTGTGAAAGTTTAATTTCAACCTTGAATATAGTTATTAATCCATCTCCAACGCCTCCTTTAATTTCAGGAAACACAAACATTTGTGCAGGCAATTCAACTGTTTTATCGGCAAGTGGGTGTAATGGCCAAATTGTTTGGTCAAATGGAGATACAAGTAATACTGTTAGTGTTTCATCCTCAGGTACTTATAGTGCAGTTTGTGTGCAAAATGCTTGCACGAGTGTTTTGTCTAATACATTGTCAATAGTTGTAAATCCAAAACCATCTGTTCCTACGGTAGTTTCAAATGATGTGGATAATGTGATATGTGCTGGCTCTAGTGTACAATTAAATGTAAGTAATTGTGGGGGGCAGGTAGTATGGTCAAATGGTTTTACTGGCTCTTTCATCAATATTACTACATCGGGTACTTTTAGTGCGGTTTGTGTAGAAAATGGATGCATGAGTGAGCCATCTACCACACAAACTATTTTGGTAAATGCTTTGCCAAGTATTACTTTGGGAAGTATCCCAAGTATTTGTAATAATGCAAATACATTTAGTTTGCCCTATTCAACCATTGGCAATTCACCAGATAAATTCATCCTTACTTCTACAATGCTAGGTTTTAATTCGGTTGTAGATGCTGATTTACCTACTTCTCCAATTTTAGTAAATATTCCAACGGGAATAGTAGGGAGTAATGCATTTACAATCAGTGTTAAAAATTCAATAACAAATTGTATTAGCTCGCAGGATTTTAATGTGTTAGTTTTGCCTGTATTGAATGGTGGAAGTATAGAAGGAAGCTCAAGTAGTGTAAATTGTTCGGGATATAATGCTGGCGTAATTTCAAGCGTAAGTTTAGCTATCGGAGGAAAAAGCCCTTACACTTATCAATGGCAATTTTCTAGTGATGGTAGCGGTTTTAATGATATTATTGGTGAAACTTCAACAACTTTCAATCCACCAGCCTTAACATCAACCACTTTTTACCGTAGAAAGGTTACAGATGCATGTGGAGTAGATATGTATTCTTCGAATGTTCATAAAATACAAATTGTGCCAGACCCACAAATAACCTTAACAAGTTCGAGTGATATCAATATATGTTCGGGTAGTAGTATTTCATTAGAAGCAACTACGATTGGTGGTTCTGGTACTTGTTCTGCTACTTGGGAAAGTTCAAGTACACAGACAGGTACATTTATAACCGAGCAAACTGGTGGATTAACATTTTCAAAGATTAGCACTAATTTTTCATCCAATCCTTTAGTTACTTATTATAGAGTAAAATACAGTTGTACTGGTACTGGTTCAAGTAGTTGTAATCAATCTATTTCATCACTAGTAAAAGTTACAACCTTTGCTGTTCCTTCGGAGCCAATAATTTTGGGAGAAAGCTTTCTTTGTACTGGTAATACAACAAATTTAGTTGCTACTGGCTGTAATGGCGTGGTTACTTGGAATCAAGGTTCAACGGGGAGTGTGCTGAGTGTTTCAACAGCAGGCTCTTATAGTGCCACTTGCATTCAAAACACATGTGTAAGTAATGCCTCAAATATTCATACAATTATTATTAGTCCAACACCTCCAACCCCAATTATTAGCTCAAATGATACCGATAATATTATTTGCGAAGGAGCATTTGTTGAGCTGAGTGTAAATAATTGTGCAGGAAATGTAATTTGGTCTAATGGTTCTACTGGAACCGCAATTTTAGTACGAATTTCAGGTACGTATCATGCGACTTGTATGCAAAATAATTGTTTAAGTGCAATTTCGACTTCACAAACTATTGTCGTAAATCCAATTCCTTCGATTCCAGTTATTAGTGGTAACTTAAGTATGTGTGCTGGGAGTACAACTACATTAACGGCAACTGGTTGTACTGGTTCAATAGTATGGAATAATGGCAATACAGGAAGTGTATTAACTGTCTCAATAGAAGGTACTTACAGTGCAAAGTGTTTGGCAAATAATTGTGAAAGTTCGTTTTCACCAATAAAAATAGTTAGTATAAATTCCATTCCCAGTACCCCAAAGATAACAGGAAAATTAAGTGTATGTAAGGGAAGTTCAGCACTTTTGAGTGTGAGTGGCTGTATTGGAGAAATTACTTGGAGTACAGGTGCTATTGGAAGTGAATTACAGGCTTCAGTTGGTACTTATTCAGCAACTTGTACTGAAAATTCATGTATGAGTCTATCTTCCGAAATATTTACGATTTCTGAAAACCCTCTTCCTATAATAAATGTAAATTCAGTGAATGATATATGTAATGGAGCTTCTTCTTTTGAACTTGCCTACTCTTTAAATAATGCAGATAGATATAGCTTAATTTCAACTATGCCTGATTTTCAATCAGTTTTGGAGAGTAATTTGGTCAATTCACCATTAAGTGTAATGATTCCTAGTGGTAAAACAGGAACCCATACCTTTACTATAAAGGTAGAAGACTCAATTACAGGATGTAGCACAAGTCAGAATTTCGGTGTAAAAATCCTTCCCCCATTAACTGGAGGAAGTATCGAACCTTCATCAATTACATTGAATTGTTCGGGGTACAACGCAGGCGTGATTTCGAGTGTTAGTTTGGCAAGTGGTGGCAAGAGTCCATACACGTATCAATGGCAATCTTCGCTTGATAATCAGGTGTTTATAGATGTTATTGGTGCAAGTTCAGTAACTTATGACCCACCAGCCTTGAGTAGTACGACCTATTACAGAAGAAAAGTGGTAGATGGATGTTTAGAAGAAAGTTATTCAACAAATATTCATGAAATCAAGATAGTACCCGACCCACAGATTACCCTAATAGATGCAAGTGAACGAGTAATTTGTTCTGGAGAAACGATTAACTTAACAGCAACCACACTAGGAGGTTCGGGAACATGTGTGGCTACGTGGCAATCATCATCTACGCTTTCAGGTACTTATGTAAATGAGCAAGTAGGAGGTCTTGGTTATAGTACAACATTGACAAATACCTCATCAAGTTCAATTGTTAAGTATTACCGAGTACAATATGCGTGCTCGGGTACAGGTTCGGGAAGTTGTAATCAATCAACATCATCAGTGGTTAAGGTAACGATAAATCCAATGCCAGTTGTACCAGAAGTGAATGGGGTTGGAACAATTTGTAAGGGACAAAGTACAACACTAACCTCAAGTGCTTGTAATGGTACAATTGTTTGGACAAATGGAATGACAGGAACAAGTATTAGTGTATCAGAAGGATCTTACAAAGCTGTATGTGTGAACGATTGCGGAACAAGTATAGAAAGCAATGAGATAGTAGTAAATGTTAAGACATTACCTGTGCCAATAGTAGTTGGCACAAGCATGATTTGTATGGGTCAATCGACAGCCTTGACTGCTAGTGGTTGTGAAGGGGAAGTAATATGGAGTAATGCATTAAGTGGCACAAGTATCATAGTTAGTCCAAGTACAACTAGTACATATTATGCTAGATGCGTGTTTGATGGCTGTGAAAGTGAGAATAGTTTAGGAATAACAGTAACAGTCTCACCGAGTATAAGTTTTAGTGTAGGAGAAGTTCCAGATATTTGTCACTCAGCGATGAATTTTGAAGTACCGTATTCATTGACCTTAGGAAGTCCAGACCAATATAGTTTAACATCAACGATGCCAGGATTTGTTTCTATTATTGATGCAAACTTGAAGGTGTCACCAATTTCTGTGACTATTCCGAATGGACAAACAGGTACTTTTAATTTTACATTGACATTAAAGTCAAGTTCAACAGGCTGTAGTGCTATACAGAGTTTTAGTGTAAAAGTATTACCAGCATTAACTGGAGGAAGTATCGAACCTTCATCAATTACATTGAACTGTTCGGGGTACAACGCAGGCGTGATTTCGAGTGTTAGTTTGGCAAGTGGTGGCAAGAGTCCATATACGTATCAATGGCAATCTTCGCTTGATAATCAGGTGTTTACAGATGTTATTGGTGCAAGTTCAGTAACTTATGACCCACCAACCTTGAGTAGTACGACCTATTACAGAAGAAAAGTGGTAGATGGATGTTTAGAAGAAATTTATTCAACAAATATTCATGAAATCAAGATAGTACCCGACCCACAGATTACCCTAATAGATGCAAGTGAACGAGTAATTTGTTCTGGAGAAACGATTAACTTAACAGCAACCACACTAGGGGGTTCGGGAACATGTGTGGCTACGTGGCAATCATCATCTACGCTTTCAGGTACTTATGTAAATGAGCAAGTAGGAGGTCTTGGTTATAGTATATCATTGCCAAATACCTCATCAAGTTCAATTGTTAAGTATTACCGAGTACAATATGCGTGCTCGGGTACAGGTTCGGGAAGTTGTAATCAATCAACATCATCAGTGGTTAAGGTAACGATAAATCCAATGCCAGTGATTCCAGTTATTTCACCAAATGCTGTTACATTGTGCTCAAACCAGTCAACAATAATTACTGCAACTGGGTGTAATGGTTTGGTTACTTGGAATAATGGACAAACTGGTACTGCCTTAACTGTTTCAGAATCAGGTATTTTTTCTGCAAATTGTACGCAAAATAATTGTAAAAGTGAAGAGAGTTTAGCTTCGATAGTAACAATGTCATCTAAAGGCACTGTGTCAGTTCCAATTATAAACAGTAATTTAATAAATATTTGTAAAGGCCAAACAACCACACTTACAGCTACTAACTGTGTAGGTATTGTAAGTTGGAGTGATGGACAGATTGGAACGTTGATTAGTGTTAGTCCACAACAATCTACGAGTTACACTGCTACTTGTCTTGATGGCATTTGCAGAAGCGAATCAAGTAATCAAGTTTTAGTAACCGTTATTGAATATCCAGTCATTTCTGTGCAACCAAAAAACGAAGCAGATTGTAATGGAAATTCAGTTACATTATCAGTTTCGGCTTCCAATGTTAGTGATTATCAATGGCAAAAGAAACTTCCAAATGAGGATTTTAGGGATATTTTAGGGGCCAATACAAATACATTAGCAGTGGGAAACATTGGAGGCTCCAATGGCCCTCATCTAAGTGAATACAGAGTAATTTTAAGTAATAATTCTTGTAGTATTGTTTCAAATATTGCGGTACTAACCGTTAATTCTATTTCAGGAATTATTGATGACCAGCAAGTTTGTAGTGGTACAAGTGTCACTTTCGATTTATCAAAAGTTACGTTTTCTGGTACAATTAAAAACTTCCAATGGCAAAAACGATTGAGTACCTCAGGCACATGGAACGACATTGCAGGAGCAAATTCTTCTACTTTTTTCATCAGTGGTGCTACTAACGCTGACGAGCAATATTATCGTTGTAAAATAACATTTACGGCGGGTACTTCTACTTGTATACGTTATACAACTGAAAATGACTCTAATGGAGCCAAACTTACAGTTTTAGTTGCTTCTAATCCGTTTATTTCTGGGGTAGATTCTGTATGTTTAGGAAAAAGTACAACCCTTACCGCAAATAATTGTGATGGAGAAATTTTATGGTCGAATGGGCAAACCACAAAAACTATCATAGTTTCTCCAATAGAAAATACATTTTATTCACTTAATTGTAAGCTATTAGGATGTAACTACGATGTTTCCTCAGAACCTTTCTTGGTTAAGGTCAATCAAACACCTTTACCCGAAAGTCTTACTAACGATGTTACAGTTCCAGAAACCTTAGTGTTTTCCGCAAAAACAACGATAAGTAATGCTTCTTTAATTTGGTATAATAAGGCTACTGGAGGAAATTCTTCAACTATTGCCCCAACATTCACTTCAATAGGCACTTATAATTATTGGGTTTCACAAACAAACCTAATTACTGGTTGTGAAAGTATAAGGCTTCCAATTACTGCTAAGATTTTAGATTATTTTCACATTTCTAAACAGCCAACGAGTCAAGTTGATTGCAAAGGAAATTCTGTTTATTTAGATGTAACTACAGCAGGAGTTAATGCCAATATTACCTATCAATGGCAAAGAAAAAGACCAAATGAACCTGATTTTGTAAACTTAGTGGCCGAAGGCAATGGAATAAAAGGTTGGTTTTCTAAAACTATGGTTGTCTCAAACGTAGGAGATAATAATAATCCCAATCAAACGCAGTATAGGTGTATAATTAGTAGTGGAGGACAAACCATTACCTCTGAAGTTTCTACACTCACCGTTAATTCAATTACAGGCTCTTTACCGAATTTAGGTATCTGTATTGGTGGAACTAACGAATTTAATCTACAAAACTATTTTTCAATTACGGGTAATGTGTTGAGTTACCAATGGCAAACACGATCAAGTACGAATGGAACTTGGACAAATCTAGTAGAGGGAAATGGAATTTTGGGTAGCACGAGTAATATTTTAAAGTTTACAAATGCAACGGAAGTACAGGGAGTTTATTATCGTTGTTTAGTGAAATTTAATACTAATGGTTTTGAATGTATTGAGCCAACTGATGCTGGAAAGTTAATTGTAAGTGGATTTCCACCAGCACCCGCTGTAACTAACGTTTTTTATTGTCAAAACTCCTCGGCAAGTAAGTTAAAAGTGAATAGTTCAGTACAAAATTTGGTTTGGTATAGCCAAGAATTTGGAGGAATTGGCTCAAAAATCGCACCAATTCCTGGTACAAGCATTGCTGGAGAATTTAAGTATTATGTTGCTGACCGGACAGATGAAGGTTGTGAAGGCCCCAGAGCGTCAATTACAGTTTCAGTAGGGGAGTTACCACCAGCTCCAAAAAATACCACGCCGATGAGTATCAATGAGGGAGAAGTATTGACTTTTTCAGCAGAAGGAAACCCAGTTGAAAATCAGGTTTTACGTTGGTATAGTTCACCAAACACTTCAACTTTTACTACTACGGCTCCAACATTTTCAACAGCAGGTACTTATACGAGGTATGTGGCTCAAGTTTCAATGCATAGTTGTGTTGGCCCTCGAATTCCCATTACTGCAACTATCATTCCTACTTTAAAATTTACTAAACAACCTATTTCGCAGGTAGATTGTAATGGAAATGCTGTTACATTTAGTGTTTCTGCATCAGCTCCAAGTGCTTTTACTTATCAATGGCAAAGAAAGAAAGTCAACGAAAGTGAATTTTCTGATTTGAATAATGAAACAAGTAGCTCTTTGAAAATTGCCAATGTTGGAAGCTTTGAGAACCCCGACCAAACAAGGTATCGTTGTATTATAAAAAATGAAAAAAGTGCTGTAATCTCAGAAGAAGCAATATTACAAGTAAATCAAATTCTGGGAGCATTACCTACAATGAGCCTTTGTGATGGAAAACCAAGTAAGTTATCATTTGAAGGCTTATTATTTACAGGAAAAATTGTTTCGTATCAATGGCAAAAGAAATCAGGTAATACTTATTTAGATATTCCAACCACCGTAAATGGTTTCGCGGAAATTACAGAAACTGGTAACTATCGAGGTAGAATTTCATTTATGGTTGATAGAAACTCAACTTGTGTTCGAACTGTAGATATCAAAATTGAATCTAAACCAAGACCTGAGATTCCACAAGTAAGCAATCAAGTTATTTGTCAAAACTCGAATTTTGATATTACAAAAATGGTTAAAGCTACACATCAATTACGGTGGTACGAATCAATGACAGATTCTACTTCAGAAACAATTCCTCCAAAAATTGATGTGAGTAAACATGGAACAGCGACCTATGTAGTTAGTCAATTAAGTGAATTTGGTTGTGAAAGTGAACGAAAATCATTTGAAATAAAAATCGCATCTATACCTCAAATTCCAAAAGTAAATGATACAATTTTTTGCCGAAATGCACCAAGTGAAGCACTTTTGGCAAAGACTTCAGATGAAAATCAAATAGTTTGGTATGCTTCAGCAAATGGACAAGAGCCATTAAAGCAGAAGCCAATTCCAAATACAAAACTTGATGGTGAAAGCATTTATTTCGCCGCTTCAAAAAATACAGATGGTTGTGAAAGTGAAAGAATTCCATTGAAAGTTACGATTCAACCTTGCATAGCTACTTTGATAAATGATAACAATAATTGTTTGCAAATAGCAGCAGATAGTGTCAAGGGGAACAAATGGTTTGATTTATATGATTCGGCTGGACGTTTATATGCGTCAGTTAATCCTAATGGACAAAATTTAGGGAAGGTCACGGCTTCTATTCGCCATTATGGCCGTGGAGCAATGGCTATTCCAACAACAGAAAAAGGCACAAAATTAATGTCACGTTATCTTGATTTTCAAAGTTCGTTGCTCAAACAATTCAAAAAACCAGTTTCTTTAAGAATATATTACCTAAACGAAGAGTTAGATGAGTATAAAATGGCAACAAATTTACTCGATTTAAGCATCAATGATTTCAATATTGTGCATTACGATGGTATTCGGGAAGATTGTGGTTTTGAAAATAATGATAATTTTAAAGAAGGGGATAGTTATGTGATTTATAAGAATGTGCTGGGTAATCAAATCATGGAAGATTTCTTCTTTTTAGAGTTCGAAGTGAATGAATTTTCTGAAAATGGAGCCACCGCCAATGATTATACTGAAATATCATTTGCAGGAAAAGAAACAGAAAATCAAACGGTTGCTCTAAATTGGAAAAGTAAATTTGAAGTAAAAGCTGAAAAATATGTACTTGAGAGAAGTGATGATTGTAAAAACTTTGTAAAAATTGCAGAAATAAAAGCAAATGGAATTGGTAGTTCGTACGAAAGTATTGATTTACAGCCACTAGCAGGTAAAAGCTGTTATAGATTAGTGTACATTGACAAAGATGGAACAAAGAAATATCTTGATGCAATCGAAGTTAAATTTACCGATACTACCTCTGTTTGTACGGTTTTCCCAAATCCATCAATTCAAGGAAATGAAGTGAGTTTGTATTTAAGGAATATCAAAGAAAAGCAAATCAATTTATTCGATATGCTTGGTCAAAAACTTTCTTATTCATTAAATAAAGAAGAAACTGGAATAATTAAAATTCATCCTGATGTAAATCTCAGTCAAGGTATTCATTTCTTAGTTGTGATAGGAGAAAATGGCAAAAAGTGCATTCAAAAAGTAGTGATTAATCCTTGAGACATTATCTTTGTATTAAAAAATGAATATTTAATGAAAGACTTTAATCTAAAATCATATCATATTAGAGGAATGAATGCTGCTTCTGAAGAAGAAAAATTAGCCATTAATCAAGAACTCAAAGATTTATACGCTAGCCTTTCGGAAGAAGATAAAGTTGATTTTAATGAACAACTTCAAACGTTTATTATCAAAGAAATGGCCGCCATAAAATCGGTTTATGATGCTGCTCAAAGTGATGATTTGAACTAAAAAAAGCCCCATTGCACAAGCAATGGGGCTTTCTATTTGGAAAAAACGATTAAATCACTTCTAAAATTCTTTCCATAGAAACGGCATAACCAATTTTCTCTTTCAATTCGCTGATGTGTACACGTTCTTGTTCCATAGAGTCACGGTGACGAATCGTTACGGTTTCATCTTCCATTGTTTGGTAATCAACAGCAATACAAAATGGTGTACCAATTAAATCTTGGCGAGTATAACGTTTTCCAATGGCACCGCCTTCATCATAAACCGTACGGAATGAAGATTTCAAAGAGTTGGCAATTGCTTCAGCTTTTTCAGCTAAACCATCTTTCTTTACTAATGGTAATACTGCTGCTTTGATTGGAGCCAATGCAGGGTGTAATTTTAGATATACACGTTCTTTTTCATTTTCACCATCCCCAACAGTTTCTTTCGTAAACGCCTCACAGAAAGTAGCTAAGAATAGACGGTCAGCTCCAACCGAAGTTTCTACAACGTATGGAATATAATTACCATAAGGTTTACCATTTTCGTCTAAATCTGCATCAAAATATTGTTGTTTCTTTTTCGAAAGTTCTTGGTGATTGCGTAAGTCGAAATCAGTACGTGAGTGAATTCCCTCAATTTCACGGAAACCAAATGGGAATTCATACTCAATATCAACTGCCGCATTGGCATAGTGAGCCAATTTTTCGTGGTCATGGTATTTTAATCTCTCAGTTGGTAAACCAACCGCCTTGTGGAATTTCAAACGTGTTTCTTTCCATGCCTTATACCATTCCATTTCTGTTCCAGGGCGTACGAAAAATTGCATTTCCATTTGTTCGAATTCACGCATACGGAAAGTAAACTGACGAGCCACAATTTCATTACGGAAAGCCTTACCGATTTGAGCAATACCAAATGGCACTTTCATGCGACCAGTTTTTTGTACATTCAAGAAGTTTACAAAAATACCTTGTGCTGTTTCTGGGCGTAAGTAAATCAAGCTCGATTCTTCTGCCACCGAACCAACTTGCGTTGAGAACATCAAGTTAAATTGACGAACGTCTGTCCAGTTAGAAGTGCCAGAAATCGGACATTTAATTCCTTCCGAAATAATTAAATCACGTACTCCTGCTAAATCCTCAGCTCCAAGTAAACGACCCATTTCGGCTAAAAGAACTTTTGCTTTTTCAGTTTCGCCAGCTTTTTCAAGTTCCTCAGCTTTTCCTTCCAAAAGTTGGTCAGCACGATAACGCTTTTTACTGTCTTTGTTATCAATCATTGGGTCGTTGAAACCATCTACGTGCCCCGAAGCTTTCCAAGTAAGGGGGTGCATGAAGATTGCTGCATCAATACCAACGATATTATCGTGCAATTGAGTCATGGCTTTCCACCATGCTGCTTTCAAGTTATTTTTTAGTTCAACACCATTCTGACCGTAGTCATAAACGGCTTGAAGACCATCATAAATTTCAGATGAAGGAAAGACAAAGCCATATTCTTTGGCATGGCTGATGATATCTTGTAGACTATTTGCTACTGCTGGTTTACTCATTATAATTTATTTAACTATTAGAATCGAAAATATTTTCACAAAATTAACGAAAACCTTGCAAATACTTTGCCTATGAAGTAAATTTTGCCAACAAACAATTTTTGCTGCTGTAAATATGAAAAAACTTACGAATTTTATTCGTAGCCTCCTGAGCGTTTCGCCATCTGAGGCTAAAGGCGTAGTTATAATTTTCTCTGCTATTATTCTTCTCATTCTACTAATGTTTTTTTCGGAGAAATATTTTAGCAATTCTCAACAAAGTCTTATTATTTCTTCTCCCCAAATGCTTGATAGTATGACTGTTGTTTTAGATAGAAGGAAACCTCATTATCAGGATAATTTTAAGGGGAACACATATTACAAAAATGATTTCACAAAAAAATCATATAAAAGTTTCCCATTCGACCCCAATACTGTGAGTATAAGTCAGTTAGAAGAATTAGGTTTACCCAAATTCATTGCGGAACGGGTAGAAAAATATAGAAATAAGGGCGGAAAGTTTAGAAATAAAGAAGATTTTGCTAGAATTTATGGCCTTTTACCAGAAACTTATGAACGCCTAGAACCATACATAACGCTTCCTTCGGCTGAAAATGAATCATTACATACTCCACAAGCCGAGATAGCCGATTTGAATAAAAATTCAGAAAATTACATTGAAAATAAAGGTTTTGATGTAAGAACTACAGAAGTAAATCAAAAGTTTTCAAATAAACTTCCTACTCGTTTTGACCTAAATACAGCCGATACGACTATTTTGAAAAGTATAAAGGGAATAGGTTCGGGTTATGCCAAAAGAATAATCAAGTATAGAGAATTATTGGGTGGGTTTGTGAATCCAGAGCAAATTAGAGAGACGTATGGGCTTCCGCCTGAAACAGCCGATGAGATTTTGAAGTTTTCCTTTGTAAAGGGTGGGTTTCGGAAAATAAAAATTAATCAAGTTTCTTTATCAGAGTTTAGACACCCGTATTTAAAGTATTTTCAAGTTAAAGCAATTATTGCTTATCGAGACCAGCATGGAGTATTTAAAAGCAGCGAAGATTTGAAACAGATAAAAATTTTAGAACCCGAGGTAATTGAAAAAATATTGCCTTATATAGAATGGTAATATTATTCGTTTCAAATTTATTCGACAATATTTTTGAGGATTTATTTCACTATTATTTATGCAAATTCTTTTAGTTTTAACTGATAGATTCTTGTAAAAAACAAATTTGACTTCAGTCACACAATATATTCAGACTAAAATCAAATTTGTTAGTGTAAAAATATTCGTCAGTTTCATCTGACGAATTTGAATGAAATGGCAATGAATAAGGCTTCTTTCAAAATTCTGGATACCTCTATCTTTATAATTTTAGAATTTGAAATTATATGATAAAGAAGGAATTGGTGAGCCAAAAACCACTAATTTATAAGTACTAATGGCTGTTCCTGTACTTCGCACAAAGACAGAATAAGCGTTTTTCTTACCATAAACATTGAATAATGTGAAAGTAAAATGGCTTTTATATCGCTTGTTTTTCATACCGGGTTGATAGATATTCCAAGCAAAATCAAGGCGATGATAATCAGGTAAACGTGCATTATTTCTTACGCCATAATATGGGTAGCTACGTCCTTGATAAACCAGGAAACCTTCTGGTAAAGTATATGGTCGACCAGTACTGTAAGAGAAATTAAATGAAAAATCATGGTGCGAACCTTGATTGATGATTACTGAAGCGTTGAAGGAGTGCGGGCGATCATAATTGGCAGAATACCAATTTCCGAAATTAATTTGTTCTCCAAAACCACTTCCTTCATTTACTTTATTTTGCGAGCGAGAATACGTATAATTTATCCAACCTGTTGCTTCACCTTTTTTCTTCGAAAACATAACTTCAATACCATAAGAGCGATTTTTACCTTGTAAAAGTTGCGTTTCAGGATAACTCGATAAAAGAAAATCTGCCCCAGGTTTGTAATCAATGATATTGTTGGTTAGGCGATAATAGGCTTCAAGCGAAAGTTCATAAATGCTCCCTTTGAGATTATGGAATAAACCTCCCGAAAGCAAAGTACTTACTTGAGGTTTAATGTGTAAATCTGAGGTTTTCCAGCGTGAGGTCGGTAGGGGGGTAGTGGTATTTGTAGCCACTTGTACATACTGACGCATGAGATTATAGCCCATTTTGAGGGAAGTCCGCTCATTAAGCGAGTATTTTAAACCCATACGTGGTTCAAATCCACCGTAGGATTTCATCACTTTATTTTTGGCATAACTTACCATATCTCTCGCCGAAAAGTCGTCACGTGGCTGGCCTCCTTCATAGATTTGTACATTTCCTGGCCCTAGTGCAAGGAAATTAGAATATCTTAAACCAACTGAAAGTGTTGCTTTGGAAGAAAACGAAATCTCATCTTCTGCATGAATAGCCGATTCGAGAGAATGTTCTTTAGGGGTAACAATACTTAAAACACTTTTACTAGTTCCAGGTATTAATTGACCCGGGTCAATATCATAGCGGGTAGTGCTTACCCCAACTTCAACACGGTGTTTATCAGAAGAATAATTTAAGTTACTTTTAATTTGTTTATAAGTAATGCCTGATTGGATGGCAACTTTATTTTCAGAATTTAGCTCAGGAAGCAAGGTCTGCGGTAAATAATCGGCAGAAACAACTGTTGTCTGTAAATTATACTTATTATTGATGGCATAAAACCAACGAGCTGAAAAGCTTTTACTTCTATAATCATATTGAGTAGAAGTAGCATTGATTGCTCCAATGCCTCCTAAAAGTTTTGTTTGGAAAAAATCTTTGCTATAATATCCCGAAGCCGTAACGGTATTTCTACTATTTACTCTCCAAAAGATTTTAGTTACTAAATCAGCAAAATTGGCTTTGATATCTTTTAATTTTGGCGAAACTACCGGCAACATAAAATCATTAAATGCGGCACGCCCCGATACCATTACCCCCAATTTTTCTTTAATTACTGGCATATCGAGCGTAAGGCGGTTTGAAACAAAGCTGATACCTCCATTCATTTTGAATTTATCGAGCGAAGGTTGTTGAAGTGTTACATCCATTACTGATGCTGCTCTTCCTCCAAACCTTGCGGGCGTGCTTCCTTTATAAACTTCTACACTCGAAGCGGCTTCTGATGGAAAAGCTGTAAATAAGCCAAACATGTGGGTAGGATTAAAAATCGGAATATCATCAACCAATAAAAGGTTTTGGTCTGTTGTTCCGCCACGAATATTAACTCCATTAGATGCTTCACCCACACTCGTTACCCCTGGAAGCATTTGTAAGCCACGAAGAATATCCACCTCGCCAATGGCTGCTGGTAGTTTTCTGAGTGTTTTTACACTTAACTGACTAACGCCTAATAGTGGTCGTTGAATATTAGATTCTGCCCCTTTGCTTGATACAATTACTTCTTCAAGTTCATTTTCTATTAGTTTTAAAGCATATACTTTATTAACAATATCTCCTCGTAAATAAATTGTTTCACGGAAGGGGCGATAGCCAACAAACTTTACACTTATGGCATGCTCACCCGATGGAAGAACAATATCAAAATGGCCTTTATCATCGGTTAATGCTCCGAATTTCCCAAAGTCAATATTTATTGAGGCACGTGCAAGAGGCTTATTATCGAGCGTATCTCTTATATACCCACTAAATCTATAATTTACTTGAGCACTTGCCGCCCAACTGATGAGTATAAGAAATATAATATATATTTTTTTCATGTTTGGAAGTATCTTTAGGTAAGTGTTTTTAGTTTATCCAGCCATTGGGTTTGTTAGGAGTTCGATTAAGCCCTAAAATACAGGCAGCAAATGGAGGACGTGTTAGGTCATTGCCCATTGGTTCTGGAGTAAGCGGATGGTCAAGTAAACCAATTGGATTGATATTGAGGCCTTGTGCACTTTTTCTATCAATCCAGTATTTTACAGTACGCACACTTGTAACCATGAAAAAGCCCGCAATTGCTTCATTTGGATTTGATACATTCTTTACATTTCCAATCAGTGCTGCAGGGGGAGTATCTACTAAACTTCCATTATTTTGAACTTGATCGGCCAATAATTTAAAATAACGATAAGCCGCAGGTGAGATTGACTGTTGTTTTACTTCAATTAAAGCACCTGTATAATTATAGTAAGGTATTTTAGCAATAAGTTTATTCGTAATCGGTTGTCCATTTGAATAAATATCAGTAAAAACAAGCAAGTCTTTATTATTAAGTATATCCCAACAGTCTCCCGGGCACATGTAATCAAACATCTGTCCTGCATAATTTCTTTCCTCGCGGCATCTGGCTGGAGCGGGAGTAAGAAAATATCGGCCATTATAGCAGGTTGCACAAACATTTTGTCGTTCCCATAATTTCCAAGACCATAAATAATTATTTTTATCATTGGCAGGGTCTTGTGTATCCAAGTAAATATAATTGGCTGGTTGATAATAATTTTCACCTATTTCAATTCCCTGAACTTTAAATTCATCGTGCATACCAATTATTTCTGGTACTTTAGTTACTTGGTCTTGCTCAGATTCATACTTTGTTCCATCTTGTTTGGTAAATACTAATTTGTAATTAACACCTGTTTGTAGTTTAAAACTACTTGGAAGGGCATAAACACCCTGTCCTTTTTCAGTAAAAGCTATCTTCTGAGCACCTTCAACAATTAGTTCAGCAGTAGCTTTCAAAACTGGTTGAGAATAAGCCGAACCATTTGAGTTGACAGACTCTGTGATTGTAATTGTTTGTTCTTCAGCAGTATCAGTAATTGTTGCATCAACGGTGAGTATTCTTAAATCACTTTTGATATTCAAATTAAAAGGCTCAACACACGAACAGACCCATAGTCCTAGTGCTATGGACAGCAGCATAACTCTTTTTATTATCACGGTAGTAGAAAGGTAATTTAATAAATGTATATTTGACAAATATAAGGATTCTAAGGAAAGATAGAAATTAAAAAACAATGAATAAGTAAATATGAGATGAATCGAAAGAATGTGTAGCTTTAATGTTCATTTATAGTATATTATTTGGAATTAGTTTGGCCAAAATAAAGGCTTAATAGGTGTTCTATTCGATCCTAAAATACATTTTACAAGCGGTGGTCTACCAAATTCATTTGGTATTGGAGGTTCTGCACTGTAAGTATGATCACGTAATCCGATTGGTAAAATTTTTAATTTATTAGGAATATGTCTATCAATCCAATAAGATGTTTTCACAATACTAGTGACCATAAAAAGGCCTGCAACAGGCTCTTTTAAGTTATTTACATTCCTTATGTTTCCAATCAAGGCAGCGGGAGGAGTATCTACTAATGTTCCTGTATTTTGAGTTTGGTCGGCTAGTAATTTAAAATATTGATATGCCTCCTTTGAAATAGATTGTTGTTGAATTTCAATAAGTGTACCATTGGTAGTGTAATAAGGTATTTTGGCAATTAATCTATTACTGATTTCTTTTCCATTTGTTAGGGCATCGTTCATTACATTTAATTCAGTACTTTTAAATATCTCCCAACAATCACCATCACAATAATAATCGAAATACAATCCTTGGTATTCAGGTTGAATTCTACAGCCAGTATTAGGGTAATAACGACCACCTGCACAGGTTTCACAAATATCTTGTTTTTCCCATTGTTGCCAAGTCCAGAGATAATTATTTCCTAATGCTTCTGGGTCTTTTGTATCAAGATATATGAAGTTGCCCGGAAGATATTTTTGATTTCGTTCAATTCCTTCGGGCATAAATTCATCTTTTACGTTTAATATTTTGGGAACTTTTATTAATTTCTCTACAGTCGATTGGTAGGTGTTTCCATCTTCTTTTTTGAAGTATAATTGATATTTTGAACCTTCTTCTAATTTGAAATTTAGTGGTAAACTATATATACCAGCCTTGGTTTCAGTGAATTTAATTCGTTGTGTACTATTTACGATAAGTTCAACTTGCAAATTTTGAACAGGAGTATTAAAGGGTGTGCCTTTGGCATTGGCAGATTCCATAATTGATATTTGCTGCGTAGAAGCAATATCACTGAGGGTAGCATCAACAACTAAAATTTTTAAACCACTCGATATATTTACTTGAAATAACTCTACACAAGAAGTTATCCAAACAACAATTACAATCGTTGATGCAAGAAATTTTAGTTTCATGTAATAGCTCTTTATATAATATTTCTTAGAAATCTAACTGATAACTGAAAACTGGCACAAAGCCATTGCCTGACCTTCGGGGTTCTAGGATATTCTTAACACTATTATACTGAACACTAGTATAATTGATTTGATTAGTAGCATTTTGTACATCAAGAGAAACCACCGATGCCAATTTCTTTCGATTGGTTCGGTAAGACACACGCCCATCTATTCTGAAATAATTTGGAGCAAAAGCCGAATAGTCAGCACCTTTAAGTGGAACGTATTTTTTCTGTTTGGCTGATTCAGTAACATCAAGTGGTGTATAACGATACCCTCCATTGTAAATAGACCTTGCCCCAACTTGAAAAACAGAACCATTCTTAAACGTAAATTCACGCCCGAATGTGAAGGCAGTGCTGAAGCGGTCGTTGAATGCTGAATTATAAATGCTTCCATCGTAGGTTTGGTATTTGGCATCAAATATTGAACCTGTAAGAAGTAAGTAATATTTTTTTGAAAAGAATCTTTCAATAGAAACATCAATTCCCTTATTCTTGCCTTTCCCTTTACTAACAGCTGATGTTTCGGGGAAGCTATCTGAGTAATTAAGCATCCAGTAAGATGAACCCACTTTGGCTTCTACTGGAACTCGGTTAATCATTTGATAGTAAGCTTCTATTGAAAATTTCCAAAGTTTTGGAGCAATATAATTATAACTTAAAATAAAATGATTTGAGCGTGGAAATTGTAAATTAGCATTGGCCTTTGTAGTAATGATTTTTCCATCTAAACTATCTTTTCTTACATAAAAATAAGCACTCATTGGCAAAAATTGGCTATGCAAGCCATAAGCAAAACTAATATTGTGCGATTTTGGAGAACTATATTGAATAGAAAGACGTGGTTCTAAAGAGGAGGTGTTGTTTAGAAACAAGTGCATATAATGCAAACCTGCATTTAAACTTAAACCTTTGGCTAGATTCTGAACTACTTGAGCATAAACCTGACTTGTTTGGGTGTTTCCGCTTCCACTGACTGATGTTTGTCGGCCTACATTGAATTGATTGACATCAGATACGTTGTTTCTTGGAGCTGTTTCTTTGAAAAATACAAAGTCGATGAAGTTTAGAATTGCTCCACTTTTGAAGCGAGTTTTAGGGCTGATTTTGTAATTATAAGCTACTGAAGAAGCTAATCTTGACTCTTCATATTTTTGGGTTTCATAGCGGAAACGAGTATTTTGAAGGTTGAGTGTATCGCTCATTCGATTAATTGAACTTCCGATTGCTGCAACGACAAATTTTATTGATGATTTTTCGTTTAAGTTGATTGTATGTGTAACACCCAGTGCCCCCATATTTGCAGGACGAATTCTATCTTCCCAGTTATCAGATTTTCCTAAAACCCTTTTTTGAGGATCTTCTACAGGCATATAATGTTCTTCGCTGAGGCCTCCTAACCCAAAAATAGTGGTAGTTTTTTTCCCGTCTTTACTATGAAACGCTAAATTGAAAGATAAATCTTGAAAATTATTGGTTACTCGCTCTCCAACTAAATAAAAACCCATTTGACTCAAAAGACCTAAGGTAGAGTAGCGATAATTAACTAAATAAGAAGAACGCCCTTTTTGAATGGGGCCTTCAGTTGAAAAATCAAGTCCTAAAATACCAAATTTTGTGCGATATTCTCTTTTTTGCTGGTTTCCTTCTCTAAATCGTATATCAAATGCTCCTGAAAGGGCATTACCGTATTCGGCAGGCATTCCTCCAGTGAAAAAGTCTGACCTACTCATAAGCTGGGCAGAAAAAACAGTAATTCCGCCACCACCCGAACCCGGTTGGGCAAAGTGATTTGGATTTGGAATATCAATGCCTTCTAAACGCCAGAGAATTCCGAAAGGAGAATTACCACGAACGATAATCTTATTTTCATTCTCATCACGTCCAGCTTTTACACCAGGGTATGAAAGAGCCATTCGACCAGGGTCATTGACAGATGCAGGAATACGTTCGGTTTCTTCAGTTGTGAAAGACCTAGCACTCACATAAGCTAAATCGTTTACAGGACGACTGGTATTTTGAGAGGCTGTAATTTTAACTTCTTGTAATTCTCCAGTTGATTCTTTCAACTCGATATTGAGCGATACTTCTTTTACTGAATTCAAAATAAATTCTTCGCTTAAAAATGTTTCGTAGCCAATAGATGTGCATCTAACTGACTGGCGACCAATAGGTACTTGGGTGATGACAAATTTACCCGAAGCATCGCTTATGGCTCCTTGAGTACCGCCAATAATGGCAACAGATGCCCCAATTACTGGCTGACGAGTTACTCTGTCGATGACATTTCCTCGAATAGTTTGAGTTTTATTTTGAGCGTGAATTTTAAAGAAAGAACATAATAATAGCACTACAAATAGATGCAATAGAGACGATTTCATAATTTATAGGAAGGTTAAGTCGATAGTAATTCAAATGTATAAAAAACTTTTATTATTTCTTATGCTTAGATTTTTTTTGAATACTATTAACTAAATTTATCAAAAAAATAAACTTATTCAACATGAAGAAACACTTCCTAATATTCCTATTATCATGTTTAATCATTAATGTTAATGCTCAGAAATTTTACTTCCCCAAAGCTTATTACGCTGATAGTATTAGTCTCTCGAAAAATATACCGAATTTAGCCAAACAAGTGTTGAAATTTTATAAGGAAGCTGACCAGAGTGTCTATCAAGATAATGCTTTTCGCTTACGAATAGTAGCACAACAATATGATGAAGCATTAAAATCAATTGAAATTTATCGAAGTTTACAAAAGTCATCAGACGCCAAAAGTAATGGAGCAATAGGTGGGCAATTTGAGGTTTTTATTCGAACAAAAATCCGACAACAACAAACAAAAGAGTCTTTTGTGGTAGCATTCAAACCTACTTTTGCTGCTAAACAAAAAACGCTTAATGCAAATTCAAAGCTTATGTTTGAAGAATATTTTGAGATTAACTTAAATAATATCAAAAATACGCTTAAAAATTTACTTGAAAATATTTCCTCTGATAGTTTGAATTTGACAGTTGCTCGTCAAATTTGTAGGGCTTATAATTCTGCGAATGTGTATGCAAATATTTTACCAATTGGTAAACCTATTTTATTGGCTGAAGAGAAACGAGATTTTATCATTAATGATAGTATCAACATAAAAACTCGTGAGGGAATTCTTATCTCTGCGATTATTGTGCGTAATAAGAAAGCTATGCTCAAACAGCCAACAATATTAATTTTCAGTATTTATAATCAGAGTCAAGATAAAAATAGGGCAAAGTTGGCAGCCTTGAATGGATATGTGGGTGTAATAGCATATACACGAGGGAAGAAAACGAGTCCACATGAAATAGAGCCTTTCGAACATGATGCTCATGATGCTTATGAGATGATTGATTGGATTTCGAAGCAGCCTTGGAGTAATGGCCAAGTTGGTATGTATGGAGGAAGCTACTTGGGATTTGCTCAATGGGCAGCAACCAAGAAAATTCATCCAGCACTTAAAACGATTGTTCCGCAAGTATCAGTGGGAATTGGCGTAGATTATCCAATGGAAAATAATGTTTTTATGAGTTATATGCTACAATGGATTCATTATGTGCATAATTCCAAAGAAACGGACTTTGTAGATTTTGGCAATTTCGAACATTGGTATGCTACTTTTTACAAATATTATCGTGAAGGAAAAGCATTTCGCACGCTTGATACCCTTGAAGGGCGGCCGAATCAGATTTTTCAGCGTTGGCTCAAACACCCAAGTTATGATTCTTATTGGCAAAATATGCGTGCCAGTAAAGAAGATTTTGCTAAAATAAATATTCCGGTACTAACCATCACAGGTTTTTATGATGATGACCAATTGGGAGCAAGGCATTATTACGAACAGCATCAACAGTTTAATCCCAAAGCAAATCATTATTTTGTAATAGGCCCATATAATCATGGTGGTGCACAGGGGCATCCGAGTTCAGAACTACGTGGTTATACAATAGATTCAGTGGCAAATATTGATATAAGTGTATTAGTTTTTGATTGGTTTGATTTTATTTTAAAAGGAAAACCGCAGCCATCATTACTAAAAAATAAAATTAATTATCAAGTAATGGGGTCTAATAAGTGGAAACATGAGGCATCAATGGCAAAAATGAATAACGATACTCTTAATCTGTATTTGAGTGCTAAGACATCGGGTGAGGAGTTTTTACTTACTACCAATAAAGGTGCTTCAACAACGTTTATTCCACAAATTGTTGACTTCACCAATCGAGCTGATTCATTGCAAACTATTCCGGGCGAAGAAGAAATTTTGTCTGATTCATTAAATCCACCTAATTTGGCTAATTCTTTGGTATTTACGACGCAAGCATTTCAAAAATCATTCGATATTAATGGAGCTTTGGTCGGAAATTTATCATTGAGCATTAATAAAAAAGACATGGATGTTTTAATGAATCTCTACGAATATACTGCAGATAAAAAATACCACTGGTTGGGGCATTATCTTACAAGGGCAAGTTATACTAAAAATCGAAGTGAACGTCAATTACTAATACCAAATCAAAAAGAAAACATTCCGATTAATAATGCCTTTTTTACTTCAAAAAGAATAGGAACAGGAAGCAAATTGGTAATAGTTTTAGGCCCGCATAAAAGTCCACATTGGCAGGTGAATTACGGCACGGGCAAAGATGTAAGCGATGAAACCATGCAAGATGCACAAGTACCACTCGAAGTAAAATGGTTTACAGATAGTATCATTAAAATACCTATTTATAAATTTTAACCCTTTCTAAAAAAATCTTCATCATGAGAAAAATTGTAGTCTTACTTTTTACTTTTTGTTTTTTTAATGAAATCGTTGCCCAAAATAGTATCCCGAAGATTTTGCCAGAACGTGAGCGAGCTGCGGTGATTGATGAAATTTTGGAAGACCGAATGGCCAATCTTTTGCCCAAACTAATGAGAAAAGAAGGCATTGATATGTGGATAATTATATCGAGAGAATATAATGAAGACCCTGTTATGAAAACTATGCTTCCATCTGTTTGGCTTTCAGCAAGACGCCGAACAATCATGGTTTTCTTTGATAAAGGTGAAAAAGATGGCGTCGAACGCTTTGCAATTGCCAGATATGATGTTGGCAATCTACTAAAAGGCGAATGGGATTTGAATACAAATCCTGACCAATGGGATGCCTTGATGAAAACTATTAAAGAGAAAAATCCAAAGAAAATTGGACTCAATTTTTCAAAGTATTATGCTCACGCTGATGGATTAACCTACACTGAGCATAAAGAGTTCATGGAAAAACTCCCCGCTGAATTTCAAAATAAAGTTGTTTCAGCTTCTAATTTAGCTGTAAACTGGCTAGAAACTCGCACCGAGCGTGAAATGGCTATTTATCAACAAATCTGTAGAATCTCACACGAAATTATTCAAGAAGCTTTCTCTGATAAAGTTATTCAACCAGGTATTACTACCACCGATGATGTAGTTTGGTGGATGCGTCAGCGTGTAACAGATTTAGGTTTGGAAACTTGGTTTCACCCTACCGTTGATATTCAAAGATATGACCCTGAAAACTTCGACCACCTTCGTACTTTCTCAAAACGTCCACAGAAACAAATCATTATGCCAGGGGACTTGTTGCATTGCGACTTTGGCATTACCTATTTACGACTTAACACTGACCAACAACAGCATGCGTATGTATTGCGTGCAGGTGAAACTGAAGTGCCTTCTTTCTTAAAAAATGCATTCAAACAAGGGAATCAAGTGCAGGATTGTTTAACAGAAAACTTTAAAGCAGGCATGAGTGGTAATGATATTTTAGCAAAAGCACTTGAACAAAGTAAGAAAAAAGGCTTGAATGGAACAATCTACACCCATCCAATTGGTAATCATGGACATGCGGCTGGACCAACTATTGGTATGTGGGATAACCAAGGAAAAACAATCGGGGCGGGTGATTATCCTTTGAATTTGAGTACGGCTTATTCAATAGAGTTAAATGCAGCCGTAGAAATTGCAGAATGGAAGAAAACCATCAGAATTATGCTTGAAGAAGATGGTTTCTTTGATGAAAAGGGTTTTCGTTATATTGATGGACGCCAAACGGAAATCATTCAAATACCAAAGATTTTGAGTGGAGTAAAGTAACTTTGTGCTATTTCATTTGCTAAATTTCTATTCAAAATTATATATTGCTTCATATTTCCCACGAGATTACATTCTTTGGGAAATATGATTGCTACTTTTGCTCTACATATACCATAATTCTACACTAATAACTTAACATCCTACCTTTTTAAAACCAAGCTCTAAATATTTCCAGCAAAATCAATCATTAAATTGATAATATTTAACCTTAATTATTCAAAACTAATTATGAAAAAACTGTACAATTATTTCTGGTTACTTTTTATAATCGGATTCCTAAATAAGTTGAATGCACAAAGTGTGCTAATTGACCCTGCAAATACTACATCTATTTTAAATGCACAAAGCACAACAAAAGGCCTACTTCCACCTCGCCTGACAGAAGCACAACGAAATGCAATGACAGGCTTAACGGCTGGTACTGTTATACATTGTAGCGATTGTGCAGGTGGTGTTGGCCCATATAGCTATAATGGTTCTTCTTGGGTAGCTATGTTTTCTTCAAATTCAGTAAGTTACTCTGTTGGTCAAAGCAAGTTTGGTGGAGTTATATTTTTTGTAGATGATTCAGGTCAACATGGCTTAGTCGCAGCAACTACTGATCAAAGTGTAGGTACAACATGGTATAATGGAAATTATATTAATACTTTAGCTACTCGAACAGGAGTATTTGGTGGTGCAAACAATACTGAACGCATCATTACTGAGCAAGGTGCTGGAAATTATGCGGCAAGCATAGCTTCTCAAGGGAGTAATGGAGGTTTTGGCGATTGGTACTTACCTTCGAAAGATGAAATGGCAAAAATGTATCAGCAAATTGGTGTTATTCCGAGTATCACGGCTGGTGCAAATTACTGGAGTTCAACGGAAGAAAGTGTATCTAATCTTCAGTCAACTTCGACTAATGCCTATGTTACAGTATTGAGTACTGGAGTATCATCATTACAAAGTAAAAGTAGTAATGCTCGTGTGAGGGCTATTCGTAGATTTTAATTTAACCTTGAAGAAAATGAGAAAAATATTTACATTTATTTTTTTGATGGTATTAACTAATACTATTAGTTGGGCACAAGCAACCAGAACTTGGGTCTCTGGTGTAGGTGATGATGCCAATCCTTGTAGTCGTACGGCTCCTTGTAAGACTTTTGCTGGTGCTATTTCAAAAACCGCAGCGGGTGGTGAAATTTCTGTACTTGACCCAGGAGGTTATGGAGCAGTAACCATCACAAAATCAATAACTATCAATGGAGATGGTACTTTAGCTGGAATTATAAATTCAGGTACAAATGGAATTGTAGTTAATGCAGGTGCGACAGATATTATTGTAATTAGAAGTATTTCAATTAATGGTTTTACTACTGGATTAAATGGAATTAGGTATCTGGCTGGTGGACAGCTCCATGTAGAAAATTGTGCAATTAGTGGCTTTACTACTCGCGGCATAGATGCAAGTTTGGCAGCCAATGGAATATTAACCGTTGAAAATACAACTATTAATGGGCCATCAGTAAATGCAACAGGAATATATATCAATACCACGCTAGATACCATGCGTACAAGCTTAACAAATGTTAGAATAAATGGTGTGGGAGTCGGGGTTGATGCAGAAGCTACTTCAACTGTCAATTATGTTTCTATTTCAAACTCAAATGTTTCAAACAATTCTATTGGCATTAGAGCCAACAATAATGCACAAATCAATATTGAAAGCTCAAATGTTTCGAATAATGATATTGGAATTATTGCCAATAATGTGGCATCAATTGTGCGTCTTTCAAATGTAAATTTATTTAATAATTCTGTTTATGGCGTTGGTGTGAGCTTAGGTAAAGTTATTTCGTTTGGTAATAATAGTATCGCAGGAAATGCAGCTAATCAACCTTTGCTAAATATATCAAAGCAATAATTCAATAAATAACCCTATAAACTTAGCACGGTTTTGAAATTCGTGCTAAGTTTTTTGTTTTTTTTAAATTCAAATAGATTTTAAATGCCCGTAGAATTAGATAAATCAAAAATAAAAGCACTCATTTTTGATGTGGATGGTACCTTACGAGATACCGATGATGAAATGGTGAGAAGCCTTGAATTATTACTATTAAAATTTGAGTTTTTCTTTTCTTCAAAAAAAGCCCAAACTTCGGCTCGTTGGATTGTGATGAACATGGAAAATCCAGCACAAGTAATTTTACATTATGCTGATAAATGGGGTTGGGATACTTTAATTCATAAATTTGTTCAAGTTATTCGGTGGTTACTCAAACCACTTAAAAAATCAACGAACTTTCAAACTATTGAAGGAATAGAGGCAATGATTGCCGAATTATCAAAGCATTATCCACTGGCTGTTGCAAGTGCTGGCGAGGAAGCAACCGTTAGAAACTTTTTAAATCATGCGGGTATCGCACAATATTTTACCTGTGTAGCTACTGCTCTGACCTGTCCACATACTAAACCCTTTGCCGATCCCTTGGTTTGGGCTGCACTGCAAATGGGTGTGAAACCCGATGAGTGTTTGATGATTGGAGATACTACTGTTGATATTTTAGCAGGGAAAAATGCAAATACTCAAACAGTAGGAGTTTTATGTGGTTTTGGTGAGCGTGAAGAATTAACAAGCTTAAAACCTGAATTAATTCTAAATACTACTTCCGAATTAACTCAAATTTTATTGAATAACTGATTGGAGACCAATTAGTGTTTATTTTTCATAATGAATACATTATTAATTAAACTTTTTTTGATGCCTACCGTCATTGGTGGGGTGACGATTGCCAGTAGAAAATGGGGAAATTCGGTAGGGGGATTAATCGCCAGTTTGCCTTGGATTGCTGGACCAATTATGCTTTTCTTTACGCTCGAACAAGGTGTTGATTTTGCTGTAAGTAGTGTAAAAGGAATAATGATGGGGGTAATTGGCATTCTCGGATTTTGCTTTGCTTATATTTATTCTGCCATGCGACATAAATGGTATGTGAGTCTTTCTTTGGCCTATTTGAGTTTTGTTGGAGTTACGATTATACTTAAAAACTTTGAAGACTACATGGGCCTGAATGGTTGGTTTATCTTAGCAGATATTTTAAGTTTGGGAGGATTAGTTATTTTCCCTAAAGTAAAACCAGAAAAGGGTGAAAGTAAAAGATTGAAATTTGATATTTATTTGAGAATGATAATCATCACGGTTTTTGTGGCTTTAATTACATATTTAGCTAAAATTTTAGGCCCTACGTGGAGTGGAATTCTCACGCCTTTTCCAATTATTACCGCAATTTTAGCTGCATTTACGCATTATACACAAGGAGCATACGGAACATCGCTTATCTTAAGAGGAATGTTGACAGGATTTATTGGCTTCGCTGCTTTCTTGTTCTTACAGGCAAAATTATTGCCGAATTTTTCTATTGCTTTGGCTTTTTTAATAGGTTTTATTGTAAATATTATACTCAACCTATTAATGCGTGCTTTTGTCAAACGATTCTTGTAAGATAGATTATAATTGGCCGTTGTAAAATTTGAAAATCTGAATCAAATCAGTTTTATCTTTTACTGATAAATCATTTTGTTTAATGAAATTCTCAACTGCCGATTTCTTATCTTCCATTGGAGTTAAAACATCTTTTTTGTTTAAGCTGAGTTTTAAAACTTCTTTGTCTTGATTAAAAAACAACTGTCGCTCCTTGGTGATTTTCACATCTCTACTACCCGTATTAAACGCTTCAACATAGTCTGGTTTTTGAATATTTATTTTGGTATATTCCAATAATTTTACCTTGCCATCAACTAATAATTCAAAGAAACTAGGCTTAGTTTTATCATAATTATCTACAAATTCAAGCGTACTTAAATAGGTTTTTGGAAGTTGATTTTGTTTATAAGTAGTAAAACTTTTTACTAATGCTCCCGAAATAACTTTTACACCTTCTGGCGTGTTAAATTCTATATCGTTTCCCTGTAAATTTACCCTAATTTGAACGTCAGCGAGTGAATCAAGTTTCACAGTGCCTTTAGGAGTAGAAATGGTTTTTGAATAGAACCTTACAGTTGCTAAAGTCCAATCTTGGTCGAGGTAATATGACCCAAGTACTTCTGAAGTGCGTGTATCGAACCCATACAGCATAGTAGAGTTATGTTGCCCTATCTTAAGTCCACCCGCATTGAGGGCATCCTTCGTGTTTTGCATCATTGTGTTTTGTGCCCATGCCGCTGTACTCGACAAGGCCCAGAATAGGTAGATAAGCTTTTTCATAGGGTAAATAAATATCTTTTTAATGATTAGTTTATAGTTTTATCGGAATAAACCATGAAGTTAAACGCGGAAGAACTAAAAAACAAATCATGATTTTCTGCAAAAGAAGATTAATTCTTTTGCAGAAAAAAAACTCAAATAACTAAGTTTACAACTAAAAGTAAAGCTGTAAGTGTAATTAAAAGTGTTGTTTGTCTGAATTCGGTACGAAAATTTTGACCATCTTTTTTTAGACTTCTTAGTGAAAGTAATTCAAAAAATAAACAACCACCGCCTAAAACAGCTAATGCAATTGATTTGAAAGTAGGGGATGGCATTTGAGCTGGAGCAATAATCAATCCTAAAAATAAGATTATTATTGTCCATTTATAATTTTGATTTGTGAAAAATGTCATAGCATTATTGATTTTGGTTTGGTGTTTCGGCGTTATCTTCGCTAATATCGTTTTTAGGTTCTTCCGTCAATCTATATTGCTGGTCTTCCGCAACTATTTCTGCAACTTCTTGATTTAATTCCTCATTTAATGTCTCTTCTGCTTCCAAATTTTCACGTATAGCCTCAGCCGATTCCTCCTTCACTTCTTCAATTGGTTGATTGGTCGTGCTAGCATAGCTTTTAGCACTATGGTCGTGTTCAAAGAATTTTTGCTGGAAAACTAAAATGCTTACCACACCACAGAATATGCAAGCATCGGCAAAATTAAAGATAGGAGTTGTATTATAATCGCCACCAAGGAACGGAATCCAATCAGGATATTGGCCGTCAAGGCCATACGCATAAAACATATCAATTACTTGACCATGAAACCACGGCGTAGAAACACCTGCGGGTGCGTTATCGAGCCAAACGCCATAAAATGTACTATCAATTACGTTGCCAATCGCACCACCCAAAACGGCAGCGATTGACCAAAGGAGTCCTGCATGTGCATTGCGTTTGGTCAAATAAACCAAATACCAGCAAATGCCAACCATTGCCCCCAAACGAAAAGTGGTAAGAATTAATTTTCCGTATTCGCCACCTAATTCCATGCCAAATGCCATTCCTTTATTTTCTACATAATGGAGTTTGAATACATTTGGAATGATATCAATTTCACCATAATGATTGGGTAGTACATCATAATACATCCAAAGTTTAATGGCTTGGTCAACAAGGATTAAAATAAGCGTTAAAAATAAGTACTTATAAGGCGATTGTCCTTTAAAAGCAGTGTCCGACATGCGTAAAATTTCGTTTACTGAAACAATTTTTTATTTTGAATTGACAAAAATAGCCTAATCTCTCGAATACTACATCAATTTACTTGATTTTCAACTTAGGCTGCTTTTTTAGTGCGTCTTTCGCGTTCTTTTTTGACTAATAAAAACTCTCTACTGCTTTGGCCTGCAATAGAAGTATTTTCATCTGCTCGACGGAATAAATAGGGCATTACTGCTTCAACAGGTCCATAAGGTACATATTTTGCTACGTTATATCCAGCATTTGCTAAATTATAAGAAATATTATCACTCATGCCTAACAACTGGGCAAACCAAATGCAACTGTCATTCTTTGCTATTCCTTTTTCCTGCATGAGTTTCACACAAAGTAGGCAACTATCTTCATTGTGAGTTCCCAAACAGATTGAAAGAATATCTGTATTTTCAACGGCAAAATAAACAGCTTTATTGAAATCTTTATCAGTATCTTCTTTAGTTGCTTGAATCGGGCTTTGGTACTCCATTTCAGCAGCACGACGACGCTCTTTTTCCATGTATGCTCCACGTACTAATTTAGCCCCAACGGTGTATCCATTTTTTCTAGCATTTTCGCAGGCATTTATCAAATTATCAAGGCTTGCCCAACGGTAAAGTTGATAAGTGTTATAGACAATTGTTTTTCCGCCAACGTTATATTTTTTCATCATCTCGTAGCATAAATTATCAATGACATCCTGAATCCATGATTCTTCGGCATCTAAGAAGATTCTAACATTGAGTTGAGCGGCTAATTGACATAAACGATTCACTCTATCATGAATTCGTTGAAATGCAGCTTTGTCTTCTTTAGTGAGCATTTCTGGCCTTTCTTGTACTTTTTCAAGAAGCTCAACTGAACCTACGCCCGAAACCTTAAAAACTGAAAAAGGAATGTTTGTAGCTTGTTGAGAAGCCCTAATAATGGTACGTTCTACCTCATCAGTTGTTTTGTCGAAATCATTTTCATTATCTTCTCCTTCAACCGAATAATCTAGGATTGTTCCAACATTTCCTCGTGCCAAATTTTCTATGGTTTTTTGGCAAGTTTCGATACTTTCTCCACCGCAAAATTGTTCAAATAAAGTATTTTTTATAAGAAATTTTACTGGTAAACCTATTTTTAATATAAACTTTATAAAAAAAGTTCCTATCTTTACGAGCCAATTTTGGTTCATCATTGCAAAAATCAAATATGTTTTTTGAAGTTTGCTATCCGATTGTTGAGCAAAGGCTACTGATGTGTCCTCAAAACTAAGTAGTTGATTCTGCGGAGCAGCTTCCATTTTATTAATTTTTTAGTTTGTTTTTTATAATTTGATGAATTATATGAAGTGAAAATTGTATTTTTCTAATAAATCAAAGCTTTTTTGTGATGATTGATTAGAAATACGGTGCAAATATATTATTTTTAGAAGAGTATTTTTTGATTTTTTATAAAAGCGAATCTCATCGCTCCTTTAATTAACTAATGAAAGCAAATTTAGACGTACTTCCTCTTAGCAGTTGGATTGATACCGCAGGGAAGCCATTAATTATCGCTGGTCCGTGTAGTGCCGAGACCGAAGAACAAGTTTCGGAAACAGTATCACGCATTGCCAAAGAAGGTTATGCACATGTGATACGTGCGGGTGTTTGGAAACCTCGTACACGTCCGGGTAGTTTTGAAGGTATGGGTGAAGCTGCTTTACCTTGGTTAGCAGCGATGAAAAAAGAAACAGGTTTGCCAATTGCAGTTGAGGTAGCAACCCCGCAACACATTGAATTGGCATTGAAATATGGCATTGATATCCTTTGGATTGGTGCAAGAACTACCGTTAACCCTTTTAACGTACAAGACCTAGCGGATGCACTTAAAGGTGTTGATGTGCCAGTATTAATCAAAAACCCAGTAAACCCAGATTTAGCTCTTTGGGTGGGTGCATTTGAGCGTATTGCTGGTGCAGGTATCAAGAAAATGGCGGCTATTCACCGTGGTTTCTCTAATGCACAAGAAACAAAATTCCGTAACTCTCCAATGTGGCAATTGGCGGTTGAGTTAAAAACGCTTTTCCCTCAATTACCAATTATCGGTGACCCGAGCCACATGGCTGGAAAACGTGCTTACTTATATGAGTTAGCTCAACGTGCATTAGACCTTAACTATGATGGTTTAATCATTGAGTCTCACCGTAATCCGGACGAAGCATGGTCTGATGCCTCACAACAATTAACTCCTGAAGCACTAGGTGAAATGTTGAAGTCATTAGAAATTCGTAAGGCTTCGTATGGTGATGATTTCCAAAGCGAATTAGATAAATTACGTCAGAAGATTGATAATATCGACCGTGAATTATTAGAGGTTTTAGCTGCTCGTATGGCAGTGGTTGAAAAACTTGGTGAATACAAGCGTGAAAACAATGTAGCAGTTCTTCAACTTGACCGTTGGAAACAATTACATAATAGCCGTGCTGATTTAGGTAAGAGATTAAATCTTTATCCTGAATTAGTAGAAGAGTTATTCAAATTGATTCACATGGAGTCTATTCGTAAGCAAACAGAAGTAATGAATCAGCAACCAGCTTGATTTCATTAATAAAATACTAAGCGAGCCAAATTTCTAAAGTTTGGCTCGCTTTTTTTATGTCTATTTTTATTTGTTTCGACCCACAAACCAACCCCACATTTTCATTTTAAAAAATAATATTTTTGTTTGTTTGGTTAAGGGTTCAATATTGATTTCTGGGTTGAAGCATATTGAGGTTTGAGAGGTTAAAAGATAATAACAGTCTCGTTTTTTTTGTAAATATTGTGCAATGGAAAGCGTATTAGCTGGAAATATTACTTTGTTGAAAATTGGTGGTTTAGTTTTGTTCAGACTAATTGTTGTAACAAACGTAGATTTCGAACGATAACTATCTAATTGGGCAAAAGAAAAAGTCGAAATAAATAATAGCCCCCAAAAAACAAGTAGTATTTTCATGTGTTTATGTTTAGCAGGTTGTTATTTTAATAACGATTTTTCTTTTCATAAATTTTTACGGAATCATAAAGATATCTTTGCAATTAAAAATGATGGCAAACCGATGACACTGATTTTGCTGAAAATGACATAAAATCTGTGAAAATTAGCGTTAATAAAACTGCGTCATCTGTGGTTTAAAAATGTGTGAGAACAGCTTTATAATTCTGAATTTTTTATAGTTATTACTTAAAGGTTGAAACTGCTTTGAATGATAAAAAAAAGCCTGTCAGAAAGTTTCTGACAGGCTTTTAAATTGATTTAACCTATAATGAAATTTAATTTCCAGTTCTTACACGACTTTGCTCGGCTTCGGTTGCTGTACTTCTACGACGGGCGGCTTTAACGTTTTGATTACCAAACTTATAAGTAAAGGTCAAACGAACATTTCGACTATCCCAACGATTACGAACACTTAAATTAACATTTGCGAAATCGGTTCTGCCACTAAATTTGTTTGTCAAGAAAATATCATTGATATTCAATCTCAAACTTCCCTTCTTATTCCAAAAACTTTTCTGTAAACCTGCACTTACTGCGTATTGTGGATTGCTGTAAAGTGTACCATAAACATTACGTGAATTGTACCACATTGAAATTTCACCCGATACCTCTTTTGGCAACTTGATATTATGTGAACTATAGAAGTTATATGCCCATTGTCCCATATCTAAATTTTGCCCAAGGAGTTGTCCGCTGTATCTATTATAAAAAACTGATACATTATTTTGAGCTGTCCACCATTTAGTAATTGGAATTGGGAAACTCATGTTTACGTTTAGATTTTCAAATTTGGAAATATTTTCTCTGGTTTGGAACGTAATTTTCTCAGGGTCAATTCCGTCAATATTATTATATTTTTTGATTTTTGCTAATACTGCTGGGTCACTTACCGCATTTTTGATAATATCAGTCATGAAATCGTTTGTTACACTGTAGCCAACACTTGTAATAAATGCTTGCTTAAATGTATGTGTAAGTTCAAATGAATTCGTGAACTGTGGCTTTAAATATTCATTTCCTAATTGATAAGTATATGGGTCAAGGAAATTGATAAACGGATTCAGTGAGCCATAATCAGGGCGTTCGATTCGACGGCTGTATGAATACGATAACTGATTATTCTTATTGATATTTTGAGTAAAGAAAACACTTGGGAATAATTTCGCATAATTACGTTCGCGGCTCTCATTCAAAGTTACCGAAGTACCTTTTGAGTGTGTATGTTCCATACGTAAACCTGCTTGTACGCTCCACTTTTTGTTTAATTCCTTATTAAAATTAGCGTAAGCAGCATTGATATTTTCTTCGTAAATAAAGAAGTTAGTACGACCTCTGTCAACTACTCCATTTTGAAAGAACTTAATATCATTATCAGACTTCACCCAGCTACTCTTCAAACCAAATTCAAATCGTGCTTTTGATTTTGGCAATGGATGAACATAATCTGTTTTTAAAGCAAAAATGTTGTATTTGTTCGGAATTGAGCTTGTGATAAGTAATGGAGTACCAATTTCAATTTGTTTATTATCAAAGTACTTATAAAAACGTGAAACCATGCCTCTTTCACGGCTATAATTATTGTATACTGAATAATCAATATCGGCGGTTAATTCTTTGCCAGTAGAATCGAAAGTATGCTTAAAATTGCCATTTACAGTTATATTTTTCCAAGTTTGATAACTACTTGCGTTTGTAATTAGGCTTGAATCTGGAATCGAACTTCCAACATTTTTTATATAAGTTGTGTTGACATTCGGAGAATTTGGATTATTTTGCCAAATTCCTGCACTTCCATTTACCAAAACACCCAGAGTTGTTTTCTTAGACATGTAATAATCACTACCTAATTTATAGCTAAAGTTTTGGCTTTCGTTGTAGCGATACGCATATTGGTCGAATGTTTTACCTCCTATATTTCTTGATAATACATTGGTATTGAATCGCTGATTGTCTGAAAATGTAAGGTTTGTAAAAGTATTAAATTTACCTTGGCGATTATTCAAATTTAAACTGCTATTATATTTAGGCATTAAGCCGGGTTTTACAGTTTCTACTTTACTGAAATCTTCGCTCAGGCCCTTGTATAAATCTGGGGGCAAACTACCAGCAAAACCAGCAGAAATACTGCCATTTGTACCATAACTCTTATTCTTCTTAGTGACAATATTAATTACGGCTTTTCCTGCAGCATCGTATCGAGAAGAAGGATTTGATATAATTTCAATTTTCTCAATTTGGTCGCTACTCATATTTTTTAATTGATTCGCCAAGTCACTTTGCGACATATACGTTGGCTTGCCATCCATGATAACCAAAACCCCTTGCTTGCCCTTTACACTGATATTATCATTGTTATCGACGGTTACCCCCGGTGCTTTTTGTAATACTTCTAAAGCAGTGCTTCCAGTTGCTAAAATGCTACCTTCCACATTGACAATGAGTTTATCGGCAGCTTGTTCGATTAATGGCTTTTTTGCTGTTACGGTTACCTCTTTAAGGTTTTGTGTATCTAAGTCTAATTGAATTGATGAAAGTTTTACTTCTAAATTTTCATCGTTGAGTGTAATTTTTGGGGAGAAATATTTTCGATAACCAACCATTGATACCGACACAATATATTGTGTTTCGTTTCCTACCGCAATTTGTTCGAAGACAAATTTACCATCCATATCACTTACCGCTCCTTTTGTAAGAGTCGAGTCTTTGGCTTTGAGTAATAGAACATTTGCGAATGGGAGAGCTTGCTTTTTTTCATCAAATAAAGTGCCCGAGATTTTGCCTTTATAGGCAACTTGATTATTTTGGGCAAAAGATAATACGCTCGCAAATGCGAGTAGCATTGTTTGTAATAGCTTTTTCATTGTTGTAGTAAAATTAAGTAATAGCTTTTCTTTAGTTTCTTTGTTTTGTTCAGTTTAACTGAATAAATATTAGATGCACATTTGGTTTAATTGGTTACAATCTTTTAGCGTTTAAAACTATTAAGAGTGATTATTAATAGTTGAAATTTCTAAATTGAATGTACTTACTTTTTCTTTTTCATAATTTATATGACAAATATATCGGTACTTTGTAATACAAGGTAATTGATAATACATAAGTGGTTCTAAATTTGGGATGAGTGGTCTATTGTTCTAAAGAAGGTTTTTTTAATAGATGCATTTAAAGAGAAGAGCGTTGCTTGTGTATGATAAAAAAATATAAAGTCTCTAAGTTGAGGGATTTCAACAAAGAGACTCTTTAAAGTTTATTTAGGCCTATTTTTCTTCGGGTGTAAATTCTAAAATATCTCCCGGTTGGCAATTTAATGCTCCACAAATTGATTCTAAGGTTGAAAATCTAATTGCTTTAGCTTTTCCTGTTTTAAGAATAGAAAGGTTAGGAAGGGTAATATCCACTTTTTCAGCGAGTTCTGATAATTGCATTTTCCGTCGTGCAAGCATCACATCTAGGTTTACGATAATAGGCATTTTCTAAACGGTTAATTCGTTTTCTTCTTGAAGTTCTACACCACGTCTGAAGATTTGAGAAATGATATAAACTATTCCAGCCATGAATAAATACATTTCATTATCAAAAATATGTATCAAATCGACTGATGTCTTCTTGAAAATATATTTCATGTAGCTATTGGCAAGTACAGCAACGAGCCATAGTCCAAAAGTAAAATAACCCAAGTTTTGTATTTTAACTGAAAATTTATGATTAAAAGGGGAATCTAAATTTAGCTTTAGCAAGAAATCAAAAAGATAATACCAGATAAATGCCTTTAAGCCTGAAATCATAATTGAAAAGCTCATGGTTATGTAGAAGTATTTTTGATGTTCGCCATAAAGTTCATAGATTTCTTTGATGACCTTGTAAGTATTTTGTGCGATTGAAGGGTATAGAAAGCTTATAACTAGAGAAAAAATCTGACTTCCACATTCAATTGAAAATCCGATTGCAGGAATTAAAGTTAAATACTTGATAATATTTAAGATGTCTTTGCTTTGCGATTTCATAATATTATTTATTTATTGAAACAAATGTAGTAAAAATATATTGATAAACAATAAATAAATACTGAAAATCAATATATTGTTTATGAATAACAATTTTTTCTATGAATATTGACCTACAGAAAATATAATAATGTGCGTTGGAGTTTAAGAATATTTAGATTTAATTCTTAATTAAATAATTATAAGAAATAAAACATATTGCTTCATTTCATTGAAGATTTACATTATTGTTGAATTTGTAAAAAAGTTAATAATCAATTAAGCTGTCGGCTTTAAACTTGAAGGTGAGAGATTTTGTTATATTTGCAAAGACTTGAATAGATTTTTAGATTTTAAAACAGAGTAAAAAACTGATGAGCGAGAACATTTACTCATTTGTCAATTCACTCATTCACTCATTGATTTAATGAAACTTATAAAAGTAGCAGCTGGTACGCTGAACCAAACGCCATTAGCTTGGGAGCTGAACCAAAAAAATATTATTGATTGTATTAAAGAGGCTGATAAGCAAAATGTTAGCCTTTTGTGTTTGCCAGAATTATGTATTACAGGCTATGGTTGTGAAGATGCCTTCTACTCATGGGATTTGGTCGAACAAGCCAAAGAAAGCCTTCTTGAAATTGTACAACATACCTCTGGAATGATTGTTTCGGTGGGTATGCCTATTCGTTTCAACAATAAAATCTATAATACGGCTTGTCTAATAGCTAATAAGAAAATCTTGGGTTTTGTTTGCAAGCAGCATTTACCAAATTATGGTGTGTTTTATGAAGACCGTTGGTTCCATCGTTGGCCTGCGGGTATGCGTGATGAAATCGAAATTGATGAATTTCGTTATCCAATTGGCGATTTAGTTTTTGAATTGAGTGGTGTAAGAATAGGATTTGAGATATGTGAAGATGCATGGGTGGCTAATCGCCCAGGACGTGCAATGTTCGATAGAGGGGTAGATATTTTACTGAATCCAAGTGCGAGTCCTTTTTCATTTTCTAAGTTTGTCACTCGTGAGCGTTTTGTGATAGATGGAAGTCGCTCATTTTCATGTAGTTATATTTATACAAATCTACTAGGTAATGAATCAGGTCGCTTAATTTTTGATGGAGATTCAATGATTGCATCTGATGGAAACTTACTGGTTTCATCTCCACGATTTGGTTACGCTGATTTCTACGTAACTTCGGCTGTCATTGATATTGAAGCACCAAAGGTGAACCATTCTCAAGTAAAATCGCCGCTTGGACAAGGTAATTGGAAAGTTCAAGCACTTTTCGATTGGCCTGAAGTGAAGCCAGTTGCTCCACAAATTGCCGAATTAGAGAAATTTGAACGTGGAGGATATTTAAAAGAAGAGGAATTTGCTCGTGCTGTAAGTTTGGCCTTATTTGATTATCTCCGAAAATCACGTTCGCAAGGTTTTACTATTTCACTTTCAGGTGGTGCAGATTCTTGTGCTTGTGTGGCTCTTTGTGGCTTAATGATTCGTTTGGCTGAGGAAAGTATCGGTTTAGAAGCTTTCAAACAAAAACTTTCCCATATTAAAAAAATACAAAATTGCCAGTCGGTAGAAGAACTAACAAAAGAACTAATACATAGTATTTATCAAGGTACCGAAAACAGTTCGAGTGATACTTATGAGTCAGCAGAAAGTTTGGCCAAAAGTATAGGTGCAACGTTTTATAATGTAAATATTAATGGTTTAGTAGAGTCGTACAAAGATTTGGTTGAACAACAAATAGGCCGAAATCTTACGTGGGAGACAGATGATTTACCACTTCAAAATATTCAAGCTCGTGTACGTGCTCCAAGTGTTTGGTTGCTAACGAATCTCTATAACCATTTATTGATTGCCACCTCAAACCGTTCAGAAGTAGCCGTAGGCTACTGCACAATGGATGGAGATACGGCAGGAAGTATCAACCCAATTGCGGGAATTGATAAGTTTTGGTTGAAAAAATGGTTGGTTTGGTTGGAAACCATTGGTTGCGATGTAAAGGGCAAGCATATCAAGATTGAAGGTTTAAACAAAGTAAATAGCCTACAACCAACTGCCGAGCTTCGTCCGCTCGAAACGAAGCAAACGGACGAGAAAGATTTGATGCCTTATGAAGTGCTAAACTCAATCGAAGGTGCTGCTATAAGAGATAAGAAGCCACCATTAGAATGTTTATTGTTTATGGAAGCACTCTACGAAGGCCGTTTCGAACGCTCAACTTTGGCCAATTGGGTAGAGAAATTCTTTAGAATGTGGAGCAGAAATCAATGGAAGCGAGAGCGTTATGCTCCGAGTTTTCATTTAGATAGCTATAACCTCGACCCACGAGGTTGGTGTCGATTCCCGATTTTATCGGGTGGGTTTGAAAAAGAACTGGCTGATATGCGAGAATATCTCGAAAAAGGCGACCGCCGAAAATCGAGAGGAAGGATTGGGTTTTAATGAATACGATTAAAAAGTTTCGTAGTAAAGTTTTACCACGAAACTTTTTAGTTTAAATTATTTACCCAACCAATTTAACTGATTCCAGTAAGTAGGTCCATCGTTGGTTTGAAGTTTACCTTTTGTACTGCGGCCATCTTGAATCTGCTTAGTGAGCAAATTGGTCAATTCTTTCACTATTTCAGGGTTTTGAGCATATACATTTTGTGTTTCTCCAATATCCGTAGCTAAATTATAAAGTTGAATTGGAGGAAGTGTTTTGGCTTCTTCGCTGGTTTCTTTGGGTTTTCCATTTCCGCCCGAATGCGAACACATTATCAATTTCCAATTATCTTTACGTATTGCAAAGAAGCCATCAGATGAATGATGAATGACCGATTTTCGAGCATCATAAGTTGACTTTTTTCCTGTTACCTCACTCAGAAAGCTAAAACTATCTTCGGCTACATTATCTGCTAATTTTTGTTTAGTAAGCTCGGCGACTGTCTGAAAGAAGTCAGTTGTACATACTAATTGTTTACTTACTTTAGGTGCTTTGATTGTATTTTTCCACGAAACAATGAATGGAACATGGTGTCCTCCTTCAAAAATATCAGTTTTTAGACCTCGATACATCATTGAAGGATTATGCCCTTTACTTAGTTGTGCTTTCAAATCAGCAGGATTGGCGAAACCATTATCAGAAGCAAAAACAATCATGGTATTTTCATAAACACTATTTTTTTTCAATGCTTCAACAACTTGTCGGACTACATCATCTACCATCAAAACAAAATCTGCATAAGGCGAAACATTACTTTTGCCTACAAACTTACCAATAGGTAAAATAGGCGTATGTGGTGCCGCCAGTGGAAAATAAAGGAAAAATGGTTTCTCCTTATTGGAGTTTTGGTTAATGAAACTAAGTGCTTTTTCAGTAAATTTTCCTAAAACTTCTTCTGGCTGAAAATCAGGAGCGATAATACCTGCACGAAATAATTCAATACCTTTTCTTCCGATACAAGTATCTTTCGGAATTGCCGTGCAGAAACCGTTTTCTACGTAAGCATACGGAGGCATATCGAGTGATGCAGGAATGCAAAACGAATAATCAAAACCATTTGTATTAGGGCTATTTCGAACATGCTTCGTGAAATCTACATTTTTCTCACCAGCCTCAATGTTTCCCCAATTCCATCCCAAATGCCATTTTCCCACAATACCTGTTTTGTAGCCTTGTTTTTGCAAGAACGAAGCAACTGTTTCTCTTTTCGGGTCAATTAGTGGTGTATCATACCCATGGAGTACACCTTTTTTTAGTGTAGTCCGCCAGTTATAACGTCCAGTCATAATTCCATAGCGAGTAGGCGTGCAAACAGCAGAGGTGGTGTGGGCATCAGTAAATTTTACACCATGTTGAGCCAATTGGTCAATGTTTGGCGTTTGGATTTTACTTTCTGGGTTATAAACTGATACATCACCAATACCCAAATCATCGGCAAGGATATATATTATGTTTGGTTTTTGGGCAAAACTTCTTGTAATACTGAAACATAGTAATATAAGAATAATAACTTTTTTTTTCATGTTTATTTCTGGTAATTGGGTTAAAAGAGAGCAAAGTGAAATCGATTTTATTGACTCGGAGGTGTAGAAAGTTGTTCCAGTTCTTCTATTGTCCAAGGTTCGGTTTTTGCTGAGTGCTGCTCTCTAATTTTCTTTACATCAGCCACTTGTACAACTGCCGATTGTCTTCCTTTGCCCACTCGCATCGATGTTCCAACAAATTCGTAGCGGATATAACTCACTACTGAAGCAATCCATTCATCAGAGTTATCATTCATGGCCAACATCACACTTGGGTAAGATTTGCCTTCAATTGGGCCTTTCAAACCATTCATCAGGATTCGAATTGCAATATCTTTATCGGCGTTGATGTGTTTTGCTCCTCTTAAAGCAGGAGCAGCATTGGTGGGTAAACCTTTTCCATCAGCACCATGACATGCCGAACAAAGTGATTTGTAGATTTCGCCCCCTGCCAAAATCAATTTTCGCTCGGGAGCAGTAAATCCTGCCAGTTTTATGCCATAAATCTTGGCATCTTCGTTTTTATCAATGCTCTTTTTTACGCTCGTAATCATCTGATTATTGGCGTTTTGTGTCAGAATTTCTTCCACAATTTGCTTTGCTAATACACTTTTATTCGACCCCAACGAAAGTAAAATCTGAGTTTTAATGTCATAATTTTCATCGTTTATCATTTTACCGATGGTGGCCATCATGGCTTGGTCGTTTTGCTTCAAAAAGATTTCCGAAATCCAAATAGCTGTTTTTCTAACTTGTGGGTCAGGGTCTTTCAAAGCGGTATAAATGATTGGTCTATCAATCGCATTCAAACCTTCGAGTGTCCATAATGCGTGAATTCTTCCGAGTGCCGATGTTCCATTTTTGCCTGAAGCCATTGCCTTTAATGCAGGAACTACCGATTTATCCTCTAAGATAATAATTTGCTTTTGGGCATTGTCTCGCCACCAACCGTTGGGGTGGTCTAAGTATGCTAACAGAGATTTTGCTGGTACATCTAGCATTTTTGGCTGAGGCCCTCTTTTATAATCATCGTGCACTAAACGCCAAATTCTGCCTCGTTGGTTAACTTTGCCAATACCATAATAATCTATTTTACCTCGAAGAAAAGAGCCTTTCGGAGTCCAGTTTGATTCTTGAATAATGCCTCTGTTCATGTCCACGATATAGAGACACCCATCAGGGCCAGTATAAGTATTGGTTGGACGGAAATAAAAGTCAGTGCTGGCAATAAACTCTTTTTTGTCGTAAACGTTTTCGAGCTGGGTTTTACCTTGATTATTAATGACTTTAGCACGGCGAATGATACGAGCAACGGGTTCGTTGATGAGATAATCGCCAACTAAGTCGGCTGGAAGACGGTCGCCTCTAAAGATAGATTGCCCGTTGGCGGCAGTGAAGTGATTCAATGTACTATCTGGATTTAGACGTGGTTTTCCACCTTGTACATCGGGCGTAGCAATGATTGGGTAAATACGGTTGAATTTTTCCTCATTGTAAGCATCCGAAAACTCTAACTGGCCATATTTAGGGTTAATTTGAAAACCACTTCCTGCGTTTTCGCCACCTGCACGGCTAAAAAATAATCTTCCGTAATTATCGTGTGTAAGTCCCCATTGACCATTCGAGCCACTTGGCATAGAATCGGGTTTTAGTACACCATTTTTGTATCTAAAACGAACGGCATCGTAGGTCTGATAGATATAATTATCCAGATTCCAGTCTAAGCCACTTCTTTGATGCTCCAAATTTCCACCTGCAACTTTCCCTAAAATGTAGGCAGGCTTTTTTACATCAGCTATCCCATCGCCATTAGTATCTTTATAGCTGTAAATATCATACGTATCGGTTTCATTGACCAAAAGCTCGTGATTTACGCACAAAATCATACGTGGTAAAAGTAGGTCTTTGATAAAAACCGAACTTTTATCTATTTTTCCGTCATTATCTGTGTCTTCAAGTAGCATCACACGACTTCTTTTTTCTTTTGTGCCTGTACCATCCGCATCCTGCGTATAAGTTTCCATTTGAGCAACATACATTCGGGCGTTTCCGTCCCAAGCAATGGCCACTGGTTCTGCAATCATGGGTTCGCTTGCAACCAGTTCCATATGATAGCCCTCAGGAACACGAAATGCTAAGCGACTTTGTTCGGGCGAAAGTAGGGGAGGGGTTATGGACTTAAGACTATCAGTTACACCAAATTGTAAGTTTATTTCAGAGTTGGTTTCTTGAAATTTGGAAAAATAGGATAGGCCTAAAAAGGTCAATAAGCTGAATATCAGGTAATTAATTTTCATAGTTTTGTTTGTAGAGGTTGAATTTTTGAAAATCTAAAAAATGCGTAACTGCAAAAACTACTCATAGCTGTAAGTAAATGCCATATTGCATGACCTTGGTAAAGTGAATGAGGATCACAGTTGATTTTTTGTACATCTAAAGTACGAATTTTAACCGCTATAAACATTAAAACAAATCCTAAAATTGCCAAAATAAATGATTTTTCTTGGCGAAATTGAATATAATGAATAGCAATGCTTATTAGTAGTAGTAAAATCATGAAAGGTAAGAGTTTACTACTTGAAATTATAAGTGAAAGAGGAAGAAAAGCTATGATGATTAAGATTAAAACACCAAACCAAAGTTTTTTTATAATTTCTGAGAATTCGATTTTATGTAGAAGATGATACCACCCAATTCCCAACAAAGCAATAGAGATACTGTAAGTACCATTCATATCAACCCTTTGCCCTAAATAGGTAAGTGAAGCGTGAAAAAAGGCACTTCCAAAACTCAAATAAATAAAACAACAACTCATTAATACTGATAAAAGCGGGAACTTTTCAAGCTTATTTTGCGTGTTATTTTCTTTATTTCTGAAATCAAATTGGGCAATTTGGAAGACTAAAATACCAAAGAAAAAATAGGCTAAATTTGAATAAGTATTCATTGATTGATGAAAAAAAGCCTCTGAATTATTAAACTCGCAATACTCCACTGTCAAAGCCGATTTACTTAGGGTCATTCCATTCCAAACACTTCCGCTCAACCACGTGTTTAAACACGCCCAAATTGCTATCATTCCGAAGGTATAAATGAAGGCTATTCCTAAAAATCTGAAAAATAATTGCTTGTTCATGTAGCTTATTTTTTGGGAGTGATTTCAACTAAAGGCTTTTTAATATCCCAATTGGCAGGTATTTCAAAAACTATTTTAAAAATACCAGTAATTTCGTCAGAAACTGCATAGCCTTCGTGTAGTTTTTTATCTTCAATGCTATCAATTTGGGTAATTTTTAAAGTGGTGTTGATACCGAGTGTCATGCCTGAGAAGTTCCATTTCGTTGGTGTAAATGCTTCTTTCGTTAAGTTTTTTGCATAAACAAATACCTCAAAACTACTGGGTTGGGTTTCATTGGCAAAAATACTCATTTGAGTTTCTGATACTTTTACATTGGTTTTTCCGTCGCCCAAGGTCATTAGCCAAAAAATATCTCCATCGGTTGTTTTCCAATGAATTGTTCCAGTTTTTATTTGTTCCCAAACTCTTTTATTTCCCCATAAACCACCCATCATCCAATCTTTATTCATCATGGCAGTTACTTTCTTGATGCTATCGCCTTTGTAATTATTAGGAATATTACGGGTAATAAATTGAGGTTTTGAAAATGCTTTAAGTTTCATCAAATCATTTTTGGGAATCGATAAACCCAAATTAAAAATTGGGGCGAGGTTGCTCATTTCGCCATATTTTGGGCCTTTCTTTAGAGGCATTGGAGCCAGTTTTTCATCGTCAACTGCAAGTGCAATCCAAGTGCCAGTAATGGCAAAATATTTGGTCATGTCCATGCCATAAGCTCTAAAATACGGGCCTGGCATATTTTTTAGAATAGGATTATAAAATATAGTGATTTCGTGCCAAAAATCCTTTTCGAGAGCTTTACCCATTTCTTGAATTTCTTTCGAAAAAGCGAATTCTCGCCATAAACCAAGACCAATCAGCGTTACGCCATAATAAGTTGGGGAGTTAAATTCACTAAAAGTTTTATTGGTTTGGTATAACTTGAAAATATCACGAGCTTTTTTCAAACCCGCATTTTTGATTTCGTCTAAGCCGAATTCCGTCCCGACGTATTCCATCAAAAAAGCACTCATGATTGAAATATTGGTGTAATCGGGAGCAACGTTTCGTTTGAAAGCTCCTCTGGCTGCGTGAATAATGCCCGTTTCAATGTCTTTGATGATATTTTCGGGAAGAAGATTTCTAAACTTGTTCCTGATAATAATCAAATCACAACCGATAAATTCCCGCCAATTTTGGTCAAATTTATCGTTTTTAATAGATGTTTTCCAGATTCCGTAAATTTTGGTGTTTTCGTCTTGGTATTGATTTTTTAAAATCCAACGTAAAATTACAACGGCTTTTTCTTTATCTCCTGTGGCATTTCTAAACAAAAGGGCTTCTGCCAATCGGGTTTTGCTGCGTAGGCTGGTGTTATCTGTGAGTACGTCTTCAATGGAAGTTCCAGCAGGAATTTCATCAGCTAAAACCTCTTCAAATAAACGTTTTTGATAAGTCGAAAGAGTTTGATAAGTATATTTTTTTGTGTAAATATCATCGTTTTCAGTAGCCTTGGCAACAAAAAACTGTAAAGCGAAAAACACATATATGACTAATGATTTTTTCATACGTAGTTGATGTTTATTATTTCTTAACCACTTCTTTTACGCCCGTTGATTTTGCCCAAACTTCATACTCAGACTTTAAATTGGTAAGTATTTTAGGCTCTTTAGTTGCAAGATTTTTTGTCTCGCTTGGGTCGTTGCCGAGGTTATATAATTCCCAATCAGTATCTTCCAACTCTTTCACTAATTTCCAGTTACCTTTTCTTATAGCTTTGTTACCTTCATGCTCCCAAAAAAGTGTTCTTGAAGGCATTTTTGCTCCATTCCAAAGGTAGCTTAAGCTTTTACCGTGAACGTCTGAAGGCTGTGTTTGTGCCAATTCGAGACTGGTTGGTAGGAGGTCAATCACATGACTTGGAGCATCAATGAACTCTTTTTTAGGTTTGATTTTGGCAGGCCAATGAATAATACATGGACTAATGATGCCGCCTTCGTGCATAAATTTTTTATAAAGCTTGAAAGGCGTATTCGATACATTTGCCCACTGGAAATCGTAAGTGCCATAAGAGCCTCGTTCTCCAATTCGCTTATTGGGTTCGCCGAGTTTTCGGTCATCAACGTTTTCGGGGCTGGCTCCATTATCTGCTAAGAAAATGATAAAAGTATTGTCTATTTGCTGGCTTTTTTTCAAGTATTCAACCAGTTTTCCAATGTTTTTATCCATTCTATCAATCATTGCGGCATATACGGCCATTTTTCTTGCCCAAGATTTTTTTTCTTTAACATCCTCCCAAGGTTGAATATCATTTGGCCGCTCAGTGAGTTGATAACGTTTATCGAGCAAGCCAATTTGTTTCATTTTTTTGAAGCGGTCGGTACGGGTTTTATCCCAGCCTTGTAAGTAGAAGTTTTCGTATTTAGCAATATCTTCTTCGTAGGCGTGTAGCGGAAAATGTGGTGCGGTATAGGCCAAATACAAGAAAAATGGATTGTTTTGCTTATCACTCGATTCTAAAAACTCAATAGCTTTATCGGTAAAAGCATCGGTTGCATAATAGCCATCTTTAGGTAATACGTATTCTTTATCGTCTTGGACAACAAATCTTTTACGTTTTTCTTGTAAGACTTCAAAATAGCTTGAAGCTCCAGAAATTAGACCGAAATATCGTTCAAAACCACGCTTTAAAGGCCAATAATCTGGACTTTCGCCCACGTGCCATTTGCCTGTCATATAGGTATGATAACCCACTTTTTTCAAGTCTTCGGCAATGGTAGGAACGCTTGGTTCGAGATAGCCCTGATAGTTGTCTTTTGGTACTTTCTGGTCTTCAAAAGAAACCATGTTGCCCATGCCAACGGCATGTGAATATTTACCAGTAAGCAAAGATGCACGGGTTGGACAACAACGGCCAGCATTGTAGAAGTTTCTTAATTTTAGACCATTAGCTGCCAATTTATCAAGATTTGGGGTGCTTATTTCGCTGCCATAACAACCAATATCCGAGAAGCCCATGTCATCAGCCATGATAATGATGATGTTGGGTCGAGACAATTTAGTTTTGGAAGAACTTAATAAAATAAGCCCCAAAGAAGAAATGATTATCAACGATGTGACAAACTGCCATTTTGTTTTCATTTCGATTGAATTTTAGCGTTTTTGAGGAAACATTCTGAGCATTACGACCCCATGATGACGAATTTCGGTGCTAAAAGAACCATTAAAGGTCCCTAAATTTTTCTGACGCCACACATCTCGTAAGTTGAATTTGCCTTGCAAGCCAACTTTCGCAAAATCAAATGTAAACGACTTCGCTGTTTCATTGCCCCAATTGAAATAAGATTCGGGCGTTTTGCCATAATTTCCAGTATTGAAAAGTCCGACGGCAGAGGAACCATCTTCTAAGGGCTTTACCCAAACTTGTATGCCATTTTCTTCCAATAAAAGCCTACCACCTTTGCCGAGTGGGTCTTGATTTATTTCGATAACTTCATCGTTAGATAAAAGATTGAGCGTGAAAGCATCGAGCTGTTCAATCGGGCAGCCAATGAGTAGGGGGGCATCCAATAAGCTAAAAATACTCACGTGGCTGTATTGTTCGTCGGGTGTTAGGCGGGTGTCGTGCATAATTGGGCCAATCGAAACTTTACCAACAATCATCATGTCGGGGTCTGCCCAATGCCCATGCCCTGTATAAGGAGACCATTTATCGAGCGAGAAGGTATTAAGAAAAAGGCTCGTCCAGCTATCTTTAATGTCTGGGCCTGTTCGGTACATATTCGTTAGTCTTACCCAATCGTTTACCTTCTCAAAAGGAGCGTTATTTGAAATACTAAACACGATATCACGCCCCGATTGCTTCAAGGCAGTAGCCATGCGTTCGGTAGAGTTTACATCAATACGCCAATCATATTTCAAGAAATCAGTTCCCCAATCGGCCATTTGTTTGGCATCAACTGTTTCAAATCTATATTTTGCAATGTGGTTAAATGCTCTTCTATCGACCATGATAGACTGATGAGACTCGCCACCTTTTTCAAAATCAGAAGAAGCTCCAGTATAACCACCATAACTTGAAATATAAGGAGTTGAATAAAGCCCTACTTTTAAGCCAAGTGAGTGAATGTAGTCGAACATTCCTTTTATGTCTGGAAATTTTTCGTTGGGTTGTAGTGCTAAATTTGGGCCACCACGTACGCCTTGCCAAGCATCATCTATGTTGATGTAAGTCCAGCCATGGTCACGCAGACCTGTTTTTACCATTGCATCGGCTGAGGCAATTACTTTCTCTCTATCAATGTGAGCCTCCCACGAATTCCAGCCATTCCAACCAATGGGTGGCGTAAAAGCAATGGTATCACCTATCTTGATAGTTAATGATTTGGTTGCTTCACCGAATACGTTTTGTGCTTTGAGTGTAGTTTGATACGTGCCACGTTCGCTTACTTTACCGCTAATAATGCCTGTTTGTTTGTCAAGTGCAAGGCCTCTCGGAAGGTTAATGGCCGAAAAAGTCATTGGCCGTTCGCCAGTAGCAGCTATGGTGTAGAGAAATGGATTGTTGGGGGTAGCCCCGAAAAGTTTAGCTGAATTTATTTTAGGACTTTTACCTGTCGGTGGCGTAAGAATATACTTTTCATCAGTGTTTACCGTGTGTTCGGGCTTGGCATCGCCAATCATTTCCAATTGTGCATCAATCCAATTGCAGTAAGTTCGTTTATTATTAATGCCACCTACTTTATCGGTTACCAACAAGCCAAGTTGTTTGATTCCCATAAGATTGAGGTCAATTTTGATTGGGTCATCGCCAATCTTCATTTCCTTACTTGCAAATAGCACTTTTCCATCGCCAACTACATAGAATGTGAGGGCGATTTCTTTATTTCCTAAATCATCAGTTCCAATCAATGCTGAAAAACGAGTAGCTTGTTTGTTTAATAAAAAGACCAACACACAAGGAGATTGAGCCCCCAAACCTCTTGAATACTTCTTTCCATTGATTCGTAAAGTATCGTTTGAATAATTTTTTTTTGCTTGTACGGGGCGAAGACCTTCAGAAAATGTTTGAATCAATAAATCGTCCAACCATACGGTTTTGGTCTGCTGTGCCGAAATACTCGTATGCACAAAAAAGGAAAGAAGTAATAGAAGTTTGGGTATTTTTATCATGATTAGGTTGAATTTTTCTTAGAGAATCGTCTCTTTAAAGTCTCGTTTAACAATTAGATTCTTTAAAGATTATTTTTCAAAATCTGTTTCGAGTAATTGTTTTTCACTGAATACTCCACCGCCTAGAGGTTTTTTATCTCTCAACTTTTTTACTTCACTTGCCGCAATATTTTTTCCATCTTTGGCGAAAGCATTTTGTGTGAAACGAATAATATCAGCTATATCTTGGTCGCTTATATCTTTGTTGTTGGCCAAACCAGGCATTTCGTTATTTAATAAATATTGTTTTCCATTTACAGTTATTGGTCCGCTTAAACCGTGTAAAATAATTGAGGCTAATCTTTTCATTGAGCCATTGATGTATTCTGAATCTTTCAATGGTGGAGCTAAATCTTGGATGCCTTTTCCGTCAGCACCATGGCAGGTCGCACAAATTGAGCGGAATAATTGTAATCCTTTAGTACGGTTATCTACTGCATTTTTCTCTTTTACAAAAATTAGATTTAGCTCTTTTTTCTGGCGATTACTGATTGCCAAAGTCAAGTTGTTCTTCAATAATGCTGATGGATTCTGAGTATTAAGGTATTGCTCTTCCTTTCCATCAAGACTACTTACTATTGCTTCTTGGAAAACTTGTTTATCGGCATATTTTTTCTCAATTTGAGCTAAATTTGACAAAAGGCTAGTGTCGCCAGTTTTGAGCCAAGAATTTAAGCAAATAGCTAAATAAAGGTCGATTGTTTCGTTGTTTTGTGACTGTAAATCTTTAAATATAAGCTTAATCTTGGCCAAATTTGTTGTATGGGCAAAATGCTCAGTAAGAACTAAAGCATGAGCAAGGGTTTCAGGTTGTTTTGATTTTGTCAAGACATCAGATATTATTTTAAAGCTCAAAGCATTTAATCCATCCAGTACATAAAGAGCATGAATAGCGGTTGAATAATCGTTGTTGATTTGCGTAAGTGCTACCAAATCTTTAACGATTGAGATATCTTTTTTCTGAATTAATAATTGTTGGGCTCGGTCTCTCAACCAGCCATTATGGTGGCTTAGTAATACCAATAAATCTTTGGAGTTTACTTTGCTCAAGTCTGGAATCGGATGGAGTTTGGTTGATTTATTTACTACTTTCAAAATACGTCCTGCATTTTGTAGGGTATCTAATTTTTTCTTGGAAAGTTCTTCAGTTAAATACTGAGAAATATAAGCTTTATGTTGAATAATGCCTCGGTGCATATCAACGATATACATTGCTCCGTCAGGTCCATTAAATAAATTGACTGGACGGAATCCTTCATCGGTTGATGCAATAAATTCTTTTTCAGCAATGGCTTGATTAGCAGTAGTTTGGGTGCTGTTGAAGGTTAGGGTATTGCGTTTGATTAGATTGGCTTCTGGCACACAAACAAAGGCGTTTTGGTGGTAAGCATTGGGGAAAGCTCCACCTCTATAAATCAATGGCCCACAAGAGGCAGTTACGTTTGTGAGATAACCTTTTTCATCTAAAACATCTTTTTGATAACCACGATTTACGGAAGTTTGATGAATTGGGAAAACTCGATTGTTAGAGAGCTTTTGTCCTTCAGCTATCAAAGGTTTAAAGTATTTATTTCTGATAACTTTATTTGGTAAAACAAAATCGCCTTGAAGTTGAACGCTATTGTTGTTGTAATAAAGCCTTCCGAAGTTATCATGTGTTATCCCCCATTGACCTCGATTAGTAGTTGGTTCTTTCAACCATTTTCCATTTTTTAGTTGATATCTGAAATTATAATTAGCATTATAAATCCAATTATCAATATTCATCATTAGTCCATTGGAGCTATGTTCTACATTCCCACCTTCTGCGTAAATTGGGTCAACGAGTGTTTTTTTGCCCGGTTTATCATTTTTAATCTCTACAAACCAAAGTTTTGGGCCATCTGTATATAAAAGGCCTCCATACACAAGAGCCATTGCACGAGGTAAAACGAGTTTATCTAAAAAAACTTTTGAATGGTCAATGATTCCATTTTTGTCGCGGTCTTCTAAAATTGAAATTCGACCATTGGGCTCGTCTTCACCGATACCTTCAAGATTAGGCATATAGCCAATCATTTCAACTACCCACATTCGACCTTTATTGTCAAAATCCATGCTTACTGGTGCTTTCAGTAAAGACTCAGAGGCAATGACACTCAGTTCAAAACCATCTTCGATTTGGTAGCCTTCCAACGAAATTTTAGGCTCGTTAAAAGAAATTATTTTAAAACCAGCAATGAATGTAGAAAGTATCAGTATTGAGGCAAATACTCTTTGAAATGATATTTTAGTCGTCATTTTTGTTTATTGTCTAGTTTTTTGGAAATACTCGAAGCATTATTACTCCATGATGAGGTATGCTTGTTTTGAATGTATTTTTAAAATTTCCCAAGTCTTTCTGTTGCCAGACATCTCTTATACGGAAATTACCTTTAAGTCCAATTTGATTGAGTTTCAAGACATAATTTGTGGATTTTTCATCGCCCCAACGGAAATATGATTCAGGTGTTTTTCCAAAATGAGCAATGTTGAATAGCCCAACCGCATACGAACCATCCTCCAATGATTTTACCCAAATCTGTATGCCATCATCATCTGAAACTAATCTAGCGGGTTTCCCCAATGGGTCTTGGTTGATTTCTATTACTTCATCGTTGGTTAAAAGGTTTAGTGTAAAAGCGTCTAACTGCTCAATGGGGCAGCCAATCAGTAAAGGTGCTGATAGTAAGCTAAATAGACTTACATGACTATACTGCTCATCGGGCGTAAGGCGTGTAGGATGAAGTTCAGAGCCTGTTGTAACATTGCCCAAAATCATCATGTCGGGGTCGAGCCAATGGCCATGTCCACCGTATAGAGCCCATTTGTCGAGTGTAAAAGCAGATAGATAAAGGCTCAACCAAGAATCTCTGATGTCGGGGCCCGTACGAAATGTATTGCTTAACTTTGCCCAATCTTTGGCATTTGAAAAGGGTGCTGAATTTGAAATACTGTAAACAATATCTCTTCCTGAGTTTTTTAAAGCCGCCGACATTCTTTCGGCCGATGGAACTTCAATTCTCCAATCATATTTTAAATAATCTACTCCCCAAGTAGCCATTTGTTTGGCATCATTTTCTTCAAAATGATATTTGCCAACATAGCGAAAAGCTCGTTTATTGTTTTTGATAGAATCAGTGATTTTTCCATCAACAAAATCTGAAGAACCGCCAATGTAACCTGCGTAGCTTGTTATCATGGGCGTAGAATAAACTCCAAGTTTCAGCCCTTGACTATGGATATAATCGGCCATTTCTTTGAAATTTGGAAATTTTTCGTTGGGTTGAATGGCATTAAAAACGCCACCTCGCTGCCCTTGCCAAGCATCATCAATATTTATGTACGTCCAGCCATGTTGGTTGAGTCCCATTTTTATCATGGCATCGGCCGAGGCGATTACTTTTTCTCGGTCGATGTTTCTTGCCCATGAATTCCAACCGTTCCAACCGATTGGAGGAGTAAGAGCAATCGTATCTCCGATGATAATTTTTAACTCCTTTTTGATTTCGCCAAAGGCATTTTTAGCCACTAAAGTGCTTGTATAAGTGCCTTTTTGAGCTACTTTTCCTGTAATTTGCCCAGTTTTTGAATCAAGTGAAAGACCTTGTGGTAAGTTTTTTGCTGTAAATTTCATCGGTCGTTCGCCCGTAGCAGCAATGGTATAAAGGAATGGGTTATTGGGTCTTGCTCCAAAAAGTTTAGGTGAGTTAATTTTAGGCTTTTTGTCAGGTTTGGGTGTTAGAATGTATTTTTCATCGGTATTTGGCATCGTTTGCGGAATAAAATCATCTTTCATAACAAACTTAGCATCTGCCCAATTGGAGTAGGAACGATTAAATCCATTTTCTTCAATCGTAACTAAAAGTCCTAAGCGTTTAACGCCTACAAGACTTACTTTTACTTGTTTGGGGGCATCTCCAAGTTTCATTTCACCACTTTCAAACAGTATTTTTCTATCGCCGATTACATAAAATTTTAGTGGTAAATCTTTTACTCCTTTATCGTCAACCCCAACCATGGCCGAAAACTCGGTGGCGTGGCCATTTAAAAAAAATGATAAAACACTGGTTGAGCTTACACCCACACCGTGTTTATAGAGTTTACCATTTATTTTCATTGAATCCCCGCCTGCATTGGTTTTACCTAAAACCGCAGGAATTCCCTCTGAAAATGATTTAATTTTCAAGTCATCGAGCCAAATAGATTTTGTTTGGGCAAAGCTGTGTGTATATAGCCCCAATACGGCAAGAAAAATGATTATCTTATTCATGTGATGTGTAATGAACCGTTATTTTTTCGCAATTTTATTGGCAATCAAAGTCAAAACAGCCTTATCGCTCCATTCTTGTCCATGCCCTGCCATAGCAGTAAATGAAACTTTTGCATCTGATTTAGGATTTTCGGTTTTATCTAAAAACTTTTGTAGAAACCTTGTGGCAACATTTGAGTAAAGTCCATCCATATCGCCCATCCAAATCCATATTTTGCCTTGTAGCTTTGGGCCAAGTGTTGGCCAGTTTTTCTCTAAAACCTTTTTCAAATCATACTTCTCCCATTGTTTAGCAATGGTATGGTCGATTTTTCCCGTGAATGGGTCAAACATTAGTGAAGGTAAATTATTCGCTCCTTTTGGGCCAAATACGGCATTATAGGCTCCAAACTGACCACCAGAAACTAAATAATTACCTGTTCGACTATTGAGGTTTTCTCCTGCAATCCAATCTTTCATCGAGAAAGTTGGTTCTCCATAAATTGTTCTTCGGCCTGGTTGTAAATAGCCATAGCGATTAAAAAAAATAGATTCATCTTGATAGATATTAATGAGTCCGTAGTGTTCAAAATCAACGGGGTCTGGGCTATATGACCACGTGCCATCAAAAAAATCAGGATAAAAGATTTGCAGAGCTAGCGATACCCAGCCTCCAGTAGAATTTCCTGTCAGAAAACGCATTTTTGATTCGGATTTATAGCGAACTTGCCTTTCGATTTCTGGAATTAATTCTTCAAGCAGTGCTTTGCCACAAGGGCCATTATTCTCGGAATCAACTTGGTAGGTATCGCCGTAAGGGCCTTGCGAATCAAGAAAAACGTAGATGATTTGTGGTGCGTTTTTACTAAACCACCAATCCGAAAAATCTTTGTTATTGACTATTCCGTTGATGGCCGTGTAGCGTCCGTTTAGCCCTGCTGCTCGGTAGCAAATCGGATAAGTTTTGTCAGGATTTTCAAAATAACCCGATGGCAATAAGATTGAAGCCTTCAAAAAACGAGGTTTACCCGAAAACTCTGAAAGTATTTTGCTCTTTATCTCAACTGCGGTTACAAATTGATGCTTAATTATACTCGTTGGCTGAATAATTTGATTGAGTGTAAGATTCAGTTGAAGGTTGTTAGAAAACAACACCGAATCTATATTACTATACAGATTTCCTGCAACATTCTCTTGGCCATCTTCAATGTTTTGTTTGTAAACTACCTGAAAATAATACTTATCAGTAGCATTTGGTTTTAGTTTATCTAAGCCAATATTTAAAACATTTTTATTTTTGGAGTCCAGCAAAAAAGCTGAATTTGTCTCCCAATTCTGGGGCGTTACACCGAAGGCAATTTCTGAGCGAAGCCGAGGCTCTCGCTCATGTTGCTTGGTTACGTGTAGAATTAATCGCCCACCTTTGATAAATGATTTTCTAGTTTCAGGAGCAATCGCAATGTTTACACGCCAAGATACGAGGTCTTGAGCTTGTACGAGAATTGGTACAAATAAGAGCAACAAAAAAACGATGTTCTTCTTTTTCATTTAAAATCTATCACTTTAAATTAGTGGTCATTGATGGTGGTGCTTGCTCAGGCTTACTACCCCAGTTTTTATTAGGATTTGCTCCCATATCTAAGGTTAATTTTCCGCCTTTTATAACTGTTTCGTGCAGAATCCAAGGTTTTTCTAAGGCTTTATCGTTTAGTTTAGCCGACTGGATATAAAGGTTTTTTGATGAATTATTCTTGGCCTCAATTGTAAATGTTTTGCCAGAATAATACTTCGGATTTAAGTGAAATGTAATTTTTTTGAAAATCGGACTACTAATTTCGTAGAACGGGTCGGGTGAAGTACCGCCATTGGTTGAGAAAATCCCCGATTTCATTAAAACCGCCAAACTTCCCATGAGTCCTTGGTCCTCATCGCCACTGTAACCAAATTGGGGTGAAAGTCCACTATAAACCTTGTCGATTACTTGTCTTGACCAATATTGCGTCAACCACGGCGAACCAGCGTAGTTAAACAAATAAGCTGTTTGAATACTCGGCTGATTACCATAGTTGATATACACTCGGCGTAATTCCTCTAAAGTTTCTTTATCGTGCGATTTCCCCGAAACAAAATCGTGTTTTTGTGCTTTTTCAAACGAAGAATTAAGCTTTGTAGTAAATGCTTCTCTGCTTCCCATTAAATTTATTAAGCCTTGCACATCGTGCGGCACAAACCAAACATATTGTGCGGCATTTCCTTCTTCCCAACCATTATCGTAGCGTAGAATATCCACTGGTTCGGCCCATTTGCCGTCGAGTGTGCGGTTCCACATCCAACCAATATCAGCATTCCAAATATTTTTATAGTTGGTTGCACGCTTCATAAATAGCTCATAATCTTCATTTTTGCCCAGTTTTTTTGCCATTTGTGCCAATGTATAATCTTGATAGGCGTATTCGAGCGTTTGGGTAGAACCATCTTGATGAAAACCATATTTAATGTTACTAATTGGGTGTGGCACATAGCCTCGTTCCATGTAGTATTCAATACCACCGCCTTTGAAAGTGTTGTGTTCGTAGCCTGCTTTACTCATCATTCCACCAGGAAAATGATTTTTTCGTAAACCTTCATACGCTTTTTCAATATTAAAACCCTTGATTCCTTTCATGTAGGCACTTACAATAAATGGGGTAGTGGCTGCACCCGTCATTACGTAGGTGTAATTACCTCCCGCAGGACCACGAGGAATGAGTCCACCATCTTGATACATCATGACCATCGAGTTGATAAACGATTCGGTAACTTCTGGATATACTAAATGCCAGAGAGTATTGATTGTCCATTGTGCCCCCCAAAACGAATCCGAATTATGGTGATTGTAGGTTGGTTTACCATTTTTATCGAGCGGAATTTGTCCAATTCTGCGTTCGGGTCCCGTCATATCAGAATATTTACCATTTACATCTGAAATAATACGTCTTCCTTGCAAAGCGTGCCACAAATCCGTATAAAAGCGACGTTTTTCGGTGTCTGTTCCTCCTTCAATTTCTATTCTGCTAAGCCATTTATTCCATTCCTCACGGCTTTCTTTGACGGTTTTTTCAAAATCCCAATGTGGCAACTCACTCGTTAGATTCAATCGGGCTTGCTCTTCACTCACATACGAGATGGCTACTTTCATTTTTCTAACTTCACCTGTTTGTGTCGTAAAGTTTATGTATGCCCCAATTTTTTCGCCTTCAATGCTACTATTTACTTCTTCTAACTGACCTCTTCTCCAGCCTTTTAGAGAGTCGAAAGGTTTATCAAACTGTGCCACAAAAAAAACAGTTAACGTTTTTGGACGGCGAATCGTAGGAGCCATGATGGCATAGCCTTCTATTTCTTGATTATTCACTTTTTTTATAAAGCCTTTTTGGGTATCAGAAGGGCCAAGAAATGTTGAAAAATCAAAGAGAATTTGGCTTTTTGCTGATTTTGGGAATGTATATTTATGAAAACCTACTCGGGTGGTTGAAGTGAGTTCGGCAGTTATTCCATAAGCATCTAAAACAACTTTATGATAGCCAGCTTTGATAATTTCGGTTTTGTGTGAAAACTTAGAACCATATCTGCTTGAACCTAAATGACCTTTAAATTCTCCAGTGGTAGGCATTACAGGAATGCCAGATAACTGCCATCCATGCACATGACTAAAGCACTTAATACTGTCTTTTTCGTAGCGATAGCCAGCGTTCCAGTCGGCATCAATGGCATTATCGGGGCTAAGATTGACCATCCCAAAAGGGCGAGTGGCCGAATTGAAGAAAAACCAACGAGAATTGGCGGCATCTACCAATGGATATACCAAATCAACTGGTTCAACCTTTGCCTTTTGAGCAAAAACGTAACTTGAAATAAACAGAAAAAATACTAAAAATCTTTTCATTATTAATTTTGAATTTATGAAAGTTTAATGGTGTGTTTGAAAGGAGTAAATCCTGTCAGATAAACGGTTGGGGCTTCTAATGGGGGCAATGCTCCACGCAAGATAATATTCTTATGTTCGAGCTTCCCCGAACTAAAATGAATACTATCATTACCTACGGTATAAGAGCCTTTTTGCTCAGAAAAAAGATAAGCATTATCTTTTTTTGTTGACTTTACTACTCCCGAAAACGTACCACCTGCTCGAAAAATTAATTCAAGTGAAACTGGAACCCCATCGGTGCCGCTCATACTGATTTCGATTTCAAGGCCATTTTCTGTCTCTTTTATCTTTACAACTGTCCCTAACTGTTGGATTTCACTTTGCTTACGGAGCGTCCTTGGCATTTTGTCCAAGTCGCCATCGGGAGATATTTTATCTTTGTCAAGTGGTTGATAATAAGGGCCTTCGAGCGATTTTTGCAAAACCCAAGTATCGCCTTGTTGTTCGATTTTTTCTGATTGAAATTGACCTTTACCAAAAAACGAAGCTGCTACTCGCATAGCTTGCAAAACGGCATTGCCTTTATGAAAAGTAAGCCAACCCGTGTTGTTTGATAGAATGGTAGTATCCCAATTATTACGTCGGATACGCACCACGCCCGAGTATGGAAATGCCTTTGCGTAGCTGACTGGTAAAGGCTTATCGGCTGGTAATTCCTTCCAAAGTGTTGGGTCTTCTAAAAAATAGTCGAGATAAGCCGCCAGTTGCTCTTTTGTACTGGTTCTTTCAATTTGTCGAGCCATTGCTGCCATTTGACCATTGTTTTTTTGCAATGCCATAAAACGGTAGCAATAATAATATTTCGACATATTACCGATTGTTCCTTTATCTTGTCGGTTTGATGCTTCCGTAACGACCTCGCCATTAGGATGAACGTAGTACAGGGTCATTTCGAGGTTTTTCAGCACAGGCTCTAAAAGTTCGGGCTTGTTAAGTCCCTTAGCCATAATTATCAACGAGCGATTAACAATAGGAGAGTAGCTATTGGTACTCTTTTCGGTATATTGTCCATCTGGGTCTAAATCAATATGTTCGGCAAGCCATTGGTCAATACGATTGAGATAGCGTTTATCAGGAAATAACTCATTTAATTTTGTTAGAGCTGCAGAAACTACCCAACGGTGGTTTGGAGTGTGAATACCGCCCACAATTAGGCCTCCTCCCGCATTTTTTAGAAATTTCTGTAATAAATCAAGGGTATTATCAGCACCTTTGGTATTTGATTGTTTTAGAAACTTGTAGGCAGGAACCATGTTTTCTAAAATAAAAGCAGTATCGGGCGTTGAATGAAAATTAGTTGCTAACAAATCAATCGTTCCATCGCTGTGCTGAAATTGAAGCATTGCTTTGGTAGCAGCTTCTACATCTTTCAAAACCTCGTTTGATTGATAAAACGAAGACTCTGGACACGACATCAGCATACAAGCCTTGCCAATAAAACCACTCGTTGAATGTGGATTTGGAATTTCCACATCATCCATGTAACCACCCACGTATTTGTGCGATGGGTCAGTCACTTTAAATGTCTTGAAACTAAGTAATTGTTGGTCATGAATTTTAATCCATTCAAGTAGCCAAGTGGGTTTAGTTGCTGATTTTTGTTGAATTGAACTAAAACCAACGAAAGGCAAGGCACAAAGCGAAGTAGCTCCCATTGCTACAAAATTTCTTCTATTCATGGGTGGTAGATATTTTAATAAGTTTGTTGGTGAAGTATTTTGCTTATAATTCTCTGATTTTTATGCTTCTGAAATGGACCTCATCGCCGTGGTCTTGCAAGAGGATATGTCCAGAAACCGCTTGGGCAAAATTTTGATAACTATTGTATTTGCTCTTCGCAACGAGGTTACGAAATATTTGAGAATGGCGGTCGTATTCAACCATTTTTAGGTTGTTTAACCAGTGTTCTACGTGTCCATCTTTTGAAACGATGCGAAGTTTATTCCATTTTCCTGGCGGATTCATTCGTTTATCATTATTACCTTCCGAAAGATTTTCAGCTGTAATTAAATCATAGAGTGAACCCGTAGTGCGGTTACCGTTTACACCTGCTTTGGCATCTGGGTGAACTTTGTCGTCGAGCATTTGAAATTCTGGACCTAAGCCAGTACCCGCTCTTTTCTTGCGGTCTTCAACGACAAAATATTTTAAGCCACTGTTTGCACCAGTTGTAAGTTTGAAATCTAATTCAAGTTCAAAATTTGAAAACTCTTGATCGGTTATGATGTCACCGCTTTTTATTAAGGAATCTTTTTTAGTTCCGAGAACTTTCAAAATGCCATCTTGAATCGCCCAACCGACTGTCGGAAATTTATCATCATTAGCTAAACGCCAACCTGCGGTAGTTTTACCATCCCAAAGTAAACGCCAACCTTTTCGTTGCTCATTTTCGGATAATTGATTGATTAGATAGCTAACTTCTGGGGCTTCTTCACCACCTCTCCAAACAACATCTTTTAAGTTTTCGGTGGCAATTCTGATATTTTTCCATTGTACTGTTAACCCAACTTGTTCTTCTCGCTTGATTTGATGTACTTGTAAAGCAATAAAGCCACGAGCTGTTTGTGGGTCTAAGAGATTCGCACAAGGAATACCATTGACCCATGTTTTTATGCTATTTCCAATCGCTTCGATATGATATTTATTCCAATTACCCGTTTTGAATGCCCTTCGTCCTTTCTGATTAACTGATAGTGGGTATAACCAACCATTACGTCCTTCGTCGAAGATGCCACCACTCCAAGCTCTATCACCAGGGTCAATTTCTACTTGGTATCCGTGTACTTTACCTGCTTGAATATTTGGGTCGCTAATGCTTCTGATTTGTATTCCTGAATTTAAACCCGTTTCTACTTTTACTTCTAATTCTAAGACAAAATCGCCGTAAAGTTCTTCGGTGCACAAGAATGAATTAGGTGTATTGAGCTGAGAAACACCAACTATCGTTTTGTTTATAATTTTGTATTCTGCATTGCCATTTTTCTTGGTCCAACCTTTTAAGTCTGTCCCATTGAAAAGGTTTTTCCATTGGGCATGGACAAATGAAAAATTACAGATTAGCAAAAAAGTGCTAAGGGTTGAAAGTATGTTTTTTTTCATGTTTAGGGTTGGAATGATGGTTAGAGAGGAAAAAAGAGAAGAAGAAAGTTCTTCCTCTCTTTCAATTTCTAATTATTAACAAATCTACTTTAATTAATATCCAGGGTTTTGTTTCATCGCAGGGAACGACAAGTCGATTTCGCTTTGTGGAATTGGACGTAAATAATGCTTTTCGGCAATAGCTTGTCCTTTCACCCAAGGGTTGTACTTTTTCACTCTATCCACTAATTTACCTGTTCTTTTTAAATCGAACCAGCGGCTATATTCACCCATAAATTCTCTAGCTCTTTCATCCAAAATCAAATCAATTGTAATATTAGATGCCGTGGCTCTGTATGAAGCTGTTTCAAGTGATTTTTGGTTCTCAGGAGCAGCGGCACATTGTGGGTCTGTACCTTTTTTAGTACCTAAGGCACGGTCAAGAACACGATTATAGTAAACTTCTGCACCACCTAGTTTGCTTCCTTTACCACCTTTAACAATAGCTTCGGCTGCAATTAAGTAGGCTTCAGCCGAACGGAAGATACACTCGTTGAATGTTCCGTAAGCATCACCGTAAGGAATACCCGGCTGCCAAAACTTCCACATTAACGGAGCCTGAACATTTAAACCCGAATTATCAATTGGGTAGCCACCTCCGTATTCATCGGTATTTACAACTGCATAGTTTTTCTTTCCGCCTAAGTCAACACCTCTTTCGGCTAATGTTGTTGCAGGTTTGTTCCATGGGCGGCATAGCAATACCGTATCGCCAGCAGCAAAGCTTATTTTTAAGTTTGGATTAGAAAGAGGAAGGGGTTTATAGTCTTTTACTGCCGAAAGAGCATAACCAACACTCACAAAATTATGAGCATAACGAGTATCATTATCAGGGTCGAAGAAGCGATAAGTGGCTGTATTGATTTGATGAACACCAAGACAACGATTATAGTCGGTTGTGCGTCCTTTGCTACCAATGAAACCTTCGCCACTTGGACCAAATTTAGAATGTAAATCATTCCCACCTGCCGCATCTTGTGTAAAGGCAGGGTCTGTTTTATTAGTCAATACATCACTATTATATTGTACTGCGAATATAATTTCTGGATTTTTATCATTTTGAGCTCCAGTATATTGTGTCAAGGGATTATTTGAACGTTTTGGAAATAAATCACTGTAATTAGTGGCTAAAGGATACGCATCAATGATTTTATCGGCGTATTGAAGAGCTAAATCGAAATCTGTGCTTGAGCCACCAAGTGAGTTGTTAAAATTCCAACCTCTCGTTAAATAAACTCTCGCTAATAAAAATTGGGCTGCTCCTTTCGTAATGCGTCCGTAGTTTGAAGCGACTGTCGGTAATTTTGCTTCACAATCAAGCAAATCTGCAATGATTTGTTTGTAAACATCGGCCGCAGGCACACGAGGGAAATCCTTCTGTGGAGTAGTTGTTTCGGTCAATGGCATTGGAATATCGCCCCATTGTTGTACTGCATAGAAAAAGCATAAAGCTCTCAAGAATTTTGCTTCTGATAAGCGTGTGTCTTTCAAGGTAGCATTCATGGTTGTGATGTCATTGGCACGAGAAACTACCGTATTTGTTCGAGCGATTTCGGCATAAAGTAATTGCCACAGACTTTGAACCTCAGGCAATGTTGCATTAAAACGGGCATCATATACATCATATAAGCTTGGTTGATTTTCTTTTCCATTGACCGCCGAAGGGTTCCAACCACCTTGTGAAGAGAAAATATCAGTACCATTCAGAACTAATATTCTGTTTTGATGAATATTTCTCAATAAAGGATAGCACGAACGAACCAAATCTTCAAAACCAGCTTCTGTTTTGTAATAAACATCGGTAGTAAGGGTTGATTTGGGAACTTCATCCAAAAATTGGTCTTTACAACTTGTTAAAACAAGAAATAAACTTGTAACAAGCCAAAAATTATATCGTTTGAATAATATTGTTTTCATTGTTATTCTGCATTTTAGAAATTAAAAACTAACATTAAGACCAATACTTACCGTCATTGAAGGTACATCGTCTTGGTAAATGGCTGAGTTAAACTCTGGGTCAAATCCTGTGTATTTTGTGAAAATAAATGGATTAAGTACCTGCGTGTATATACGTGCAGTTGAGAGTTTGAATTTCTCCATTGCACCTTTGGGTAAGGTATAACCAAAAGTGATGTCAGAAATTCTTAAGAAGCTAGCATCTTGATAAGTAATAGCTGCACGATAAGGGTTCGCAGCTACTGCTCCAAAATAAGTGTTCGATGGATTATCACTTCTCCAATAGTCTAATGATGCTAAGCTATTGTAGCGTGTACCGAGTTCACCAAAAGTGCCCGATAATGTATTGTTTTTATATTCTGTTCCGTTTCTATAATATGTAAAGAATGAAAGGTCGAAGTTTTTATATTTGAAGCGATTTGTAATACCTACAAGGAAATTAGGTAGGGCAGTTCCTAAAATCATACGGTCATCAATGCCTTCGGTTGAAGAAATTTGTCCATCATTATTGGCATCAACTACTCTTACTGAGCCAGGAACTTGTTTGTATTTGGTAGCTAAGTCTTTTTCTTCAGTTTGCCAGATTCCATCAAATTTATAATCAAAATTTGATTTAATCGGATAGCCTACAAATAACTTATTGCCTTTGTCGATAGTCTGACCTTCACCGTATAGTGAAAGTAATTTATTATTATTTTTAGTGAAAGTTAAGGTTGTATTCCATGTAAAGTTTGTTCTTGCTACATTGACTGTATTCAATAAAATTTCAATTCCCTTGTTCTGAATTTTACCCACATTTGAAATTACTTGCGAGAAACCCGAAGTAGTTGGTAGTTTTTGACTTAAAATCAAATCAACTGTTTTTCTGTCGTAAACTTCCACTGTTCCAGCAATTCGGTTTCTGAAAAATCCAAAATCTAAGCCTAAGTTTAATTCTTTACTTCTTTCCCAACGTAGGCCTTTATTTCCTAAGTTTTGAGGAGCAAAACCGTAAGCGGCTGTACCGTCAAAGTCATAACCAGTATTTAATAAACCCGCTTGTGTGCTGTACGGATTTACAGTTGAGTTTCCTACTTCTCCGTAACTTGCTCTTAGTTTTAAATTCGATAGAACTTTTACGTTTTGTAAAAATGATTCATCAATCAATCTCCAACCTAAAGCTACCGATGGGAAAAATGCCCATTTATTGCCCGCAGCTAGTTGTGAAGCCCCATCAGAACGACCAGTTACTGTCAATAAATATTTATCATTGAACGTATAATTGATTCTACCCATGTATGAGGCAATTGAACGCTCAACTAATGAACTTCCGAAAGAAGTAATAGTACCAGTATTTAATGAATACCAGTCAGAATCAAATGGTAAATCTTTTACAGCAACTGTGTAGCTTTCGTTTCTTTGATAAAATGCACTTTGTAAGCCAGTTAGTGTAATTTTATGCTTACCCAAATCAAGATTATAATTAATGATATTATCGAGGGTATAGCTGCCTATCAAACGGTTATCGTATTGTGTACGGGGTTTAGTACCGATTTGAGATTTTGACCACATACCTCTAAAATCACCGATTCTTGAAGTTCCATAAGTAGCCGAAAGCGAAGAACGTATGCTCAGACCTTTAATGGGTGTGTACTCAACATAGGCATTTCCCATGATATTAGCATTAGTTGTCTGTAATTTCGATACTTTTGGGTCGGTATCGCTCAGTGGATTTGGTACTTGCTTATCGTTGATACCCATCCAAATTGCCAAACCATTGAAGTTTACATCTTGGTTTTCACTTGGGTTTGCTAAATCAGCATAATAAACCGTTCCAGTTGGGCGTGCTCGGTATGCTCCTCTCAAAGATTCCTGTGAACCTAAATTTTGGTCTGAATAAGTAACATAAGAAGTAAATCCAACTTTAAAGTGTTCGCCTAGTTTACTATCAAGGCCAGCATTGAGGTTATATCTTTTATAATCAGTACTAATTACATTACCTTGCTCTAGTAAATATCCACCCGAAAAACGATAGGTTGTTTTTTCTGTTCCACCTGCTACACTAATATTATGATTGGTTTGAGTCGCTGGTTTGGTTACTAGACCAACCCAGTCGGTTGTAACCCCATTTTGAATATTGGCCATTTCGGCCGATGTAAAAGTTGCTCCTGTAGCACCTTCTAAAATTCTATCTGTATATGCAAGTTTGTAAAATTGCTCACTGGTCATCATTTTTGGTAAGTGGGCAGGATTTTTAACGCCAACGTAAGAATCATAGCTTACTTTAGGTTTTCCTGATAATCCTTTTTTCGTGGTAATCAATATTACGCCGTTTGCTCCTCTAGCTCCATAAATAGCAGTTGATGAAGCATCTTTTAATACATCCATCGACTGGATATCATTGGGGTTGAGCGTATTGATATCGCCACCCATCAATCCATCAATTACAACTAAGGGTGCGGTAGAGTTATTGATAGTATTTTCGCCTCTAATCGTAATATTATACCCACTTCCTGGGCGGTTATCCGACTTCGTTACCGTAGCACCAGCTACTTGTCCTTGTAAAGCTCTTGCAGCAAGCGTTGGATTGGCTCTGACGATATCTTTCGATTGAATAGATGATAAGGCACCAGTTAAATCACGTTTTTTCTGTTCACCATAACCTACTACAACTACTTCTTCAAGGGCTTTATCATCTGGTTTGAGCGATACATCAATCGTTGTGCGGTTTCCAACAACTATTTCTTGCGTTGAATAACCAACAAAACTAAAAACCAAAATAGCTTTATCACTCGGTACTTCTAAGCGATAGTTTCCCGCAACATCAGTTGTAGTACCTCTCGTAGTACCCTTAATGGCTACACTCGCACTTGGGATGGGTTCACCTTTTTCATCGGTAACCCTTCCTGAAAGCATTTGTAGAGCTTTAATGGTTTCGATAGTATTTTGTGGTAATGAAAGCTGAGGCTCATCAATGAAACCCATTGCATTTTTGAAAAGCAAAATTTGCTTTCCGTTTACCTCGTACGAAATTTGTAAAGGTTTGAGTAATTTATCTAAGACCTCTTTCAAAGACTCATTCCTTACTTCAATAGATATTCTTTGTCCAATTCTAATTTCTCTCGGATTATAGACAAATCTCACGCTGGTCGTGTGCTCAATGGTACTTAGTGTTGTTTTCAAAACATCATTGCTTGCTTTGATGCTTATTTTTTGCTCAAGCACATCTTGTCCAGTTACGGTGTGGGCATAAGAAATACCAACTCCAACCAAACTAATTAGCAACTGTAAAAATGAAACTTTCATAAGTTTCTTTATTAATTGAGGGTGAAAATACTCATTCATTAGATTTTGATAAAATTTAGAGTTAATGTATGTATTATCAAAGAAGAAATATAATTATTTGTATTTTATTGAAAATGACACAATACAATAATCACCCACTAAAGATTTTTAGCGTAAAGGGTAGGGCAAATCGAATATACTTAAATAGGGGTTTTGGTAAAAAAGTATCCATAGTAGCTAGGTTTTAACTATGGATAGCAAGAAGTTGATTTAGATACTTGTTTTAATGAAGTTTTTTTTTGAAATAATACAAAATTTTATTTTTTAGCAGCCTTTGCTATGTATAATTATTTGAGCATCAACAATTTCGTAAGTTGAGTGCGTAATTTTACAAATCAGATTTAGCTTATCATAAAGCGATTCATCAGAAAATGAAGCCGTTAAAAAACAGTTCTCCATATTTTTTTCATCGAAAATAATATTGAGCCCATAAGTTTTTTCGAGTATTTCAAAAACCTTCGAAATTGGCGTTTCATCGAAAGTAAAATGCTTTGGAGAGTTTGCGATTAAAACTTCTGGTCGATTGATAATTGATTTTAATAAACGTTCATCAGTAATTGAATAATCTACTTCCTGATTTGGCGTAAGTATTATGCCAACCATCTCGTTTTTCTGTTGGAGTTTTGCTTTTTCAAGGTCTTCTCTCCGATACACTGAAACTTTCCCGGAATGAACTTCAACTTTGATATTATTTTCATTTTCAAAGGCTTTTACCATGAAACTTGTGCCTAAGACCTGCGTTGAAATATGACTCGTATAAACCCAGAACGGACGTTTAGGATTTTTGGTCACATTAAAAAACGCTTGTCCAGTCAGATATACTTCTCGGAGTTGGGTTGAAAATTGTTTAGGGTATCGGATTTTACTCTTAGGATAAAGTGTAACGATACTCCCATCTTGAAGGGTAATTTGTTGGTTTGTAGTTTTATTATTTTCAGTTTCTAGGTAGTTACTACTCAAATTGGAATTAATTTTTTCAGAAGTAATATCACCAGATTCTTGATAGAAATATTTTAGTCCAAAGAAACCAAAGCTTAGTAATAGTAGCATTGAAGCTGCCAACTTGAACGCCCTAGTTGTCCAGAAAGGTATCACTAAAGGGGCTTCTGCAACAATCTTATCGGTAATCGCGTCTAAATCATCATTATCAAGAGAAAGGTCTTTTTCTTCAAGGGTCAATAAAAATGCTTTAGCTATGTTAATGTTTTCGGCACAATCAGGATTTTCTGCTATCCAGTTTTTCCAAAATTCATCATTTTTACTATCAGTATTAAACACCCATTGACGAAATGCTTCATCTCGGCTGAAATCTTGAAAGCTATATTTGCGATAATTTATATTCATCTATATGGAGTATTATTGGTAAGATGCCAAGGCTTGGCCTTTAATACTGTTTTTTTATTATTTTTTTAAGAAATGAATTTGATAAGAAACAAATAATGAATAATCAATCCCGACCAATTCTCTCGAATAGTCTTGAATGCAGCTTGTAATAAGTTAGAAACCGACTGTGCATTTACCCCCATAATTTGTGCGATTTCGTCACGTTCGAGGTTTTGGTAAAATCTCAAATAAATAACTTCACGTTGTCGTTTAGGTAACGTATTTAATAAACTAGATATTTTCTGAATAGTTTCTTGTGAATTTTCTTGTTCAATTATGGCTAATTCCGGTGAAAATTCAGCAAATTTTAAATCATTTTCAATATTAACTATTTCATCCCCATCTGTCTTAATTTTTTGTCGAAAACTTTCACGCAGAATTTTTTTACGAACAGAGCTTAGCAGATAGGCACGTACACTATCGGGTTGGCTAATGTTTTGTCTTCTACTCCAAATTTCCACAAAAACTTCTTGAACACAATCTTTTACGAAGTCTTCGTTTCTAACAAATTTATAACCGTAGTTTAGTAAGGGATTGAAATACTTTTTGATGAGTTTCCCCAAAGCCAATTCACTACCATTCTTTAACTGTTGCCAGAGCTGAGAATCGTTTGTAGTATTTGTTTGACCTTCTTGATAAATCATGGTTCCAATAAAAGTATAAGCCGACTAGCAATTTACATCTTTTTATTTTTTCTGAGATTTATTATAGATAATATTTGTTGAGTAAAATATTTTTTATTCAAAAAAGGGTCTTGCTAGATATAAAAATCTTTGAAATCATCAACACTCGTAATTTTGGTACCCGGGCTTTCAGCTTTAAACTGAAAAATTTGAAAGATTTTTAAAGAGATTTTTCAAAATAGGAGAGAGGAGTTGTAATAAAATTAACGAAGGTATGAAGGTATAGTTCTAAATATGTTGATTATTATGGTGTGAGACATAAATAAACAAAAAGCGTGTATCTCTTTCGAAATACACGCTCTTATATATTTACAAAGCTATAAATTACGCTTCAGCTACTACACTAACAGCTACTTTGTGCTTAACTTCTTTGTGAAGGTCAAGCGTTGCTGAGTAATCACCAACAAATTTAACATCATCCATAGTAATCTTCTTACGGTCGATGTCGAATCCTTTTTCTTTCAAATAATCAGAAACTTGTGTGTTTGTTACACGTCCGAAGATTTTACCACTTTCACCAGTTTTCATAGCGATAGTGATAACCATATCTCCAATTTGTTCAGCAATATTCAAGGCTTCTGTTTTGATTTTTTCTGCCTTGTGAGCCACTTGCTTAAGATTTTCAGCTAAAATCTTGCGGTTAGACTCAGTTGCTAACTGAGCAAAACCTTGTGGAATTAGATAGTTACGAGCGTAACCTGGTTTTACACTTACCAAGTCATTCTTATATCCAAGACCAGCAATATCAGTTTTTAATATTATGTCCATTTTTTAAAACAAATTAAAAATTAAGAATGTAGAATTGAGAATGTAAGAAACACAAAATTGAGAATTACCTCTCATATCTCATATCTCATATCTCATATCTTATTTAAGTCCATCAGCTACGAATGGCATCAAGGCTAAGTGTCTTGCACGTTTGATGGCAACTGAAACCTTACGTTGAAACTTGAGGCTGTTTCCAGTCAAGCGGCGAGGAAGGATTTTTCCTTGCTCATTCACAAACTTCAATAAGAAGTTCGGGTCTTTGTAATCAACATATTTAATACCAGCTTTTTTAAAGCGGCAATATTTTTTACGAGCCTGGTCTTTTCTATCAACAGGGTCGTTAACAAGTGACATTGCGTTATTTTTCATCTTATTCTTCAGTTTCGTTTGATGCTACCGCTTTCGGAGCAGATTCTACATTTTTCTTGCCAATTAAGCCTTTGCTACGGCGTTCGCTATAATCAATGGCATATTTGTCTAATTTCGTAGTCAAATAACGCATTACACGCTCATCACGTTTGTATTCAGTTTCAAGTGTAGCTACAGTAGCTGGAGCTGCTTTGAACTGGAATAATTGATAGTATCCCGTATTTTTGTTTTGAATGGTGTAAGCAAGCTTACGAAGGCCCCAATGTTCTTCATGAACGATTTCGGCACCTGCATCAGTCAATGTTTTTTTGAATTTTTCGACAGCTTCCTTTATCTGTGTGTCAGACAAAACGGGAGTCAAGATGAAAACTGTCTCATACTGGTTTTGAAACATACTAAAAACAGTGTTAAATGGTAAAATTTATTTTCCTCAAAAATGAGGGTGCAAAGGTACAAATAATAATGTATAATGAAAATGATAGATTAAATTTTTTTTGACTTTTTGTCAAGAAAAGCCTCTGAATAACAAGAATTTACCCTTCGAATGCAGCTTTGGGCAAATCTTTGAGTTGTTCAAACTTACCATTTTCAAAATCTACCTTAAAACAAAAGGTGCTCATACCATTCGTAACCGCTAAATAAGGGCAGCGTAGTGTAAGATTGTATCGTGAAGCTTGAGCTACTACGGCTTGGTTGATAGGCACATCGGCCGCCTTACATTCTACCAGCAAATATGGTTGACCAGTATTTTCAAAAACAACGATATCGGAGCGTTTCTGAAGTTTATTGTAAGTCAATCCACCTTCAAGTCTAAGTAAACTTTTAGAATACCCATAGTGAGTTAACAATAAATTAATGAAATGTTGGCGTACCCATTCTTCTGGCGTCAGAACAAGGTATTTCTTTCGAATCGCATCATAAATATAAGTTTTACCTTCTGATTCCTTGATTTTGTAGGCGAATGTTGGAAGATTAAGTTGCTGCATTAAAAAAGATTTTTTGTATGAGTGAACTAAATTTATCAATTTTCGGTTGGGTACTCTAATATCCTGTACTGAACAAAAAATTCTTACAGCATTTATCAACAAATTTACGTCATAAAAATTATGCAGACAAAAGAAGAAATCGTCAAAAACTGGTTGCCTCGCTACACTGGAACTCCACTCGAAGAATTCAGACCATACATTTTACTTACTAACTTCGGAAACTATGTGGAGATGTTTGCTGAGAAATTCGGAGTTGAAGTAAGAGGTCGTGACCGTGCAATGCAAACGGCATCTGCTGGAAATATCACCATCATCAATTTCGGAATGGGTAGTGCGGTGGCCGCAACAATCATGGATTTACTCACAGCAGTTTCGCCAAAAGCTGTTCTTTTCTTAGGAAAAGTTGGTGGTTTGAAAAAAACAACTAAACTCGGCGACCTCGTACTTCCAATCGCTGCTATCAGAGGAGAAGGAACAAGTAATGATTATGCTCGTCCAGAGATTCCTGCTCTTCCTTCATTCCGTTTACAAAGAGCGGTGAGTTCAATGATTAAAAAACACGAACTTGATTACCTAACAGGTACGGTTTATACAACCAACCGCCGTGTTTGGGAACATGATGAAGCTTTCAAAGAATACCTTCGTGAATTACGTGCAATGGCCATTGACATGGAAACTGCTACCATCTTTATAGTTGGTTTTGTAAATGCTATTCCTCATGGAGCTTTATTGTTGGTTTCTGATAACCCAATGATTCCAGATGGCGTAAAAACTGAAGAAAGTGACAAGAAAGTGACAGGTCAGTTTGTGGAAAGGCATTTACAAATTGGTATCGATTCACTCAACGAATTGGCTAACTCAGGCGAATCTGTGAAGCACTTAAGATTTGAGTAATGTTGAAATATGGTGCTGATAGTGTAATTCAAGAACTAGTAAAAAGCTAAAAACCAAATATTTATGAAGTATAAAACACTTTACAATTTATTAATTCTTTTGTTTCTATCACTTTCAGTATCTTATGCACAACGTAAATATACCGTTTCGGGTGTAATTAGGCAGAGTAAAGACAATAAACCTCTTCCAAGAGCTGCCATCTATGTTGATGAAACAGGCTATGGCACGCTCTCCGACACACTCGGACGTTATCAGATTTTAGTACCTAAAGGCACATTCAATCTTACCGTAAGTTATCAAGGTTTTTTTACAGAACATCAACGTATCGATATTACTAATAATTTGTCGATAGATATCATGATGGATGAAAAAGCCAACGATTTAGAAGAAGTTGTTGTCTCTGCCAATAGTGCTTCTCAGAATGTAAAGCGTTTGGAAACTGGTGTAACCAATCTGAATATCAGAAATATGAAAAAACTCCCAACACTTTTGGGAGAACTCGATATCATCAAAAGCTTATTTTCGCTACCAGGTGTGGCTAGCGTGGGTGAAGGTGCTTCTGGTTTTAATGTGAGAGGCGGAAATATCGACCAAAATCTTATTTTGATGGATAATGCTCCGGTGTTTAATGCATCGCACCTGATGGGGTTTTTCTCAGTTTTTAACCCTGATGCACTGCGTGATATTAATTTTTACAGAGGAGGTATTCCTGCACAGTACGGTGGCCGAACAGCCTCTGTACTAAATATTAACCTAAAAGATGCCAATGCCCAGAAGTTTTCTGGACAGGGCGGTATAGGGCTCGTGAGTAGCCGATTGATGCTTGAAGCCCCAATTATTAAAGATAAGAGTGGTGATGCTAAAGCTTCGTTTTTTATTGCTAGTCGATTTTCCTACGTTGGATATTTATTCAAGCTACTGCCACAACAAAATATTAAAAATACCAAAGCAGACTTTTACGACATCACCACCAAATTTGAATTCAGACCAACGACCAAAGATAAAATTGCTCTAACGGCCTTTACTGGTTTTGATAAATTTAAAGTAGCTGGCGACTCACTCGCAAACTTGGAAGTGAATGCTTCTTCTTCACTTTTCAATTGGAGAACAACTAATGCAACTGCTTCATGGGTACATTCTTTCAATAGTAAACTTACTTCAAAGATTTCAGGCGTTTTTAGCCGTTATGATGCCAATATTATTAATCCAGATTCGGTTTTAGCTTTTCGTTTAGAATCAAGTATTGTTTATAAAAATCTCAAAGCTGATTTCAATTTTCTACCTTCTGAAAAACAAAAAATTGATTATGGCCTAAGCGTTATTAACTATCAAATTCAACCCGGAAAGTTAAGTCCTGATAACAGCATATCTCAAATTAATCCAATTACATTACGCAATGAAAGTGCTTTAGAATCTGCGATTTATATCAATGATGAATATGAGTTTAACAGCAAGTTTTCAATTTTATTGGGATTGAGATATTCGCAGTTTATCAATCGTGGAACTGGCTATCTGTACAATTATCAAGCAAATCTGCCAAAAAGTATCGAAACACTCACCGATTCGGTGTTTTATTCAAAAGGTAAGACTACCCAAACTTATGGTGGTTTAGAGCCGCGTTTTTCGGCCAAATATTCACTTAATGAGCGTTCTTCTATTAAAATTAGTTTGAATCGTATGATTCAGTATATTCAGCTAATTTCTAATACAACGGCAGCATTGCCAACAGCTCGCTGGAAATCGGCCGATAATTACATTAAACCTCAAGTAGCCGACCAGATTTCGATTGGGTATTTTCAGAACTTAAAAGATAATAAAATAGAAGCCTCGATTGAGTTTTTCTATAAAAAGTTAACCAACGTAGCTGATTATAAAGATGGGTCGAATTTAATCTTAGAAAAGTTTCCTGAAACAGCTATTTTACAAGGAACAGGCCGTGCTTATGGAGCCGAACTTTATTTGAAGAAAAACATTGGTTTACTCACAGGTTGGATGAGTTATACTTATTCGCAAACACAATTTTTGATTAAAAGCAAGTTTGAAGAAGAAACGATTAATAATGGAGAGTACTTTTCTCCGAACTATAACAAACCTCACATTTTTAATCTAATTGCCAGCTATCAAGCTGCCAAACGAATATCATTTTCTACTAACTTTACCTTCAGCACTGGCCGCCCGATTACTTATCCTGCCGCTAAGTTTTATGTAGGTGGTTTGATAGTACCCTATTATGCTAATCGAAATCAAGCTAATATTCCAAATTATGTCCGACTTGATTTAGCAATGAATATTGATGCTAACCCTTATAAAAACAAAAAGCTAAAAGGTAGTTGGAATTTCTCGATTTATAATGTGCTTAATACGCGAAATGCATATTCAGTATTTTTTCGTACTCAAACGCGTTATGCTCAATATTACAATAAGGTTGATATTTATAAACTATCTATCTTGGGTTCGATGATTCCTTCTATTTCCTATAACTTTAAGTTTTAAACCCACATGTTCCACACAAATGAAAAAGAATTTGACACTGTTAACTCTTGCATGCCTTTTTGGTCTTGTAGCTTGTATAGATGAATTTGACCCAAAATTACAAGGTGGAAAACCAAAAATTGTATTTGAAGGTACATTAACAAATTTACCCGGACCTTATTTTTTTCAATTGAGTTATTCAGCAGGTTATAATAGTAAAGAAAGTGTTTTTGATAAGTTTGTGAATGCCGCTAAAGTTTGGATAACAGATGGAGAAAGTCGGGTTGACTTGACGGATTTGAATAAAGGACAATTCAGTACTCCGGAGAACTTTAGAGGAAAAATTGGAAAAACCTATCAACTTCATATTCAATTGAGCGATGGAACAACTTATGAAAGTGAGCCTGAAAAGATGAAAATGACACCTCCAATTGAAAAAATATATAGTGAGTTTAAGTTGACGACCACACCATTTCCCAAATATAGAGGTAATTTTAATATTTATGTTGATGTAAAAGACCCTGACTCACAAGGAGATTATTATCGTTGGAAATGGGTGCATTATGAAAGAGCAAGTTATTGTTCACAATATACTGTTACAGGTGATAGACCTACAATTGTTTATCAGAAATGTTGTACTGATTGTTGGAACGCTACGAGTTGTTTAGGTTGTATTGTTTTAGCTTCTGATAATTTAATCAATGGGAATATGCTCAAAAGGCAACTTATTGGGCAAATTCCTTTCGATAATATTACTGGATATTATATGTTGATTGAACAAATGAGTTTATCTCGAAATGCATATAATTTTTGGCGAAATGTGGCACAGCAATCCAATAATTCGGGTGGGATTTTTGATATTGCTCCTGCATCAATTAGGGGAAATCTGAAAAATATTAATGATAATTCAGATGTTATTTTAGGCTATTTTCAAGTGTCTGCCGTTGAACAAAAAGCAGTTTATATTCAGCGGAATAATACCGGTATTCTACCTTTTGGTTTGAGTTTTAGTGGCTCAAATTTCAACTATGATGCCAATTGTGAAATCTGTAAAGAAAGTCAATATCGTACTGCCAAAAGACCTTTAAACTGGGTTGATTGAATAAGTTAAAAAACTATGAAAGCTATTAGTAAGCTATTTTTTGCCGTACTTTTTACTCTTTTTGCTTGTGTCGATGAGTTCGACCCAAAATTAACAGGGGGTGTTCCTTTGATTGTTTTTGAAGGTACATTAACCGACCAGCCAGGCCCACATTTCTTTTTACTGAGCTTTTCGGCTGGTTATAATAGCAAAGAGAGTGTTTTTGATAAATACGTCAATGCTGCTAAAGTGTGGATAATCGATTCGAAAGGTATTCGAACAGATTTGACCGATTTGAATCGAGGACAATTTAGTACCCCAACGGGTTTTCGGGGACAAATTGGTAATGCCTACACACTTCATGTACGCACAAGTGAGGGGGTTGAGTATGCAAGTAATGTCGAACCTATGCGTGCTTCGCCTTCAATTGAAAAAGTTTATACAGAATTTAAACTAACAACAATTCCTCGACCGCAATATCGAGGTATGTATAATGTGTATGTTGATGTAAAAGACCCACTTACTGAAGGAGATTATTATCGTTGGACATGGAAAAATTATCAGAAAGCAGGTTTTTGCGAAGTTTATACTGTTCCTCGTACAGACCCTCCCGTTAGGTATTTACGAAAATGTTGTGATGATTGCTGGAATATTACGCAATGTTTAGGGTGCGTAAATGTAGCTTCCGATAAACTTGTGAATGGTCGTACTTTGGCGAAGCAGTTAATTGGCCAAATCCCTTATGATAATACTACGCCCTATTATTTGTTGGTAGAACAGCAAAGTCTCACTAAAGAGGCCTATTTGTACTGGTCGGCAGTGAAAGAACAAACTAATAATTCGGGAGGGATTTTTGATACCGCACCAGCAAAAATCAGTGGAAATATTAAAAATCTTACCGATAGTTCGAAACCAATGTTAGGTTATTTTCAAGTTTCGGCAATTTCACAGAAAGCAGTTTTTATTCAAAGAAATAATGTAAGTGTACCTCCTTTTAGTAGTGGACTAATTGTTTATCCATTCGATACCGAATGTGCAGTTTGCAATGAAAGCCCTTACAGAACTTCTAGGAAACCAATAGATTGGGTAGATTAATCAAGGAAGTACAGTAATTACTAATATCTTTGATTTAATTACTAAACGACCTAGCCTTTCTTCTTGAAACTACAATTTTATCGCCTGTGGTAAGATGAGCGATATGTTCTTCACCTTGGCGTTCGATATGTTTTAGGTATCGAAGGTTGAGCATAAACTTTCGATGAACTCTGGCAAAATGCCCTTTATTAATTAGGTCAGTTTCGTGTGTTTTGAGTGTCCTTGATGAAACTACTTTTCTTCCACAACTTAAATGAAACTCTGTGTAATTTTCGAGACTACTCAAATATACAACTTCATCAGGTTGAATGCAGATTTTACCGTGATTAAACCAAATGAGTTTTGGGTCACAAAAGTTTGGTCTTGTAAAGAAAGTTTTCATGGCTATTAGAAATTTGTTGAGCCAAAATTGCAAAGAAAGTAATTACTATTTTAATTGTAATTATTATTTGGTAGGATTACTGGATATTTGGTAGGTTTGGGTTATTATTTGGCGGTACTATTTTTTTACTAAACGTAGTTTTACTCAATCGGTATCCGTACTGTTACGTTTGTGCCCGCACTTAGTCCGTTAGGTTGTTGCTTATCAATAATCTGAATATCTATAAACAATTCGCTAATTTTTTTAAGTAAATCTACCCTTTCATCATTAATACTCATACCCAAAGATTGATACTTTGGTGTATTCTTGCGAAGTAATGAGGCATTTTCACGCCCAATGCCATTATCATCAATCTCTATTTTTATTGTTTTTGAGTTTTCAATAGAAACTTTCAAGGTTATTATTCTAATGCCGTCTTTGTTCATTAAGCCATGTTTGATGGCATTTTCTATATACGGTTGAAGCAGCATTGGAGGAATGAGAATTTCATCGGTATTAATCGATGGCTCAATTTCATAGTTAAATACAAAGTTTTCTTCAAAACGGCGTTTTTCTAAACTGATATAGAGAATTGCTATCTCAAGTTCGTTGGTAAGCGTTATGAGTTGCTCTTTTGAGTATTGTAAAATCGAACGCATTAATGTTGAAAAATCAGTTAGATATTCCGATGCTTCGGTCGAGCGGTGAGTGAGGATATAACTTTTGATAGAATTTAGACTATTGAATACAAAATGTGGATTTATTTGTGAACGCAAGGTACGTAATTCAGATTCCATAATAGATTTTTGTAGTGATTTTTGCTCTTTTTGAATCTGATAACTTTTCATTCCAATAGCGATTGAAAAGAAAAAGACTTCGATTAAAATGCCCAAAGTAAATAATAAACTGGGTTCTACTCGAAACAATATCATGGGTGGATTTTGAAGTTCGTTGGATAAAAAACCAGCTAATCCACCAAGCATCAAAAAAGTGCTTCCGATTTTAATAAATCGAGCAATTCGTCCTTTAATACGGAAAATAGTAAATAATAAAGTGAGATTTAAAACAGGCAAAGTATCCTGAAATATCCAAAAAATTCTTGTACTCCAGTCAAGGCGTTTGAATACAAAAAGAATAATTATATCTGCCAAAAGTATAGAAGCCAATGTGATTATCACCCAACTGAAAATCTTGGCTAAAAGAGGGAAACGTTTTTTTAATTCTAGAAATTCAAAAATGAATAAAAAATAAAAAATATGTGTAAGAAGAACATAAATATTGCTATTTCCAGTAAACTTTAAATTTGGTAAGTATTTGAAAATCAGGTAGTTGTAGGGAGAGTGTTCGTATTCCCAAAGATTAAAAAGGGCAATCGAAATGGTATAAAAAGCATAATAAAGATAGTAAGGTTGACGGTCAAGAAAGTAAAATAATAAAACAAAAAGGGCCACGAAAAGCAGAACCGCAATCAAACAACCATTAGTGACTAAGTAAATATATTCATCATAAAAGGCATTTAATTTTTTTAGATTTTCGGTAGTTTTGCTTATGAAAATAGGTTTTATCTCAAAGTTTTCTCTGGGATAATCTTTTATTCTTGCATAAAAATGATAAGTACTTTTCGGCAACAATCTAAGTAAAATATATTGGTCATCAGATTTAAAAGACCTATCTTTTTTTCTTAACGCTTCATTAGCTTCGCCGATTTCTTTTAGATAATTCAGCTTTGATTCATACAATGTAGTTCTCAGATGTAAGCCACTACTAAATAAAATGTCAAGTGTATCGTTTGTTGGATTTTCAACTTCAAATTTTAACCAATAGCTATATTTATATCCACTAATGAAGCTTTTAGGTAGCTGAAAACTATTAAGCGGACGAAATTCTTGAAGTGGAATTTGCTGAGACTCAAGCTTATCTGTCGAATCTATATAAAGTTGTGTACTATCGCTAAAGTCTAATAGCCCGTTATGTTCAAGATTTGTATATAGTTTTACTTGTGCCGCTACCGAAACACATAAAAAAAGCCAAGCAAAACTTACAGCTAAGAGTTTTGTGATTATACGATTGATATGTATTTTATTCTGAACCAAAATCTTAAATTGGTAAAGTGATTATAACGGTTGTGCCCTCTGATATTCCCTGCGGTGTTTTTTTATCAACAATTTCTATATTAATGTGAAGGTCGGTTGTAAGACCTAAAAGTTGTATCCGCTCATCATTAATTGTTGTACTCATTGATTCATGATTAATCGTATTTTTTTGCTGGATGCCCGCTCTTTCTCGCCCAATTCCATTATCATCAATTTTAATATATATTTCCTCCGAGTTTTTCCTTTCAATTTTTAAAGTCAAAACTCGATTTTCTGCCTTACTCATGAGCCCATGTTTGATGGCATTTTCAATGTACGGTTGTAAAAGCATTGGCGGAATCAAAATATCATCAATATTTAAAGTTTCATCAATCTGATAATCAAATAAAAAACCACCTTCAAACCTAAGATTTTCAAGTTTAATATATAGTAAAGTGGTTTCGAGTTCGGCGGCTAATGAGATAAATTTATCTTTCGATTGTTGAAGTATTGCACGCATTAAGGTCGAAAAATCAGTAAGATATTCAGAAGCTTCCAGCTTACGGTCACGCAAGATGTAACTTTTAATAGAGTTCAAACTATTAAATATAAAATGGGGATTGATTTGTGAGCGTAAAGTTCGGAGTTCTGATTCCTTAACGGAGCGAATTAGCTGATTTCGAAGACGCTGGGTTAACCATGTTTTATAGCCTAAAGCCGTAGAAAAACAGAAGATTTCAATCAAAACTGCATAGTTTAGTACAAAACTTGGAGCCAAACGCATTAATACAATATTATCGGGCTTTATTAGTAGCAACTGTTCTAAAAAACCAACGATTGCTCCAATCAATAATACAGTGCTACCAATTTGAATGTATCTCACGAAAGGACCTTTGAGTTGATATAATTGGTAGGTGATGTATATGCCAAAAATGGCAATAATTGGCTGACTAATAAGCCAGATTTTTCCTCCTAAAGAGTAATTGGTTAGTATAAAATTAACAAATGTGTCAATGATGAGTAGAATGACTAAAAATTTGACAAAGCCATGTAAAACTCTATTAAACTTAGGAGCATTTTGTTGTAACTCAAGAAATTCAGAATGAAAAAGGTAGTAGAAAATATTCGTTAGTAGCAGGTAGGTATTATTATTTCCTGAAAATTTAAGTACTGGAATATAACTGAAAATAAAATGAATATAGGGTGAATGTTCAATTGCCCAAAAACCAAAAATAGCTAAGAAAAAAATATAGAGACCATAGTATAAATAGTAGCGTTTTTGTTCTACAAAATACATGATAAACATATAAATAGTAGCAAATGTAAGAATAGAGAGATAGATTCCATCATGTAATAAATAGCCATATTCTTCATCAAATGCTTTTATTTTTGTTTCATATTCGGCTGCATAACTAACTATTTTGGGGGTTAATTTGAAGTAAATTTGAGGGTGTTCATTTACTTTTATTAATAAATCATAAGTCTGATTTGGATAGAAACTGAGCGGTATGAATTGTTCATCAAACTTGTAGGGCCTTTCATTCGGCCTTAATGTTTGATTGGTTGATTGTAGTTTTTGTAAACTATTTTCTGAAATTCTGAAAACATCAATACTCTTATGTACTCCTGTAGTGAATAATACATTGATAGTTGTATCAGTAGGATTCTTAATGCTAACTTTCAACCAAAAAGTATATTGATGATAGTCATTGAAGAGTGGTGGGAATTTGAATAAATGAAGTGGTTTGAAATTTTGTTTTTGAATATGTTGAAATGGAATTTTACCTATTGAGTCAATAAATAGTTGACAATTGGGCTTTAAGTCAATTTCACCCTCATAGTTTATTTTTTTTGAAAGTACTGTTGTATCAAGGTTTTGTGAAAAAACAACCCTTGAGAGTAATATTAAGCTAAACGATATGATTTTTGATAACTGCAAGATTTTGAAATATTGGCTAAAGTTTGCTTAATATATTAAATTTAATAAAAGTTTTACCTGACTAAATCCATGAGTTTTATACGATTGGCTCTTGAAACTTGGAGGCTTGCTCCGTTATTCATTACTACGTACCCTCCTTCACCTTTGACATATTTTTTAATGAAAGCCATATTTACTAAATATGATTGATGAATTCTTACAAATGGATGATTGGAAAGTAGTGATTCTAAATCTTTTAGCGTTCGAGAAATAAGTATTTTATCTTTATTCAGCATATAGATTCTTGAGTAATTTCCATCAGCTTCTGCATAAATAATGTCTGTAATTGAAATAAACTCTAAGCCTTCGGGGGTTGGTACCGCAATGTTTGGTTTGTGGTGAATTCCTCCACGCATATTGGCAAGTAGTAATTCTAAGTTTTGGAGGTCAACATGTTTATTCTGTTTCTGTCTAACTTTATCTACTGCTCTGATAAGTTTTTCTTTTGAAACGGGCTTTAGTAAATAATCAATTGCACAAAAATCAAAGGCTGTTAGAGCAAAAGCATCATAAGCAGTACAAAAAATCACTTCGAAATTTATTTTTGGTATTTTAAGCAAAAAATCGAACCCATTCATTTGTGGCATGCTAATATCAAGGAAGATCATATCAGGAACCAATGTGTCGAGTAATTCTAATGCTTTTTCAGCCGATTGGCATTTCGCCAAAATCTTTACATCTGGGCAGTAGGTTTGTAGTTCAATTTCGAGTGTGTCTAGGCAACCCCTCTCGTCGTCTATTAAAATGGCGGTTAGCATATTATAAAGATTTTCAGAAAAGTGAAAATACAAAAAAAACTTGAAAATATAAATATCTATAGAAACTGAGCAAACTTTTTTGGTACCTTTGGAGTTATAAAAGTATTAGAAAGTGCAAAAAAATATAGTAATTTGCTCTGCAAAGATTAAATTATTGTTGCTATGACAAATATTTTGTTCTTAGTAGTAAAATTTGTACTTTTTTTATTAATATTGTCGTCGAATTAACAAAATAATTCATCAGCAAAATTCAGTAATACAAAATAATCTATATGTTTTTATGGCTGGTACAGCAGAAATAATACTTGACGGTAAATCATACCAATATCCCACCATTGAAGGTACGGAAGGCGAAAAAGCAATTGATATTGCCAAGCTTCGTGATGAAACAGGCTACATAACCATTGATAGCGGCTACAAAAACACAGGTGCAACTAAGAGTTCAATTACATTCTTAGATGGCGAATTAGGCATTCTGCATTACCGTGGCTACTCAATTGAAGACCTTGCTGAAAAAGCCAATTTCCTAGAAGTCGCTTATTTGTTAATCTATGGCGAACTTCCAACAACTGAGCAGTACAACAAATTTGAACATGAGATTCGAACGCACACTATCGTAAATGAAGATATGCGTCGTATTTTCAACGGCTTCCCAGTTAATTCACACCCTATGGGCGTGATGTCGTCGTTGGTAAGTGCCATGAGTGGTTTCTATCCAGATTCTTATGATGATAAAGCTCCAGACCGTACTGAGTTGCACATCATTCGTTTATTGGCAAAGTTCCCAACTTTAGCAACATGGTGCTATAAGAAGTCGCACGGACATCCAATCAATTATCCAAAAAATTCATTAGATTATTGCTCAAACTTCTTGCACATGATGTTTTCACTTCCAGTAGAAGATTATCATGTTGACCCAATTGTTTCAGCAGCTCTTAATAAATTATTGATTCTTCATGCCGACCATGAGCAAAACTGCTCTACATCGACGGTACGTTTAGTAGGTTCATCTAAAGCTAATATTTACTCTTCTATTTCGGCTGGTATTTCTGCTCTTTGGGGCCCACTTCATGGTGGTGCAAACCAAGAGGTAATTGAAATGCTTGAAGATATCAAAGCTGATGGCGGAGATGTACAGAAGTTTATAAATAAAGCGAAGGATAAAAATTCAGGCTTCCGTTTGATGGGCTTTGGTCACCGCGTTTATAAAAACTTCGACCCTCGTGCAAAAATCATTAAGAAAGCAGCAGATGATATTTTAGGTAAATTAGGTGTAAATGACCCCGTACTTGAAATTGCAAAAGGCTTAGAGGAAGCAGCGTTGAATGATGATTATTTTGTACAAAGAAAGCTTTATCCGAATGTTGACTTCTATTCTGGAATCATCTACCGTGCATTAGGAATTCCAACTAACATGTTTACGGTAATGTTTGCCTTAGGCCGTCTCCCAGGTTGGATTGCTCAATGGAAAGAAATGAGAGCAAACAAAGAGCCAATCGGTCGTCCACGTCAGATTTATACTGGTGCAACTGACCGTCCATTTGTTCCAATGGCTGAGCGTAAGTAATTCATACTTGCCCAAAAATATATAAAGGGAAGCAGCAATGCTTCCCTTTTGTTTATTTATACTAAAATGATTGTACTTCGCCTCAAAATTTTAATTCCCTACTTATCATCATTTTCTAGACATAATTTTCTGCATATATTTTCCAAGAATATCAAATTCTAAATTGATGATACTCCCTTCTTTTAATTGATGAAAGTTTGTATGCTCCCAAGTATATGGAATAATAGCTACACTAAAACCATTATCTTTAGAGTTAACAACTGTCAAACTTACACCATTAACACAAATTGAGCCTTTTTCAACGGTGATGTTATTGGAAGATTCATCGTATTCAAACGAAATTAACCAACTTCCATTTTGGTCTTCAATAGAAGTACAAATACCCGTTTGGTCAACGTGCCCTTGAACAATATGCCCATCAAATCGGCCACTGGCTGGCATACATCGTTCTAAATTTACTTTATCGCCGATTTGAAGTTTCCCTAAATTGGTTTTTTTTAAGGTTTCGTCAATGGCTGTAACTTTATATTGGTAAGTGTTTTCAACTAGCTGTTCCACCGTAAGACAAACACCATTGTGCGATACACTTTGGTCAACTTTAAGTTCATGAGCAATATTTGACTCAAAAGTAAATGTTAAGTTTGTGCCATTAGCTTGAATATCTGTCACTTGTGCTAGTGATTCTACGATTCCTGTAAACATAATTTTCTTTAAATTTTAAGCTGCGAATAACGGAAATTAAGGCCGTAAAACGAACACTTTTTTGCTAAAATTACTAACTTAGCAGAAGGAATTGTTTATTTACGAAATACTCATTTTTATAACAACATAAAGTAATAGATATGTTTAAAAACAAGCTATTTTTATTAATTATTATACTTGGTATTATTGGTATTGTATTCTACTCATTGAGCGGTTCAGAGAATTATATTGAAAATGTGAAGAAGCTACGAGAAGAATTTGTAGAAAATTTGAGAAAAGAAAAAGATTCGCCAATTGCTAATCTTCAAGATTTTTCGGGATTGAAATATTTTGAACCAGATAAAAATTTTATTGTAAATGCAGAATTCAAATCGGTAACTTCTGACGAAAAAGGAATGATTTTAATGACTGATAGTACTCAATCAGAAATTAAACGTGCGGGAAATGTAACATTCCAACTTGAGGGAAAAACTTTTACGGTTGCACTTTTTGATGAAGGTGAAATACTTATGTTACCGTTTCGGGATTTAACTAATGACAAGGAAACTTATGGTGGAGGTAGATATATAAATATTCCCAAAGAAAAACTTCAAGGCAGTTCTATAGAAATAGATTTCAATAATGCACATAACTTTTATTGTGCTTATAATGAGAACTTTATTTGTCCGATTCCGCCAAAAGAAAATTTTATTGGTGTAGAGATTAGGGCTGGAGAGAAGAAATATAAGGATTGAGTTAGTCATTGATTAAAATCACCGATTAAAGGGAAAAAAATGTGGTTATGATATTAGCTTTCGGACTTAACTCCGAAAGGTAGATAAAATATCCATTTTTCCTTTAAAAGGCGAATTTATTCGCTGAAAGAAAAGATAAAATTTTGCTGCATATTTAAAAATGAAAAAAATTACATTGCGTTGCATATCCATTTGATGTGAGCTGCATCTGAAGCCCCTTAACTTTTAGGTAGGTTTTTTCAATACATATTTAATCAAGAATCACAACTTGCGTTTTACTCTTTAGAGCAAGAATTGTCGAAATTTGAAGATTACACTGAATTTGAATCAATCGACTAAAAAACACTTACATATCAATGATGATTAATTTTACTAAATTGATAGCAAAGAGCTATTGGTAGAGATGTAGATTTAAGTAAATAATGTGCTAAATATTTCATTTTCAAATTTTTAAAATAATATAGTTATTGATTTTTTTATATTTTCATCAAAACAACCATAGAAAATCTATGAAAAAACACTTCATTCAAACCCTAACATTACTCATTTTTAGCTCTTTTGCTTTTGCACAAGAGCTAAAAACTATTGAGGCGTTTACTGCCGGAATGGAAAAAAAAGAAGGTTTCCTAACTTTTTATTGGAATGCTAAGGAAAGTAAAATTTGGCTCGAAATAGATAAGTTCGATACAGAGTTACTGTATTATCCTTCTTTAGCTCAAGGAATTGGTTCTAATGACATTGGGCTTGACCGTGGACGATTAGGCCAAGAACATGTGGTAAAATTCCAAAGAACTGGTAATAAAGTTCTGATGATTGAGCCTAATTATGCTTATCGTGCAATATCAAACGACCCACTTGAACGTAAAGCAGTAGAAGAGTCGTTCGCTAAATCAGTACATTTTGGATTTGAAATTAAAGCCGAAAGCAATGGAAAAGTTTTGGTTGATTTAACACCCTTCTTAATGCAAGATGCGGTAGGGGCCATCCAAGATATTGCGAGAACTAAACAAGGAAATTATCGCCTTGATGTTTCTAAAAGCTCTATTTATTTGCCACATTCTAAGGCATTTCCTAAAAATACCGAGTTTGAATGTATCATTACGCTTACGGGTGAAAATGCTGGGCAATTTCTTAGAGAAGTTGTGCCAACGCCTTCAATTGTTACGATGTACCAACATCATTCTTTTGTAGAATTGCCTGATTTAACAAAGAATGAATTCAAAGCTCGTGAGTTTGACCCAAGAATTGGTTATGGTGGAATAGAGTATTTTGATTATGCTACTCCAATTAGTGAACCTATTTCAAAAAGATATATTTCACGCCACCGTTTAAAGAAAAAAGACCCAACCTCAATGATTAGCGAGGCGGTTCAGCCGATTGTTTACTATATGGACCCTGGTGCTCCCGAGCCTATTCGTTCAGCATTGATGGAAGGGGCTGCTTGGTGGAATCAAGCTTACGAAGCCGCTGGTTATAAGGATGCTTTTCAAGTAAAATTATTGCCACCCGATGCCGACCCTATGGATATTCGTTATAATTTGATTCAATGGGTGCATAGAAGTACACGTGGTTGGTCTTATGGTGCAAGTATTATTGACCCTCGTACAGGTGAAATATTAAAAGGCAAAGTAACTTTAGGTTCATTGCGTGTTCGTCAAGATTTTTTAATTGCTCAAGGATTTTTAGGCAACTATGAGACCGATTCTTCGATGGTAAAAGAAATTACCAAAATGTCGCTTGACCGATTGAAACAATTGGCTGCCCATGAAGTTGGGCATACTTTGGGCTTACCTCATAATTATATTTCAAGTACTGCTGGTCGAGCTTCTGTAATGGACTACCCGCATCCGTTGATTGATTATGCCAATGGTAAGTTTGATTTATCGCGTGCTTATGCGATGGGAATTGGTGATTATGATAAAGCATCTATTATTTGGGGTTATCAGGATTTCCCTTCTACGGTTAATGAAAAGGTAGAATTGGAGAAAATTGTTCAAAATACTATTCGAAAAGGTTTACGTTTCTTAACAGACCAAGATGCTCGTCCAGAAGGCTCAGTGAGCCCTAATACCCATTTGTGGGATAATGGAGCTGATGCAACTACCGAGTTAAAGCGAGTGATGGAATTACGTAGAATTGCATTACAGAATTTTAATGAGAAAAAAATAACCAAAACTACGCCAATGGCCAATTTAGAAGAGGTATTGGTGCCAATGTATATGTTCCACCGTTTTCAAACGGAAGCTACTGCTAAAGCTTTAGGTGGTATTGATTATAATTTTGCTCTTCGTGGCGATGGACAATTAGTGTTGGAGCCAGTATCGGCTGCCAAGCAAAGAGAAGCATTTAATGCTTTGATGTCAACGCTTACCCCACAATTTTTAGCAGTTCCTGAGCACATCATAAAATTGATTCCTCCGAGAGCATTTAGATATGATCCTAATCCAAGAGAGACTTTTAAACGTCATACGGGCTTAGCTTTTGACCCAATGGCTCCTGCTGAAGCCGCGGCTGGTTTAACACTTCGATTAATTCTTAATCCTGAAAGGTGTGCTCGCTTAGCGAGTCAAAGAGGAGCTTTAAGAGGAGATTTACCGACTTTTTCGGAGATAACGAAGGAAATGAATAAACGTCTTTGGAAAAAAGCTGAAATTATTGAAAACATGAGTTACTATTCACAAATTGACCGAATGGTTGCCACGCAATATCTCGATTATTTGATGAAATTGGCGAACAGTAAAGAAGCTACAATTGAAGTTCGCATGAATGCCTATGCTGCTATTGAAGATATAAAAGTTTGGCTTTCGGGTAAATTATCTGATGGGGGTGGTTTTGCAAGATTGACTTTATTAAAAATTAAACAATTTGAAGAAAACCCTGAGGCGGTCATTCCATCTACTCCTTTGACTCCGCCAGATGGTCAACCAATTGAATCTGGCTACGATTGGTTAGGTACTGAATGTGAATGGTAATCTCCATTAGTTAACAAAAAATCCGTAGGTTAAGCCTACGGATTTTTTGTTAACATACATTTTATAGGAAGTTTTACCGAATTTCTTTTTTGACCAAAGTCCCTAATTCTTGCCAAGTTAATTCGAAATAAATTGCTCCAATTGCATAAGCTGCTGCCTCATAAGGATTATATAAAAATGAAAGCCCCGATTTCGTAATAGCTATATTTTTTGGTAAAAAGAATGGGCTTCCCCAGAAGTAATCTTCTTTATTGTACTCAAAATCATTGTCCTTGGCAAAGGCTTTTTGTGTTTTCTCAAATTTCAACTCGGCAATTTTTTTTAATGCGGTTGTATCAGAAACTATGTCGGTTAGTTTTAGTAAATCGCCTGTTTGGGCATTAAAGTTCATATAAGTGGTATAAAAATTACCGTGAGCTCCACCTAAAAATGAATAAACGCTGTAATAAATAGAAATGACTTTTGATGAGATTAAAAGTGTATCTCCCGAGCCTTCATATTCCCAACCAACACCAAGGGGAATATCGGCATTTTCTTCATTATAAGTTTTGTATTCCTTTATAAAACTTTGGGCTATTTCTTCAATCGTGCCTACTTTTTGGGTTTGAACACTATCTTCTAAGCTATAAACTTGGTCTTTTACCATTTGCTCAATTTGACCATTTATTTTACCAATAATGCTTGCATCGCCACCAATAAATTTGGGAAATTTTACTTTGAATGAGGCAAATAAGGTGTCACCCTCTTTACTAACTTTTTTTGGGGTTTCGATTTTAAATGTGATACTGTCTACTTTGATTTCACTTGCAGAAATTTCATTGTTTTGGTTTTCGTTTTTCTTTTGACACGAATTTAAGGTTAAAATGCAAACGAAAGAGATAAATAATAGAGTTAGTTTTTTCATATGTTTTATTTAAGAATAGTCAGGGTCAAAGTTATGATTTTTATTTTATGTTTTATTTTGGAATTAATTTTAATCGCATTATGAATATTAAAGCAATAATAGATTTGAAATAAAAAAGCCATTGTTCACAATGAACAGTGGCTTTGTAGGTATTAAGCTTATGTTTACTCAGGCGTATTATACAATTCTACTTTTGAAATGATTGGTTTAGCAAAAGCTTCATCAAATACAATTCTAAGTTCTTTGGCCGTTGTACGTGGGAAGTAAACAATTCGTTTATGCCCAATAGTAGTAGCAAAAGTTAAGTTTTTCCATTGACCATTTTCTTTGGCTTGAACATAAAACTTTTTAACTCTTTGTCCATAACGGATATCTTCTTGTACAACAAAACAATTGAAAGTTTGTGGTTTTGTAAGGGTAATATCGTAGGTGTCTTTGCTGAAGTTTTTTGTATAAGTACCTGCTTTCATTAAGTTATTGCCAAAGTATTGTTCACGCAATTTTTTAAATTCCATCAATGATTTTTCATCATTTTCATGAATCAATCCACGGCCATCTACTGGAATATTTAATAAAAGATTTGAACCTCGACCCACCGATTTATTCCAAATATCTAATAATTGCATGGGTGTTTTTACTTTGCCATCTTCGTTTTTATGGTAAAACCAGCCCGGACGAATAGATACATCACATTCTGCAGGAATCCAATGCGTGCCATTCTCATCACCTACATTCAAATGGGCAGGCTTATCATAAGCAGGGAAAAGTTTATCACCATTAATGGTTGACCAACAAGTTTCGCCCGCAAATCCGTTTTCATTTCCAACCCAACGTATATCAGGACCCGCATCGCTAAAAATCAATGCATGTGGTTGATACGTTTTTACAGTTTTATTAAACAACGGAAAATCATATACTTGTTTCTTCCCATTTGGGCCTTCGCCGTTTGCTCCATCGAACCATACTTCAAATAAATCACCGTATTGAGTAGTAATTTCTTTAAGCATATTTACATAAACTTGGTTGTATTCAGGTGTACCATAAGTTGGGTGGTTTCTATCCCATGGAGATATATATAGTCCCATTTTTAGTCCATATTCCTTACAAACTGCCGAAAGTTCTTTTAAAACATCTCCCTTTCCGTTTCTCCATTTTGATTCACGAACGGTATGTGTAGAGTATTTACTCGGAAAAAGTGCAAATCCATCGTGGTGTTTGGCAGTTAAAATGATTCCTTTCATTCCCGCAGCTTTACAAACTCTTGCCCATTGACGGCAATCAAGTTGAGTTGGGTTAAATACTTCTTCTTTTTCCGTGCCATCTCCCCATTCTTTATCAGTAAATGAATTTGGGCCAAAGTGAATAAAGGCATAATATTCCATATCGTGCCATTTAAGCTGGTCAGGTGATGGCGTTGCTCCAAATGGTTTGGGGGCTTGTGCAAAAACAAGGTTTGTAATGAAAAGTACAAGGAGGATTTTTTTCATTTTTTGTAAAGATGGATAAGGTTAAGTTACAAATTTAGAAAATGGTATTAACATTCTCATAATAAATTCTTAATTCAACTGAAATAAGTTTTTTCTGAAAACATTGATGTTTTACATTACATTTGTGACCTATTTATTCAACAAAACTCAATAATTATGAAACACACTTTCATTATTTGCTCACTTTTCATGGTGAGTTTTGCCACTTTTGCCCAGAAAAAAACACCAATTAATGTTGCCACTTATAATTTAAGGTTGAATGTTGCTAGCGATGGAATCAATGCTTGGCCTAACCGAAAAGAGTTGGTAAAAGCTCTCATTAAATTTCATGAATTTGATATTTTTGGCACACAAGAAGGTTTTAGAATGCAATTAGATGGCATTGCAGAACTACCAGAATATGCGTTTACGGGAAATGGTAGAGATGATGGTAAACAAGGTGGCGAACATTCATCTATCTTTTACAGGAAAGACCGTTTTAAACTAATAGAATCTGGAGACTTTTGGTTGAGAGAAACGCCCGAAACCCCAGGGAAAGGTTGGGATGCTACTTGTTGTAACAGAATTTGTTCGTGGGGAAAATTCAAAGATTTAAAAACCAAAAAGTCGTTTTATTTCTTCAATGTACATTTCGACCACCAAGGCGTAGTAGCACGCCGTGAATCTGGTAAATTGATGGTGAAGAAAATTCAAGAAATTGCTAAAGATGCAACGGTGATTTGCACAGGTGACTTTAATTCAACACCTGAAACGGAGCAAATTCAAATTATGCAAACTTTATTAAATGATACCTTTCAAGTAACTCAAAATCCACCTTACGGGCCTGTGGGTACTTTCAATGGCTTTAAATTTGATGCTCCACTTCAAAATAGGATTGATTATATTTTTACAAGTAAAAATATTGATGTGCTAAAATATGGCGTTTTAACCGATTCTTATGAGCAACGCTATCCGTCTGACCATCAGCCTGTTGTGGCAAAGATTGTAGTGAATTAAAAAATAAATGATATTAATTTACCTATATTAGAGAAAGGTAATTTGTATGGCTTTAGCTCGAGTCTTTTTGGGTTAGCTAAAGCCATATTAATATTTTGAGGTAATTGAAGGTTTTCGCACAGTTAGTTTTTCATCCTACCTTTATTTCCCAGTAAATAAATCCATCAGCTTCATTGATTGGCGTAAAACTATTGTTTCGTAGTACACGTTGAGATGAAAGGTTATTTTTTTCTGTATTCGCTGAAACTTTCAATACGTTAGTCTGAGTTTTTGCCCAAGTAATCATCGCGGCTACTGCTTCGCTCATGTATCCTTTTCTTCTAAAGTCGAAATGTGTGCCATAACTAATTTCAATTTCTCCATCAATGCTTGGTTCGCCTTTAAAGCAAATATCACCAACCATTTTATTACTTTCCTTCAAAATGATTGTCCAAAGTGTAGAGAAGAGGTAGTTTTTTGATTCATCAGCTACGTTCGGAATTATTGCATATTCTAGTGCCTCACGAAGTTCGGGAGAGATACTTCGAGTCGATTTTTCAAGGTTTAAATCTTCTTCTAATGAAAAATCTAGAGCACTATATTTCATTAACTGTTCGTAGGTTAATGGTTGTAGTTTTAAACGTTCAGTTTCTATCATTTTTCTTTAATCTTATACCCGAATTACATCAACTTCTACACTAACGCGGTGCTCACCTGAACTAAAAATGATACCTTTTAAGGGAGCAACATCTGAATAGTCACGGCCGTATGCCGTAATAATATGTTTATCTTTGGGAATTAAATTATTCGTTGGATCAAACTCACACCAACCCATATCAGGGATATATACCGAAATCCAAGCGTGGGAAGCATCTGAACCTTGTAGTTTAGGTTTGCCGGGAGGGGGCAAAGTTTCGATGTATCCACTTACATATCGAGCTGCCAGACCCACACTACGTAGGCAAGCAATGGCCAAATGTGAAAAATCTTGACAAACCCCTTTGCGTTCTTTTAAAACAGTTTTTAAAGGTGTATTTACGCTTGTAAAACCTGATTTAAACTGAAATTCATGAAAAATTTTGGCAGAAAGTTTACTGACAGCTTCGAAAAGAGGCGTTTTTGCTTGTAAACAGGTTTCGGCAAAAGCCCTTACTTCTTCATCCCATTTTATAAATGGACTTGGAAGCTGATATTGTAAAACCAAGGTTTTAAGATGATTTTCTTTCTTAAATCTTTCAATAGCCTCTTCGCAAGTTATTAAACTAATGCGTGGTGTATTTTTTGGTAAAATCTCAATATCACTGCTTGCAATGACTTGTAATAATTGATGAGATTCATGCAAAGAAAAATAATGTTGTGTGTTGCCGAAATAATCGGTTCTTGCGTGTATTTTAGTTGGGTGAGGGTCAATTGCTAATTCAAAGTTCTGACAGCTTTGAATCGGCAAATTCAAGGGTTCTAAGCAAAGCACACTTTGATAGTTATCAACAGGATTTACATAAGTATAGACGGTTTTATGTCTTAGCTTATATTTCATCAGAATCTCGTTTTTCTATGGTTTCTAATAGTGAATGTTGTATCACCGAATGGTTGAAGTAAAGGCTCGTTAGATTTCCTGTTACTTTTGAAATTAGGTCATAAACTTGTTCTAAAGTTTTGTCTAATTCTGGTCGATATTGGGTGTCTTTATCCACGTTGAGCATACTTTCTGCATCAAATAGTTTTACTAATGTGCTGGCTTCTAGTACATTACGTTGGGCGATGTTCAGACGATTAGGTTCAATACCTTTAGGCAATTTTTCTAAATAACTTGATAACGAATCAAGTAAGTAAGAAAGTGTAAAAGGTAAATTAGTTTCCAATAAAACCATATTAAGCACTGCAACTAAACTCCAATGCGACTTATAAATATGTCGATATTGTGCCAATAAATGATGATTTTCGAGTACAGCCTCCATGATGACAGTTTCTACCTCATCATTATTTTTAAAACTAAATGCTGAGCGAAGTACCGAAATAAGTGAAAGTATTCTTTCGATTGTTTTACCTGCTTCAAGTAAATAAAAACCATTATCTCGTGGTAAGGTCTCGAAAATATTGCCATGAAAAGCAAATAATCGTGTATAAAGACGGTCGAGACCATGGCTTAATTGTATAATACTGTGAGAATCTCGGAATGATTGTAGATTATCTTCAATTAAATTTAAAATTCGACGAGTATCGGCATTCCATTTTTCACTTACTTGATTGGCCGTACGTAAAAGAGAAACTATATTGTAAGCAACTGAACCCGCTTTTCGGGTATCGGCAATAAGGCTAAACAATTCTGGCTCAGGGTTTTCTAAAAGAGAATCATCTTCTTCATTGGCAAAGCCTGGGTAAGTAATAGTTAGGTGAGTAAGCGATTTCAGTAAAACTACTAAGTATTCTTGACGCTTCTGACCTTTATCATTTACGTTTTCGTTGAGGCGGTCGAGTACGATTTTTAAGAAACTTGTCAATGACATGGTTCGCTCAAACATTCTCCCAACCCAAAATAAATTTTCGGCATTTCTGCTCGTAAGTGATTGATTATGAAGGTTTGTAGTGTTTTTTCGCACAACCACTCTTTCATAATATTCACTCGGAGCATCTGTAACTATCCAAGTATCTTTTGATAACCCACCTAATTGATTAGAAATGACAAATTTATCTTTTATTGGAGAGCTACGAGTAAGCCCGCCTTGCATGACTTTATAGTCAGTTCCATCCGAAACCAAAAATGCTCTGATAGCTGCAAAACGGGGCACAATTTTTCCATCAATAAATGAAGGAGTTGTTGAAAGGCTTACTTCTTCTTGAGCCACAAAATCCTTAGGATTTTGTAGAATCATTAAGCGTAGTTCTTCAAGTTCTGATTTACTAAGTAAACGGCCATAACGCGATTTAAACCCTTGTTTTCTATTGGCTTTTTTAATGATGAGTCTATGGAGGTTGTTAAGGACAAATTCAAGTTCTTTGGCTTGTCCACACCACCACGTTGCCACGGAGTTCATGATTAGTGGTTCATCGAGCAAAAACTTACAAATGTTCTGCATGAAGGCCATTAAACCATAGTTTTCTACGACACTCGCCCCCGGTGGATTAACCACTGAAACATTCCCTAAACGCATCACGTGTAATAAGCCTGGAATTCCCAAAAGAGAATCTTGTTTGAGCTCAAGGGGGTCGCACCATTCATCATCTACACGACGAATAATTACATCGACTCTCTCTAAACCATCAATAGATTTTAGCCAAACAAAGCCATCTCGTACTAATAAATCACTGCCTTGTACAAGTGTGTAACCTAAATAAGATGATAGATAAACATGTTCGAAATAAGTTTCATTACCTGGGCCCGGGGTTAAAAAGACCACATTAGGGTTTTCGTTGGAAAGGTTTCCTAAGGTAGAAACGGTTTGTTGTAGATGATTAAAATAGGGAGAAAGCCGATTTCGATAGATATTTTTATTAAGTTCTGGAAAGACCTTTGCCATGACCGTACGGTTTTCAAGGGCATACCCCGAACCCGAAGGTGATTGCGTTCGATTATCCAATAACCACATCTTACCATCTGGCCCACGTGCCATATCACAGGCATAGATGAGTAGTTGATTGGGTAGTTTTTGCTTAATATCGAAACATGGCAGGAGGAAACCAGAATTATCAAAGACAAGTTCTGGAGGAATGATAGACTCTTTTATGAGTCTTTGAGGCCCATAAATATCTTTCAATATCAAATCAAGTAGCTGAGCTCTTTGTTTGATTCCTTTTTCAATTTGCTGCCATTCTTTCTCATGAATTAAGAACGGAATAGGGTCGAGTTTCCATGCACGTGTGCTTCCGTTATCAGCATTATACACATTGTAGGTCACACCGTTTTCTTTGAGCTTGCTTATGATTTCTTCATTACGCTGCTCTAACCCTTCAATACCTATCGACTCAAGTGTATCGAAAAGGGTTTTCCAATGGGGTTTTACTTGACCGTTATGGTCAATAACCTCATCGTAAGAGTTTAGCGAACTTTTATATGTATTGAGCAGGCTCAAAGATAAATTTTCTGTCATTGATGAATTTTTGTTCAAACACAAAATTAGTGCTTTTTGAGCAGAAAAAACCAATGTCTGGTTTATTTGTGGTTCATGAAGCCATAGAAAAAATTAAGTATTATTACTTATGATTCCTATGGCTTCCGAAAGCTACTTTCTCGACTTCCAAAAATGTCTTAAATCTAAAGTATTTGGATACTCTGGGTTGATTAGCTCAATCGGAGTATCGGCCTTTAAGTTAGTTTTTGTTTGTGCGACAAATCTTGAAACCGTAGGTGTATTTATCACTGGAGCGGTTTGTTCAATGGTGCTCGATGGTGTATGTCCAAAATCCCAGAATCTACTTATTCTGCGAGACTCTGCCTCGTAGCTGTTAATTGGATATGTATCAAAACTTCTTCCACCAGGGTGCGAAACAAAGTAAGTACAACCTCCAATAATACGATTATTCCAAGTATCAACAATATCAAATACGAGAGGAGCATCTACTCCAACATTTGGATGAAGTGCTGAAGGAGGATTCCAAGCCTTAAACCTAATTCCTGCTACGTATTCGCCTTTGGTTCCTGTGGCTCTGAGTGGTACTCGACAACCTTTACACAACAGAATATGTCGTTCAGGAATAATACCTGTTAGTTTTACTTGTAATCTTTCAACCGAAGAATCTACAAAGCGTGCAGTTCCTGCATTAGTTAGTTCTTCGCCAAGAACGTGCCAAGGTTCAATGGCTAAGCGTAAGTCGAGATTAATATTATCAACTGTAATGCCTCCGTGATGTGGGAAACGGAACTCGAAAAATGGGTCAAACCAAGAAATATCAAAATTGTAGCCAGCATCTTTGAGGTCATTTACTACATCAACCATATCTAAATAAGCAAAATGAGGTAATAAAAAGCGGTCGTGTAGTTCGGTTCCCCATCTGATTAGTTTTTTCTTATAAGGTTGTTTCCAAAACTTAGCTACTAAAGCACGCACTAATAAAACCTGAACAAGGTTCATGTGTTTGTGCGGTGGCATATCGAAAGCACGAAGTTCAAGAATACCCAGTCGCCCAGTAGATGAATCAGGCGAGTAAAGTTTATCAATACAAAACTCAGTACGATGCGTATTACCAGTGATATCAGTCAATAAATTTCTAAAAATTCGGTCAACCATCCAAAAAGGTACTTCTTTATCATCTGGAATTTGTTCAAAAGCAATTTCGAGTTCATAAAGTCGTTCATCACGTCCTTCATCAACTCTTGGAGCCTGACTCGTTGGGCCAATAAAAGGCCCTGCAAAAAGGTAGCTAAGAGCAGGGTGATGCTGCCAATAAGTAATTAAACTTCTCAGTAAATCGGGTCGGCGTAGGAGTGGACTATCTTCTGGTTTAGATGCCCCCAGTGTTACGTGATTGCCTCCACCTGTACCTGTATGGCGGCCATCAACCATAAATTTCTCTGTACCTAAACGTGCATAAAATGCTTCTTCATAAAGTGCAGTTGTATTATCTACAATTTCTTGCCATGATTTTGCGGGTTGAACATTTACTTCAATTACGCCGGGGTCTGGAGTAACCAGTATTTTTTCAATCCGATAGTCAGATTTTGGCGTATATCCTTCAATTCTAACAGGCATTTGTAATTTTTCAGCCGTTGCTTCCACCGATGCCACGAGGTCTAGATAATGCTCTAGATAATCGGTAGGAGGGAAGAAAACATAAATGATTCCATCTCGCTCTTCTACACACAAGGCTGTTGAAAAGGTATCAACTTCAAAAAGTAGATTCTCTTTTTCTGGCTTTTCAACTTTTGTTTTTTCGTTTTCCTCAGTTACTTCTTTTATGATTTTATTTTCAGTAGCTTTATAAGGAGATGCGATTGTGCCATATCGCTTTTCTAGTGATTGATGGAAATCTTTTAATACTGGTAAATCTTCAAATAAACTTCTTTCAACTGGAAATTCTCGTTTATTTTTTGAAGTTTTGGGTAAAGAATCTAAAGGTAATCTTAGCCCGATTGGCGAATTGCCAGGAACTAAATAACAATGCTTTCGTCTAAACTCCCAAGCACAGCTTACCCATTTATCAGTATCATGGAGCCATTTAATTGGCAAGACAAAGCCAGATGGGTTATTAAGTCCTCTTTCCAATAATTTAGCCAAAGTTTGGCGTTGGATTGAGTCTTTAAGATTAACCGAAAGTGGGTCGATATTTACAGGTAATTTGCCTTCTTCCAATGCCCAATAAATTGGGTCTTCATAAGTAGGCAGGATATTTTTTGTATCTATTCCTAAGTATTTGCTTAATTCAATGGCAAATTTTTCGGCGTCATGAAATGTAAATTTCGTTTCTCCTTCTTTCGCAATTAAATCATCATTTTTCCAAATTGGTAAGCCATCTTTTCGCCAATAGAGGCCATATTGCCAACGAGGGAATAACTCACCCGGATACCATTTTCCTTGCCCAAAGTGGAGTAATCCACCGTGAGCAAAACGTTTTTTTAGTCGAAGTGATAAATCGTAGGCTAATTTACGTTTGAGAGGCCCATCCGCCGTAGAATTCCATTCGGCTGATTCAAAATCATCAATTGAAACAAAAGTTGGTTCGCCCCCCATTGTCAACCTGACATCGCCGTCAATGAGGTCTTTTTCAACGATATTCCCAACATCCATTATTTGTTCCCATTGGGTTTCACTGTATGGTTTTGTTACTCTTGGATTTTCATGTAATCTAAATACTTGATTATCAAACTCAAAGCTTACTTCGCATACGTCGGTGGCTCCGCTTACAGGAGCCGCACTCGCATAGTCAGGTGTACAACTAAGAGGTATGTGTCCCTCACTGGCAAAAAGCCCAGAGGTAGGGTCAAGACCAATCCAACCAGCACCGGGAATATATGTTTCAACCCAAGCGTGTAAGTCGGTGAAATCGTTTTCTGGCCCTGATGGACCATCTAATGATTTTATATCAGGTGTAAGTTGAACCAAATATCCAGAAACAAAGCGAGCGGCTAAACCAAAACTACGAAGAATTTGTACAAGCAACCATGCAAAATCTCGACATGAACCACTTCCAATGGTTAGGGTTTCTTCACAATTTTGCACACCCGCTTCCATACGGATATTATAATTGAGAGCATTATAGACCTGTTGATTGAGATAAACCAAGAAATCAACGATGCTGATGTCTGCTTTTACTTGCATTTGCTCGATAAAAGCTTTGGTTTTTACGCCAATATCTTTAATTTCTAAATAGGGAGTTAACTCTTTCTTGAGAAGTTCGTCGTAATTAAATGGAAATTTCTCTGCATAAGTTTCTACAAAAAAATCAAAAGGATTGATTACTTGCAGACGAGCAATTACCTCTACTTCAATCTTCAGTTCGGTTGTTTTTTCAGGGAAAACTACTCGTGCTTGATAATTACCAAATGGGTCTTGCTGCCAGTTGATAAAATAATTTTCTGGATAAAGCTTAAACGAGTATCCCTCAATAGCCGTCCGAGAGTGTGGAGCGGGCCTTAGTCGAAAAATATGAGGTGATAAGCTTACACTCCTATCAAATTTGTAGGAGGTTTTGTGAGAAATGGCTACTTTAATCGACATAGTAAATTTAAGGCTTTGAATCAACTTATGTCAATATAGAATAAAAAAAACAGATATTTTAATTGCTTTAGCAGAAAACGATAAAAACCCTTGAATAATAATATTTTTGGGTAGATTAGTGCAAAGAAATACGCTTTAAAAATGAAAATTGGTCGAGACTTTTAATCCCGACCAAATGATTAAGAATTTAGGAATCAGTATTTCAAGTATTATGCTCCAACAGCTTTTTCAACTGAAGCTTTCATTTTCTCAAAACCCATTTTTGCAGCATCAAGGGCTGGCATTTTCCAATAATCTTCATTAAATACTTCTAAAGAAAGTACAATTGGTACATTTTTCTCATTCAGCATCTTGAAAATTGGTGTCAGTGGAGCCACACCATCACCCGGGAAAACTCGGTAACTATCGTTTATTTTTTCTCTTGAAACATTAGCAGGATAATCGTTTACGTGAAACATCTGCATACATTGGCCATTGAGCATTTTTAATGCATTTATTTCTGAACCACCTTTGTAAAGATGATAAACATCGGAAAGGATAACTGCTTTTGGATGTCCACTTTCAGCAGCTACAAAGAGGGCTTCGCCAAAAAGGTGTAAATTGGCCGAAAAACCCCACATTTCAAGTTGAGGTAGAACGCCCATTTCATCGCCTAAATCAAGCATTTGTTTGTAGCGGGCGGCTGCATTTTGTAGATTAATTCCCGCTTTGTTGGTAGCTCCAAATGGCGGAGCTGCAATTCGTTTACAACCGATTTCAGCCAACATCCCCATTTCTCGTTTGGTTTGGTCGAGTGCTTTCGCACGTTGATTTGGGTCATCAACAATCCAACTGGCAAAGCCTATGGCGTCTTCAATGGTTATTCCTAAATCTTTTGCCTTTTGACGAACATCTTTTAAATTTCCTCCTCCCGCTACAAATGCCTCAAGGGTTCTTATCCAAATTTCTATACCTGAATAGCCAGCTTTTGCCGCCACATCGAGTTCAGCCATCAAACCGATATTTTGCTTCATGATTGTACTGGTATTCAAGCAAAAACTAAAATTATGTTTAGCTATTTTTGGAGACTTAGCCGAGGCATTTTCTAGGCCTAAAGCTAATCCTGCCCCTGTTGCTAAGGTTGATTTAATGAGATTTCTACGTGATATATTTTCCATGAATTAATGATTTATTAGTGGTTGATTGTTGGGATGTTACTGATTCGTTAGTTTAAAAATTAGTTTTGAGAATAACCAACTATCTAAAATCAAGCTCCTTTAACCTTCATTTTAAGTGTATAAACTGATTTTGAGGCTGTGATAAAAAGCGTTTTACGGTCTTTACCTCCAAAAGTTACATTGGCTGTCCAAGGTTCTTTTACATCAATATGCTCGATTTTAGTACCATTTTTATCAAAAACTGTTACACCCTTTCCAGTCACATAAACATTGCCTTTTTTATCTAATGTCATTCCATCAGAACCCATCGCTGCAAAAAGCTTGCGTTCGCCTAAAGTACCATCAGAATTAATTGGGAATGTGTAGGTTTTCTGACCACTTATATCTGCAACATACAGGGTTTTTCCATCGGGTGTGCCAATGATTCCGTTGGGTGCAACAAATTCACGAGCAGCAATTGTCACAGTCCTTTTATCAGGCGAAAGATAATAAACTCGTTTTTCGGGCAATTCCATTTCAGTATGCTTCCAGTAAGGGCGTTTGTAGAAAGGGTCAGTGAAGTAAATACCACCATTAGGAGCCACCCAAAGGTCGTTTGGACCATTGAATTTTTTACCTTCAAAATCATTGACTAAAACGGTTATTTTTTGATTTTTATCAATACTTATGAGTTGATTCTCTAAATCTGCACAAGAAAGAAGATTGCCTTGATGGTCGAAATAAAGTCCGTTAGAGCGACTAGTTTTATCCATGAAAACCGAGATAGTATTATCTTCTGCTGACCACTTATAGATTTTATCGTTGGGTTGGTCGGTAAAAAATACATTACCTTTGGCATCAGCAGCAGGACCTTCCGTAAAGGCAAATTCACCCGAAAGCTTGGTAAGCGTTGCTCCCTTAGCAATAATCTTGCTTTGGGCTTCTTGAGCAAAACCTTGAACTGCAAAAAATAGGAGCATAAAAATGCTTATTGTAGTTTTTTTCATTGAGGTAGAATAGGGTTTCAAAAAGCAAAAAGGTTATTTCGCATGGCAAAATAACCTTTTTCTCGACAAGTCCCAAATAAGACTTCATGGTCTTAATATTAAGCAGAATAAACTATCGACAATCATCTGTTGTTAATCGACTAACTCAGCTAAGTTTTATTGGTAGTGAACGAACCGCCTTACCTGTTAAGTCAAGAATAGCACCTGCTATTGCTGGGGCGATAGGGGCAAGAGGGGGTTCTCCAACACCATACGGAATCTCGTCTCCTTCGAGTATATGGCACTGAATTTCAGGGACATCTGCCAAAGTTACCATTGGATATTGACTAAAATAAGCTTGTTCAATTTGACCATCTTTTACTGTAACTTCCTCATACAGAGCGGCCCCGATACCCATCATGGTAGCACCTTCGATTTGTTGTTTAATACCTTCAGGATTGACACTTACGCCAACATCTAAAACCTGAGTAACTTTTTTAACCACGATTTTGCCATCTACAATGGCCAATTCGATGGCGGCTGCTGCGATAGTTTTGCGGTCATTTCCAATTGCAATACCTCGCCCGGTGCCATCAGCTTTTGGATTTTTCCACCCACTTTTTTCAATGAGTGTTTCTAAAACTTTCTTGCTTCTAACACTAATTTTATCATCATTTTGTAATAAACTCATTCTAAAAGCAATTGGGTCTTTTTTAGTTTGATGAGCCAATTCATTCATGAAGCTTTCAACCGCAAATGTATTTGGGAACATCCCCACTCCACGCCAAATTCCAATTGGAATTGGAACATCAGTATTCCAAACTGAAACAGATTTATTCTTGAAATTATACATGAAACTTGCACCGTGACCCGCTGAGATGAAATCTGCCCCTAAAATTTTCACTGGAAGGTCAGTTCCCATTAAATTTTTGAGCATATCAGGTGTGGCTTGGTCATGGGTGATGGCTTCAATTTCACCATTTTGGGCAATTTTTGCTTGTAAAACGTGGTGAGTATTTGGGCGATATAAGCTATTTTGAAATTCTTGCTGGCGGGAATTATATAGCTTTACTGGTTTTCCAACTGCCTTCGAAATCAATGCAGCTTCTACATAAAGTCCTTTTACTGCTTTTCTACCAAAGCCACCACCAACTAAAGGGGTATGTGCCTCAACTTTATCTTTACTTAAGCCCAATGCTTTAGAAACGGTATCAATGACAATTTTTGGGCCTTGGGTTCCAGCAATAATTGTAGCTTTATCTGCTTCAACTTGTGCAATGGCCGCATTTACCTCCATCTGTGCGTGAGCAGCCATAGGAGTGCGATATTCTTGACGGAAAACGGTTGTTTTATTATCTTCAATAATACTTTTAGCATTGCCTTCTTTTTGAATATTTACTTCTTTTCCATTACCAACCGTTACGAGTTTAATCAAATCATCTTGTTGAATTTTATTCGGAATATTCCATTCAACATTAATTTTCTTGAAGGCAGTATCGGCAGCATAGTAGTTTTTAGCAACAACGGCCACAAGTTCACCCTCTCTCACAACTTTTACCACACCCTGCGATTTTTCTGCTTCTTTCGTATCAAGTGTTTTGATAGTTCCTTCTAAATAAGGCGATTGTAATAATATCGCATAAAGCATCTCTGGTAGTTCACTATCAAGCGTATATTTGGCAGTACCCATTACTTTAGCTTTTAAATCAGTTCTTTTAACCGATTTACCCACTACCTTGAATGCTGATTTAGGTCTTAATTCAGGTGTTTTTGGAATATCCCAATCTTTATTTTCTTTGGCTATTTCTGCATAAGTAATTTTATTCTTGCCCGAAATTAATGTGCCATTTTCAGTTTTAATTTCACTAGCTTTTATTCCCCATTTTTTTGCGGCCGCTTCTTTGAGCATCTCTCTCATGGTAGCAGCTACCTCTCTAATTGGTTCATATAAGCTTGCTGTTGAACTACTTCCTCCTGTGTTCATTTCGTCGTATAGACCACTCGTTGTAATAGTGTGCTCAACCTTTATTTGTTCGTATGGAACATCTAATTCTTCAGCGGCAAGCATGGCAAGGCCAGTAAAAACACCTTGTCCGATTTCAATTTTTGGAGATTTGAGTGAAATGGTATTATCAGGAAGAACTTCAAACCAAAAATCGGGTTGTAATGAACTAATCATTGCTGGGAAGTCCATACTCTCAACTTTTTGAGCGGTAAAACGTCGCATTGGTGAACAGCCCAAATAACTCGCAACTACTGAGCCACCAAGTACAATTGCTCCTCTTTGTAAGAATTTTCTACGAGAAAAACCTTTTTTTGTATTATTTGTTGACATAGTTATTAGCTTTTTTGGTTAGAAATTTCAGCAGCTCTTTTAATAGCTTTTATAATTCGTGGTTGAGTGCCACAACGGCAAATGTTTGTGATGCTATTAGCAATATCAGCTTCACTCGGATTTGGATTTTCTTTTAATAACTTTGCCGCAGCCATCATAAATCCAGATTGACAATAGCCACATTGTGGTACTTGTTCTTCTATCCATGCTTGTTGGATTGGGTGCAGTTTTTCGGGACTTTCTGAAAGACCTTCTAAAGTTGTAATATTTTTACCAGCAATACTTTCAACAGGAACAGAGCATGAACGAGTTGCCTCTCCATCAATATGCAAAGTGCAAGCACCGCACATGGCCATTCCGCAACCAAATTTGGTGGCCGTTAGTTTGAGTTCATCTCTGACAACCCAAAGTAAAGGCGTGGCTGGGTCAACATCTACACTTGTTGGCTTGCCATTGATTGTGAAGTCGATTTTCATTAGTTTATTTGATTGGTTGATTTTATAGTTTAATGATTTTAAAATGCAAAATTTATTTATAAGCAATTGGTGCTCATTTACTTAATATTAAAATATCTTCAATTTCTATAATTTTTTTGGAATATCCTCTAATTGAGGCATTTATCATTGCAGATGCCAATTCTTGTAGAGTTGTAACGTATTTAGGAAATACTTTTCGCATGAATGGATAAAGCCAACCAATGTATTTGTAAAACGAAAGTGTATTTTTCAAGCCTTCGGTTGGATGCATATAACCGGGGCGGAAATTGTAAACAGCTTTAAAAGGTAATTTTATTAAATCGTTTTCTGTTTTACCTTTAACTCTCGCCCACATAGTTTTTCCTTTTTCAGTGCTATCTGTTCCACTTCCCGAAATATAGCAGAAAGCCATATTAGGATTCACGCTACTAAGTTTTTGAGCGAAATTGAGTGTTAGCGTATAAGTTAATCTATAAAATTCATCTTCTTTCATGCCTACAGAAGAAACTCCTGAACAAAAATAGCAAGCATCAAAACCCGTTAATTCATTGAGAATTGGCGAAATATCATTGAAATCAGCGTGTATGATTTCTTTGAGTTTAGGGTGACTAACGCCACAAGTTTTACGACCTATAACTACTACTGAACTTATGTCAGTGCGGTTGAGAGCTTCATGTAGAACGCCTTCGCCTACCATGCCTGTTGCTCCTGTAATGATTGCTTTTATTGCCATTTATTTAAGTATTTTCTATTATTATTGTATTGATTATTAATGTTTTGTGTCAAATGCTAATCAAGGTCCAAACCAATTCAAACCCTTGGTCTATTATTTCATGCTGTTGCCCTTTGGGTTTTGTGAGTAGGTATTGAAAAATACCCATCATTTGGCTATGAACCAAAGTGAAAATCAAATCGGTTGGCATAGGTTTCAATAAACCTTGAGATTTAGCTGATTCAATAAGCTGAGTGTATAATTTCGTTTGTTCTTGAACAACCTCTTCTGGAATTTTTGCTACGTGTGGCGAGAAATGTACTTGTTGGGTGAAATGAAATTTTTCGGGATTCTCTAAAGACCAAAGAATTGCATAAATAAATGCTTTTTTGGTAGTAGCCTTTATATCATCATTTGGGTCAATGACCGACAATAAGTATTGGTTTAATTCATTTTTTACATGAATATATAATTCTTGGATAAGAGTTTCTTTAGTAGCGAAATAATGAAAGAGCGTGCCATTGGCTACGCCTGCTTCTTTGGCAATTTTACTTGTGGGAGTTCCTTGAAAACCATCTTCTACAAATAGTTTCAGAGCGGTATCAAGTATTTTTTGTTCTTTACTCATGAATTATAGATTGACTAATCAGTCGGTTTTTAAAGTTAATAACATTTCTTTGTTAAAAAAGTTTCAAAATTTTATCGATTAATAGAAAAAGGGATATTTTGTTTGATAAAAACTGAATAAATTTAGCCTTAGAAAATGTAAATGATACAATTAAGACCAGAATAACTCAATCGCAGACTGAATTCATTTAGTTTAAATCAATATAAAAAGCCCATTGATTGACATAGAATTCATTCAATGCTACTCGAAAATTCTGGTAGGATGCCCATCAAAGCTAATGGTGTTTTTCTTTTCCCAATAGTCATGAATACCATCTTCGCCTTGTTTTTCTGCCCAGTTGCTAAGTTCTTCACGTTCGTGTCTATAGTCCATAAACGGTACAGCCATTCCACAAGAAGTTTGAACAACTTCAACATTTACATCAAAAATTTGACGTGCTCCAGCCATTTTGGGAAATAAATCAATGTATTCCGTCCATTCAGAATCTCGTGGGTGGTAAGCTTTGGCAGTTCCGTAGAGTCTTAAAATAAGTGGTTTTCCTTCGAATGCACAGAACATAATGGTCATTCTATTGTTTTCTAAAATATGTGTAGCAGTTTCATTACCGCTTCCCGTGACATTTAACCACATAACACGGTTAGGACCAAGTACACGGAATGAATCCATGCCTTTAGGCGAGACATTCACAATACCCATGCTCATGGCAGTTCCTACAAAGAAAATTTTTTGTTTTTCGATAAAATGCTGAATTTCAGGTTGAATTTGCTTAATTTTCTTGCCCATAATTTTGTGTTTGATTTATTGAGAAAATAAATTTACAACTAAAAAAGTTCGTCACTTGGTTTTGCTCCTTCTTTTTAACAATTTGCAATAATTTTCACTAAGTAAATTATTAATGTTTGTAGAATTACATTATCCTGAGTCGTTATCGCCACAAGAGTTAGATGCATATCTCGCCAATGGATGGTTTCGTATGGGGCAGTCTATTTTTACGACTAATTTTCTTCGCTTTAAAGATACAATTTATAGTTCCATTTGGCTGAGAGTTGATTTATTTTCTTTCCAAAAGAGTAGAACACTGCAAAAGCTAGAAAAACTCAATAGCAAATTTAAAATTGAAATAAAACATGCCCATCCAAGCGATGAACATGAGCAATTATTTGCCAAGTATCGTGAAAGTACGGCGTTTGAGCCAGCTCCTTCGGTTTTTCATTTACTTTCTGGTCATAGTCCTGACCGAACCAATTTGCGTATTTTTGATACTTTCGAGATTAATGTTTATGATGTGGATAAACTCATCGCAACAGGCTATTTTGATTTAGGAGAAACGAGTGCAGAAGGGATTTCGTGTTTTTATGACCCGGCCTATAAAAAGCATAGTTTAGGAAAGTACCTGATGTATTTGAAGATGAACTTTTGCAAGGAAAATGGATTTAGGTACTTCTACCCAGGATATTTTGCACCGGGATACAAGGCTTTCGATTATAAACTTGATTTGGCACGCCCATCGCTCGAATATCTTGATTTTGTGAGCGACGAATGGAAGCATATTTCGGCCTTTGAAGTAGAAAATGCTCCAATTCATCAGATGAGGCGGAAGATGAAGTATTTAGCTCAATTATTAATGGAAAAAGGTATTAAAAATGAGCTATTTTACTATGATTTTTATGATGCTGATATGATTCAGAATCTGAATGGTTTAGGATTGTTCGATTTTCCGATGTTTATGTTTTGCTTTGAATTTGATGAAGAGCAAAATCCACTTCCAATAGTCGTTTATGATGTCAGAGAGGATTTATATCACCTAATTCTTTGTCAGAAAGTTTATAAATCAATTTTTGATGAAGCGGCAGAAGGGCATTACAATGCCTATTTATTGCAAATTTCGAGGATTTTATACACTGGTGAAGTTGCAGAAGAAATGGCAGAAGTGCTCGAAATTTATGAAAGAGAATTGATGAAAATAGATGGGTAAAAGTCGATGATTTGAAGTTTTTTCTTTCTAATATCGACTTTTACCACAAAGAATATTATTTAATTACACCCAACTCTTTACCTACTTTTGTAAACGCTGAAATAGCTTTATCAAGATGTTCGATTTCGTGTCCTGCTGAAATCTGAACTCTTATCCTTGCTTTAGATTTTGGTACTACTGGATAAAAGAATCCAATTACATAAATACCTTCTTCTAATAATTTTGCTGCAAAAGTTTGTGCCAAAGGTGCATCATAAAGCATGATTGGAATAATAGGGTGTTCGCCAGGAAGTAAATCGAAACCTGCTTCGGTCATTTTTGCTCTGAAATAAGCCGCATTTCTTTCAAGTTTATCTCTCAAAGCAGTTGATTGCTGTAAAATATCTAATACTTTGGTTGATGCACCCACAATTGCTGGAGCCAAAGTATTCGAGAAAAGATAAGGTCTTGAACGTTGACGAAGCATATCAACAATTTCTTGACGGGCTGCTGTAAAACCACCAGACGCACCACCAAGGGCTTTACCGTAAGTACCCGTAACGATATCAACTCGACCAATTACATTTTTTAATTCAATCGTTCCGCGACCAGTTTTACCCATGAAACCAGTGGCATGACATTCATCAACCATTACCATGGCTCCATATTTATCGGCTAAATCACAGATTTTATCTAATTGAGCAATCGAACCATCCATTGAAAATACGCCGTCAGTAACAATTAATTTTTTCTTACAATGACTAGCTGCAATGAGTTGTTGCTCTAAATCATCCATATTATTGTTTTTATAGCGGAAACGTTCAGCCTTACAAAGTCTGATTCCATCAATAATAGAAGCATGGTTTAGCTCATCAGAAATAATGGCATCTTCTGCTCCTAAAAGTGGCTCAAATACACCCCCGTTAGCATCGAAGGCAGCTGCGTAAAGAATACAATCTTCGGTGCCTAAAAACTCCGCAGTTTTACGCTCTAATTCTTTATGAATATCTTGTGTACCACAAATAAATCTTACTGATGACATTCCAAAACCATGTGTTTTGATTGCTTCGATGGCTGCTTCGATTACTTCTGGATGTGAAGAAAGCCCCAAGTAATTATTGGCACAAAAGTTCAGCACTTCTTTATTTTGGGTAGAAATCTGTGCTGATTGTGGGGTTGTGATAACACGCTCAGTTTTGTATAAACCTGCTTCTTTGATAGCGGCTAGTTCTTCGGCGTATTGACTTCTGATATTATCAAACATATTTTTATGCGAATGTTAATTGTTGTTTTAATTCATGAATCATTATTTCTACGATGTCTTTGAGCGTATAGCTAGACTGCCAATTCCAATCAGCTTGTGCTTCTTTGTCATCAATAATTTGTGGCCAAGAAGCCGCAATATTCTGACGGAAATCTGGTTCGTAATTAATAACAAAATTAGGAATGACTTTCTTTATTTCTGTTGCAATTTCTTCGGGTGTAAAACTTAAACCAGCTAAATTATAAGAAGTTCGGGTTTTGATGGCTTCTTTTGGAGCTTCCATCAATTGTAACGTAGCCTTGATGGCATCATCCATAAAAATCATTGGTAAGCGAGTATCTTTTGCCAAGAAGCAAGTGTAAGGCTCATCGGCAACTGCTTTATGGAAAATATCAATGGCGTAGTCGGTTGTACCACCACCAGGTAGGGATTGATAACCAATAACTCCGGGATAACGCAATGAACGCACATCTAAACCATAGCGATTGAAGTAATAGTTTGCCCAATTTTCGCCACTAGATTTGCTAATTCCATAAACAGTAGAAGGGTCTAAAAAAGTGAATTGTGGACAAACTTCTTTTGGAGCTAAATTACCAAAAACTGCAATCGTACTTGGATAAAAAATTCGGTCAATTTGTTCTATTCGTCCAACTTCCAAAACATTCAAAAGGGATCTCATATTGATTTCCCAAGTGCGAAGTGGGTCTTTTTCACCATTGGCCGATAGAATGGCCGCCAAATGATAGATTTGTGTGATTTGATATTTTTTTACAATCGACTGAAGTGCTTGGAAATTAGTGGCATCTAATTCTTCAAAGTATCCATCAAAGCCCAATTTGGGGCGTAAATCGGAAGCAATGACATTTTCAAAACCGTATTTGTTTTGTAAGGCTTGGGTAAGTACTGACCCAAGCTGTCCATTGGCCCCGACTATCAGAATTTTAGTCGTGTTCATGATTATTTTATTGATGAAGTGTAATTTTGTTGTAGTAATATTTACTTACAAAAGTAGTATATGAGAAATTAAGTTGGTTAATTTGTGGTAAAATCAGTAAAAATAGTTTTGAATTTCGTTAATAAAAGTAAAAATTACTGAATCTTTATATATTTATACTTCATCTGAAATAAATTTTATTGCTATATGGAACAATTGGACGAAACAGATAAAATTATCCTCCGAATTTTACAAAAAGATGCTAAAAAAACAGCTAAAGAAATTGCTAGTCAATTAAAGCTAACAACTTCTCCTGTGTATGACCGCATTAGGCGATTAGAAGGTTTGGGTTTTATCAAAAAATACGTAGCTATTTTAGATAAAAACTTGATTAATAAATCGGTTACTTCCATTTGCCAAGTATCTATGCGGTACCACAATGAGGCATTTATTGAAAATTTTGAGCAAGAAATCCAGAAATTAGAAGAAGTGCAAGAATGTTATCACTTGGCGGGGCAGGTAGATTTTGTGCTGAAAATTCACGTAAATAGTTTAGAAGAATACCACGATTTTATCAAATACAAACTTTCAAAAATCGAAAATATTGGAGTTTTGAATAGCACCTTCGTCTTGAAAGAAATCAAACATAGTTCGGAGTTTTATATCTGATTTACGGAAAATAATATTTATTGAATACGGTATATGTGTTTGATTATGAGGTGTTTATGTTTTAGAGCAGGAAATTCTTAATTCCTAATTCTTAATTCTTAATCAAGACCTCCTATCTTTGCACCTTAATTTTAAAAAGAGCATGATTTCAGTCGATAATGTAGCAGTTGAGTTCAATGGTGGAACGCTGTTTAGTGATATTACTTTCAATATCAACGAAAAAGATAAAATAGCCCTCATGGGTAAAAATGGAGCAGGGAAATCAACCTTGCTCAAAATTATTGCAGGCGTTGATAAACCCACTCGTGGAAAAATTTCTGCTCCAAAAGATTCAGTGATTGCTTACTTGCCTCAGCATTTACTCACACAAGATGATAGTACGGTGTTTGAAGAAGCTTTAAAGGCTTTTTCGGCAGTATTGGATATGAAAAATGAGATGGACGAATTGAACCATCAGCTCGAAACTCGTACAGATTATGAGTCGGATGATTACATGAAAATTATTGAACGAGTATCCGAACTCAGCGAAAAATATTATTCGGTAGAAGAAGTAAACTATGATGCTGAAGTAGAAAAAACGCTATTAGGCATGGGTTTTACGAGAGCAGATTTTACTCGACAAACCTCTGAATTTAGTGGTGGTTGGAGAATGCGTATCGAATTGTGCAAGATTTTACTCCAAAACCCAGATTTAATTTTGCTTGATGAGCCTACTAACCACTTAGATATTGAGTCGATTCAGTGGCTTGAAGATTTCTTGATGAATAATGCAAAAGCTGTAATTGTGATTTCACACGATAGAGCTTTTGTTGATACCATCACGAATCGCACGATTGAAGTAACAATGGGTCGTATTTATGACTACAAAGTAAACTACACGCAATACCAACAGCTCAGAAAAGAACGCCAAGAACAGCAGCAAAAACAATATAACGACCAACAAAAAATGATTGCCGAAACGCAAGAGTTTATTGATAGGTTTAAAGGAACATATTCTAAAACTTTACAGGTGCAATCGAGAGTGAAAATGCTCGAAAAACTTGAAATCGTGGAGGTTGATGAAGTAGATACTTCGGCTTTGAGTTTGAAATTCCCGCCTGCTCCACGCTCTGGAAATTATCCTGTGATTGTCGAAAACGTAACTAAGTCTTACGGCGAGCATTTGGTTTTTAAAGATGCTTCATTAACGATTGAAAGGGGAGAAAAAGTTGCATTTGTTGGCCGAAATGGAGAAGGTAAATCAACACTTGTGAAGGCAATCATGGGTGAAATTGATTTCGAAGGAAGTGTAAAAATTGGTCATAATTCGATGATTGGTTATTTCGCTCAAAATCAAGCTTCTTTGTTAGATGAAGATTTAACTGTTTTTCAGACCATTGATAATATTGCAGTAGGAGAGGTTCGCACAAAAATTAAAGATATTTTAGGTGCGTTTATGTTCCGTGGCGATGATGTAAACAAAAAAGTGCGTGTACTTTCAGGGGGAGAAAAAACTCGTTTAGCAATGATAAAACTCTTGCTCGAACCTGTAAATCTTTTGATTCTCGATGAGCCTACCAACCACTTAGATTTGAAAACTAAAGATATTTTGAAAGATGCTCTGCGTGCTTTTGAAGGAACAATTATCTTGATTTCGCACGACCGTGATTTCTTAGAAGGTTTGGCAAATAAAGTATTTGAGTTTGGTAATAAACGAGTAAAAGAACACTTTGAGGATATTTCAGGCTTCTTGCGTAATAAGAAAATGGAGAATTTGAGAGAGATTGAGAGAAAGAATAAATAAATTATACTTTATCGCTCACTAAAACAGTGGGCGATTTTTGTTTGAATAAAAAAATAAATTTATGATAGCAAATACACCTCAAGCACCATATTATGCCGTGATTTTTACTTCCATTCGTACAGAGATTGATAATGGATATGGTGATATGGCCCATCGAATGGTTGAACTTGGCAGTCAAATGAAGGGTTTCTTAGGTATAGAATCTGCTCGAAATGATATTGGAATTACAGTTTCTTACTGGGAAAGTTTGGAAGATATTAAGCATTGGAAACAAAATGCCGAACACCAAATTGCTCAGCAAACTGGCAGAAAGGATTGGTATAAATCCTATAAAACACGCATCTGTAAAGTAGAGCGTGATTATGGCTTTGGTCTATAATGATTTGTAGAGACGTTACATGTAACGTCTCTACGGTGGTAATTTTACATATATTGATTAATCTTTATAAGGATTTATCGTTTGAATTCTTCCTTCGGCATCATAAGTAAGCTCCGTTACTTTGATGCTACGTAGGTGGGTAACTCCCTCTGAAAGACTTGAATCATGGTAGAATAAATACCATTTGCCATCAATTTCACAGATTGAATGGTGCGAAGTCCAGCCTACTACTGGATTTAAAATACGACCTTGATAAGTAAATGGCCCGTAAGGATTATCGCCTGTGGCATAACAAATAAAATGTGTATCGCCCGTAGAGTACGAGAAATAATACTTACTATTATAGTAATGCATCCAAGATGCTTCAAAAAATCTTCGGTCATTATCTCCAGCTAAGAGTAAATGACCATTTTCATCAACAATTTTAAGTTGTTTTGGTGCTTCAGCAAACTGCTTCATATCATCACTTAATTTAGCAACGATTGGGCAGAGTGCAGGTTCATTGGGAAGTGGTTCTTCGTTAGAAATATCGTACTGATTATCTCGATACTTTTGTAATTGTCCACCCCATATTCCGCCGAAATAGATATAATGACTACCATCTAAATCTTCGAAAACAGCAGGGTCAATGCTATAGCTACCTGCAATTGGTTGTGGTTCGGCTTTGAATGGACCAGTTGGACTATCAGATATGGCTACACCAATTTGAAAAATTCCATCTGCTTTTTTTGCAGGAAAATAGAGGTAGTATTTGCTATCTTTTCGAGCGGCATCGGGAGCCCACATTTGGCGTTCGGCCCAAGGGACATCTTGCACATGTAAAGCTACTCCGTTGTCAACTGCTTCACTATCAATCGAATCCATTGAAAAAATATGATAATCTTCCATGGCAAAATGGCTTCCTAAATCATCAAATGGAATGCCTGCGTCGACGTCATGTGAAGGATAAATATAAATTTTACCATCGAAAACATGAGCTGATGGGTCTGCAGTATATATATGTTTAACGAGTGGCTGTGAAATGGCTTTCTGATTCAATACATTAAAATCAATATGGTCGATACTCTCTTCTGGCATTTTATTTATAATAGTAGATTTGTTTAAAATTCTTTTATGTATTTTGTCAGTTGTGACTAAAGGCATTTACTATCAACTGTCAATAAATTATTTTCTTCTTTGTTTTAATTCTGCTTCAATTTTAGTTTCCAATGCCTTGTTAATTTCATAGCCAAAGAGCAATGCTGCACCTACTAAAAATACTAAGCCCGGATAAATACTGACCGATAACTTGATTCCTGAAACTGCCTCTTCGGTTTGTTGAGCTTGCTCCGCTACATATCCATAGTTTGAAAGTAAGGCGGCACCAATAGCACCGCCAAGACTTAAACCTATTTTCAAACCAAATACCATTGCCGAGAAAATGATGGCAGTTGCTCGGCGATTATTTTTCCATTCAGAATAGTCTGCTACATCGGCAATCATGGCCCACAAAAGTGGAATCGTTACGCCGTAAGTAAATCCGTGTAATATTTGTGTTAGAAATACTATTCCAATGGCATCTTTTGCATAGAAATTGAATAAAATCAGGCAAAAAGCTGAAAGAGCAAGGAAAATTCCGAAAATATTACGTTTCCCGAAACGGTCGGCTAAAGGTTTCGAAAACATAATTCCCACAATCATAAAAATGATTCCACCAGCATTAAAAAGACTATTGGCTGATGTTGGGGCATCTTCTGGCCATTCGAATTTACCTAAACCTAGTCCAGTAATAGTTTCGTTCAAACCTTTAATGAATGAGTTAAAACCAATGCTTTCTAAGTAATTTGCTTGAGCAGTTGGATCTAAATAATACTTAAAGTAATAAATATACATGCCTCCTTTGAGTGCCAAAGTAATGAAAACGGCAATAGTTAGTAGAAGCATAATGACCCAAGGACGGTTTTTCGATAAGTCTAGGAGGTCTTGTTTAATGCTACTTTTTTCCTCAACTACTGGCACAATACGTTCTTTCGTTGTTAAAAAAGTAATGATTAAACAAATAACTCCAACAATGGCGAAAAATAACATTACTTTTTCGAATCCAACCGCCTTATCACCATGTCCGACTGATAATGCCAACGGTAATAACAAAGATTGAATGATGAACTGAGCTACCATTACTGCTACAAAACGGTAAGATGAAAGGCTATTACGTTCTTTCATATCGCCCGTAATTACCCCACTCAATGCTGAATAGGGTAAATTATTGGCTGAGTAAACAATAACTAATAAAAAATAGGTAATAAGAGCATAAATGATTTTGCCTGTTTCATCAAAATTAGGAGTAGAGAAAGCTAGTAAAGAAATAATACCAAACGGAACGGAAGTCCACAAAACCCAAGGACGGAATTTTCCCCAACGAGTATTGGTACGGTCAGCGATGATTCCCATGATTATATTGAAAAATGCACCGAAAAAACCACCAATAAAAATGATTATACTGGCCGAACCTGCAGGAATTTTATATACATCGGTATAAAAATAGGCCAAGAATGTCATTAATGTTTGAAAAATAAGATTGGCGGCTAAATCGCCTAAACTGTATCCAATTTTTTCAAAGACAGAAAGTTTTTGTGTTTCCGAACTCATAGTTATTTAATTTTAGGGCTTAGGTTATTGCTTAGATTTTTGCTTGATAACTGCTTCATAAGCAGGCTTTTTCTGAAATTCTCGGTCGAAAAGTAGTGGATAATTAGTACGATTTCTGATTGGCCAGCCATTCAGCCATGAGTGTCCATCATTGACTCCCCAGAAAGTGATTCGACTAATTTTATCTCTGTGCTTTATGAAAATCTTAAAAATATCGCTATATCTTTGGGCTAATTCGGTCTGAACAGAGTCTGGTAAACCTTTAGGGTATGGGTTCATAAATGGACTTCCCGGGAAGTTTTGATTCACATCAGCACCTTTTAAATCCCAAGGATTTGGCAAAACTGTAATATCAAGTTCTGTAAATGCTACTTTTAGACCTAACTTAGAAAATTCGATGATAGATTCTTCTATATCCTTCAAAGGTGCTCCTTTTAAACTCCAGTGTCCTTGAATTCCAACGCCATTAATTTTAGTACCGCTGGCTTGAAGTTTTTTGATAAGTTCAATCGCACCTTTGCGTTTGGCAGGTTGTTCGATATTATAATCGTTATAGTAAAGCTCGGCATTTGGGTCGGCCTTTGCCGCCAAATCAAAAGCTTCTTTGATATATCCTTCACCTAATTTTTCTAAGAAAATAGACTTTCTTAGTGTGCCATCTTCATTCAATGCTTCGTTTACAACATCCCAACTATTGATTTTGCCTTTGTATCTTCCCGCAACAGTATTGATATGGTTGGTCATAAACAAACGTACAGAATCTGCACTTTGAATTTTATGCACAAATTTAGGTAGTTGACTATGCCATACAAGTGTATGACCCGCAATAAATAGGTTATTTTTTTGTCCGTATTCTACAAACTTATCGGCCAATGTAAAACTGTAATTATTGGGCTCAGGGTGAATCACCTCTGCCTTCATGATATTTTCAGGAGTTATGGCATTAAACTCACGCAAAATCAAGTTATTGGCTATTTTGTTTTTTTCTAAAATATGTTCAGCACCTAAAGCTGTTCCAATCAAAAAGTCATTTGCAAATATATCCTTTAGCCCAGTTGAATTCTGCGAGAAACTCAGTGGACTAATGAGTATGTAGAAGAAAAGTTGATAATATTTAATTACTTTTTTCATAAAAGTACATGAAGCGTTTAAGACGGAATTTATTTTCTTTTTATCTTATGGTAAATTGTACCACAAGTATAGAGCTTATTTTTTTTAAATGCAAATAAAGTTTTAGAAATTATTGAAAAAGTACAATTGAATCCGATTAAATTTGGAAAATGATGGAAAATAAACATATTGATTGCAACTAATCTTATGAAGTTAAAAAAATAGAGCCCAAAATTTCGATGAAATAACTAAATTGCGACCATACTTATTTATTAATGATAATCTCGTTATTCACATTTTGAAGTTTTCAGACGAAATAATTGATGCACTGTCGATTGACTGTGTGATTTTTGGCTTCAAAGAGTCAGAGTTGTATGTTTTGTTGGTAAAACATGGAATTGGCCCTACCATTGGGCAATGGGCTTTGCCTGGAAGTTGGATTCGATACAATGAAAGCATTGATGCCGCAGCTACCAGAATTCTCTCTTCTCAGACATCAGTTGAGAATATTTATTTGGAGCAATTTAAGACTTTTGGCGATTTGGAGCGTTTTCCAAATAGGAGAGTTATTACGATTGCCTATTATGCTTTTGTGAATATTGAGAAATTTAATCCCAAACCGGGGCCAACCGAAGCCGATGTAAAGTGGTTTAAAGTACAGGAAATTCCAACAATGGCTTTTGACCACAGCCAAATTTTTGAGAGTTGTTTTAACTTTTTGCAACATAAAATTCAACACGAACCTATTGGGTTTAATTTACTTCCACCGAAGTTTACACTTTTGCAATTGCTTGAATTATATGAGGCGATTTTGAATCAAAAATTAGATAAGTCGAATTTTAGAAAGAAATTTTTGAAAATGAATTTACTGGTTGATACCAAAGAACGTCAGAAAGATGTATCGCATCGAGCGGCTACGCTTTATCGTTTTGATGAGAATATCTATAATAAACTGCTTGATAAAGGATTTATTTTTGAGGTTTAAATTGGGAAAAAAGAAAAGCGTCTAAGACTATAATTCCTAGACGCTTTTTCTTTTTGGGATATTACTTAAAACTCTTAAGCTAAATTCGTAATATCAAAAGGTAATTTTCTAATTCTTTTGCCAGTTGCTGCAAAAATGGCATTACCTAATGCTGGAGCAATTGGAGGTAACCCTGGCTCACCAACTCCACCCGGATTTTCGCCACTATCAATGATGTGAATTTCCATTTTTGGAGCTTCGTTCAATCGCATTACATTGTATTGGTGGAAATTGGTTTGGTCACAAACCCCATTTGTAAAAGTGATTCCACCTTTAATGGCGGCTGTAATTCCCATTACGATGTTTCCTTCAGTTTGGGCTTTTACGTGGTCAGGATTGACATAATACCCACAGTCGAGTACCGAAACTACTATATCGATTTTCACGCCCGCACCTTCTTTCGAAACTGTTATACAACAAGCCGAAATACTGCCAAAAGAGGCAAAAACTGCAATTCCTTTGCCTTGTCCAGCTCCGAGTTTTTCTTTCCAATTCGCTTTTTCGGCAACAGTTTCCAACACTTTTCTGTAGCGAGCATCTTTCACTAAGTCTAAACGAGCTTGTAGTGGGTCCTTTCCTGCTAATTGTGCTAATTCATCAATGAAACATTCTTGTCCCCAACCGAAATTCGAAGCATAAACCGAACGCCACCAAACGATTGGAATATCAGTTTTGACGTTTGTCCATGAAATTTTTGAAACAGGAAATTCGTATTTGCTATTTTCAGTACTGATTTCACCCGATAACCATGGGTCAGACTCATCAGGAGCTAAACCGCCAAATACTTGTCCCACAATTGATTCGCCAATGGCATGGTGATGGAAACCTGTAATCTGTCCATTATTTACAAAGCCTTGCATGTGGCTTAACATACCTGGGCGATATGGCCCTTGCGTAATATCATCTTCACGAGTCCAAATCACTTTTACTGGTTTTTTTAATTCTTTTGCCAATAAACAAGTTTCATTGAGATAATCGTGGTAAGCTTTTCTTCCAAATGAACCACCCAAAAGTGGCACATTGAATTTAATTTTTTCTTTACTAATACCCAAAGCTCTTGAAACATCTGCCAAACCACCATCAGGGCCCTGAACGTGTGCCCAAACTTCGGCGGTTCCATCATCTTTTACATGTACAACCGCACATTCTGGTTCGATTGGAGCATGAGCTAAAAATGGTGTTTCGTAATTTGCCTCTAGCTTTTGTTTAGCATTAGCAAATTTTGCGTTGAAATCTCCTTTTTCTTCGTATCTGATACCTTCTTTTTTTGCTGCTTCATAAGTAGCCGCGAAGTAATTATCGGTTGTCATGGTTTTGGCTAAATCACCATTATCCCAAGTAACTTTCAAGGCTTTTCTACCCTTAAGAGCCGCCCACCAGTTGGTAGCAATAACTGCTACTGCTTCGGCCGCACGGTGAGGCATTGGTCTTTTGGTTTTGATTACCTGCAAAACTCCTTTCACTTTCATGGTTTCGCTATCATCAATTGAAACTACTTTCCCATGAATGCTTGGTGAGTGTTGAATACAAGCGTAAACCATACCTGGTACCTCAATGTCAATTCCATAAACAGCTTTTCCAGTTACACGGTCAGGCACATCGAGGCGTTTGTTGTATTTTCCAAGAATCTTGAAATCTTTCGGGTCTTTGAGTTTTGGGTTCTTTGGTACTTGTAACTTAGAAGCCTCATCTACCAATTCGCCATAAGTGAAAGATTTATCTGAGTTCTTTAAATAAATCTTGCCATCTTTGGCGTAGCAGTCTGCTACTGAAGCATTCCAGCGTTTGGCTGCAGTTTCAATGAGCATTTCTTTGGCGGCGGCACCCGCTTTACGAAGCGATGTCCACAAACCACGCACGGTGCTACTTCCGCCCGATTGTTGGCTACCATATTTTTCTTGTCCGCCAGATTGAATCAACTTTACTTTATCCAAACTCACTTCCAATTCTTCAGCAATCAAAGATGGAGCGGCTTGAGTTGAACCTTGACCCATATCGGGGCGTGGGTTGATTAAGGCAATGCTTCCATCAGTACTGATGATGATAAAAGGATTGATTTCAAGGTCTAAGACTGCCGATTTGGGGTCAACATGAGAAATTTTCTTAGGATTTTTCTCTTTTGCAAATGTATTGATGCCAATCATTAAACCGACTCCTGTAAGCGAAGACGATTTTAGAAATGAGCGGCGTGAGGTATTAATATGTTCCATAGTTTTGAATTAAAGGCTTAAAGGTTATTTTTTCAAACTTTCAGCTGCTCGGTGAATTCCTTTACGAATACGGTCATAAGTACCACAACGGCACAAATTTCCACTCATGTAGTTATCAATATCGGCATCAGTTGGATTTGGGTTTGACTTTAATAAAGCTACTGCCGACATAATTTGACCAGATTGACAATAGCCACATTGTGGAACTTGCTCATCAATCCATGCTTGCTGTACTGCGTGTAGTTGTGTTTCACCAATACCTTCGATAGTTGTAATCTTTGCATTCTTTGGAAGAGAAGAAACTGGAATCTGACACGAGCGTGTTGCTTCTCCGTTTACATGTACTGTACATGCACCGCACTGAGCCATTCCGCAGCCAAACTTCGTACCTTTAAGACCTACAAAGTCACGTACAACCCAAAGTAGGGGCATATCTGGCTCTACATCTACTTTTGTTTTTTTTCCGTTTACGGTAAGATTAAATATTGCCATTGTTTTAATTGGTTACTGGTTGATTGGTTATTAGTATATTGGTTATTAGGGATTAGTTTTTACTGGAAATGACAAATTTCAAATAAAATTAACTGCAGATATCGTTCCGCAGTAATCCAATAACAAATAACAATTAACTAATTTCTAAATTTATAACGTAAAATTTCCTAAAAAGTTAGACTTTTGCAAAGAATTTTACCTTTATCTCAAGCTATGTTTATTGATTTAAGAAGCGATACAGTTACAAAACCCTCGAAAGAAATGAAAGAGGCCATGTTTATGGCCGAAGTTGGTGATGATGTCTTTGGCGATGACCCGACAGTGCTTGCTTTAGAAGCGAAAGCTGCTCAAATGTTTGGTATGGAAGCTGCCTTATTTTGTCCGTCAGGAACAATGACCAATCAGTTAGCTATCAGAGCACATACTTGGCCTGGAAGTGAAGTAATTTGTGATAAATATTCTCACATTTATTTATACGAAGGTGGGGGAGTTGCTTTAAATTCTTTTTCTTCACTGAAACTTTTAGATGGTGACCGTGGACGCCTTAATGCCCAACAAGTGCGTGATGCAATCAATAATCCAGATGATATTCATCAGCCAACTACCAGTTTGGTTTCTTTGGAAAATACCATGAATAAAGGTGGTGGTTGCTATTACAATTTGGCTGATATTGAGCAAATTAAAGCTGTTTGTGATGAAAAAAGCTTGCCTTTACATCTTGATGGAGCAAGATTATTTAACGCTTTGGTAGAAACCAATGAAAGTACACAAACTTATGGGAAGCTATTCGATTCTATTTCTATTTGTTTGTCGAAAGGATTGGGTTGTCCTGTTGGGTCTTTACTTTTAGGAAAAAAAGATTTCATTAAAAAGGCTCGTCGTTCACGTAAGGTAATGGGCGGTGGTTGGCGACAAGCGGGCTTCTTGGCTGCCGCGGGAATTTATGCATTAGAAAATAATATTAATCGTTTGCTTGAAGACCATGCCCGAGCAAAGCAAATCGGTAAGATTTTAGAAGGTCTTCCATTTGTAAAAAGTATTTATCCGATTGATACAAATATTGTTATTTTTGAATTGCCAGAAACAATTCTTGCCAGCGATTTTGTGGCTCGAATGAAAGAACAAAATATTGGGTGTGTGGTATTTGGGAAACACTTGGTTCGATTCGTGACTCACCTTGATTTCACTGATGAACATCTATCGGCGTTTGAAAAAAATATCAGAAAAGTCAATTAAGTTCGTTATGATTGTAGAACAGGTTTTTAACCTGTTTTTGGTATTGATTAAATAATAACAGGTTAGAAACCTGTTCTACAAACCCATAATTGTGAAAAAAAGCTTCGGAATACTCTTTTTTATTTTTATTACTATTCAATCTTTCGCACAAGAAGAAAGAAGAGAAATTTTAAAAGTAAATCTTTCGGCTGCTGCCATGCAAACTGCCACGATTCAATATGAAAAAGTATTTGGACGGCATTTTTCCTTGGCTATAGGTGGTGGATTTCGCCCTAAAAAACTCTTTCCTTATGCCAAAGATTTAGAGAAATACGTAGATTTTGCTGATAATAAGATTGATTATATAAGTTTTGCGAATGTAAGGAAAACTGAGTCAAAAATAGGAATGTACCATCTAACTCCCGAAATGAGATTCTATTTTGGAAATAAAGGAGCTCCTATCGGAACTTATCTTTCAGTATTTGGGAAATATAATCATTTTTACGGTGATGTGCCAGTTTTCATTGATACTGAATATCGCGGAGTTCCTGTCAGATTAGAATTGCCTGTTGATACAAAATTACAAACTACTTCACTTGGGTTGATGATTGGACGTCAGTTTCGTATTGGAGAACGGTTTACTTTTGATTGGTATGTCATTGGTGGGCATTTCGGTAGAGTAAAAGTTCATGGAGAATCAAACCAAAATCTTGAAGGCTTTGATGATGATTTTCGTAAAAATTTAAGAAATAAAATTATTGAAACCTTTAAAATTAATGAAGATTATTTAGGCTTAGTGGTTGATAATCAGGGTGTAAGAATAGATAATGTTCGACAATTGAATTATCTGAATTTACGTGGATTTGGGTTTAATCTGGGTTATAGATTTTGATATTTTGTAGAGACGTCTCATGCAATTTCATTAGAGAGACGTCTCTACTTTTTTATTATAATATTCTAATTCCTCCTTGCAATCCTACCCAAGAAGTAAGTGTAGCTTTCTGACCCAAATAATTACCTTGTTTTTCTGAAAGCTTCCAGTTATTCAATTTTCCCAAATCAATGCCTGATTCATCACTTGCTAAGAAATTAAAGCTTGGTGAAATAAAGAAAGCCAGATGTCGTAAAGCTTTGACTTCTAAACCTAAAGCTAATTTAGTATGTTGATTCAATTTCCAACGATTATTGTTAGTTTGAATATGAGAAGAAACCAAATCAAGATTCAGACCAAAAGTTCGATTTAATTTCAAAGCAGTTCCTAGGCCGTATCCGAGTGAAAAATTCGGTTTAGCTTCAAAACCAAAATTATAACCTGCTGTTAGAATATTATAGAATTGGTGAACCCCTGTCTTAAAGCTCATATTAAACCAGTTAACTTCATTTGTTCCAATTTCAAGTCTTTGATAACCACCTTTTCCTGCAAAACTCAATAAACCTATTGGTAAGTTGTTTTTACTTTCTGAAGCAAAGTTAAATAGACCAATTTGTGAACCATTTTTTACCTTTTTTGCAAAATTCAAGAGCGAGATTTGTAAGCCAGTCAGAGTGCCCCCAACTACATTTATCGTGCCTGATACTTGTAATCCTTTATAGTTCTTACCAACTAAATTGCCAAAACTTGCTACTTGAATACCATTTCCGTTGCCTATTACTGCATTTCCGAATCCCGCTGCTTGAATACTTGCATGCATGTCTTGTAAAACTAAGTTCCCAAATCCTGAAGCTTGGATACCCGAAAAGTTCTTAAGTGTAGCGTTGGCGAATCCTGCAACTTGAATACCACCTGTATTACCACCATTTAAGTTGCTAAATCCAGAACCTTGAATGCCATAAAAGTTTCTGCCATTCACACTCGTAAAACCCGCAACCTGAATACCCTTCACATCTTGACCAACCAAATTGGCAAACCCTGAGGCTTGAATTCCATTTACTTTTCCTCGAACAACATTAAGGAATCCACCAACTTCTAATGAACGAACGCCCAAAGAATAACCAGCAATGATATTTAATGAAATATTATTTATCACATTTCCACTTAAATAATGATTGGTTCCAATAAATGGCAAAAATGAAATTTGAATTGGGCGATAAATGGTGTCACGAATATTATCAAGATGAATATTTTGTTTTTGCGTTATAAACCAATCAGTTAAGCGTCTTTGGGTAATGAGTAATTTCTCTCGGGTACTTGCCCAATATTCTTCATAATTAAACTTCGGAATTTCGATGATAATTGAATCTTTTTCTTCTCTTGGCTCAATTTTGGTAATAATTGGTTGGATAGGTGGCAAGCTATCTAGTTTCTTATTGGGTAAGGAATCAATTTTAAAAGAAACCAAACGAGCAATTGTATCAATTTTTGGAAGTTTGGGTGTTGGTAATAGGTTGATATTGAGTAGTTTGTCTTGCTTTGCTTTAATTAAAATACGCTCATCTTGATAGTTTTGCTTTCTGACGAGCAAGTTGATATTATTTAGTTCTTTGGGAATTTTTAGACGGTAATAGCCATATTGATTAGATACGGCAGAAGCGAGGGTAACTGGTTCATAAATACTCGCTCTTTCAATTTTCAAGCCCGTTTCCCCGTCTGAAACGTAGCCCATTACGAAAAAATCTTTTTGAGGTTCTTCTGTATTTTTCTTCAAAATAATATAATTACCTCTATTCTTAAACGAAATCGTATTACCTAAAATATTCGATAAAACCTCTCTAACTGGTTGATTTTGAGTGTTTAAACTTACTTTCTTTTCCACCGAAATTTCTTCGGGATTATAAGAAAAACTAAAGTTTCCAGCTTTTGAAATAATGTTAAGTGCATTATCAATACGTTCATTGGAAATTTTAATCGAAATAATTCGCTCAAGCGGAGGGCGGCTTTGAGAAATTACTTTAGTAATACAGATGAGGAGTAATAAAAATGTTAATAGCTTTTTCATATTAAAATACTGAATTCTGTTTTGAGGCTATGACATTTTATTTTTGATTTTCCCCTATGCAAGTTGGCAGTTTTTATAATCTTTTTGTATAAAATTGGTAATACGTTTGACGTATGTTTACTGAGCATTGCTTAATGTTCCACATCCTGTCCCATCAATAATATATTTTTCTCCTTCGATTATAACTTTAAGATTAAGCGTTTCTGCAATTACATTGAGGGCATTTGGTAAGCTTTCGTTATTGAAAGTAGTAGTTAAGCGACAGCTCTTAATGGCATTGTTTTTCAGTACAATTTTCTTGTGATAGTTTTCACTTAAAACAGTTAGCACATGTTCAAGACTTGAATTTTCAAAAATGAATGTTTTTGTATGGTAAGCAAAAATATTTTTATCAGTTAAAATTGCTTTTTTGATGGTGTCTTTGGCAGCCTCAAATTCAGCCTCCTCGCCTTTTACTAAAAGTGTTTTTTGTTTTTTGTGCTTAAATTCAACTTTGCCCGATTCTACACTTACTTTTACGTTGGTGGTGTAAGCTTTTACATTAAAAGAAGTGCCAAGAACCTTTACATCAGTGCCGTTGGCGTGGATGATAAAAGGCTTTTGCTCATTGCGTTTGACATTAAAAAAAGCCTCACCCGAAAGATTAATTTCACGGGTATCACCCTCAAAATCTGTTGGATAGCTTAATTGAGTATTTGAATTAAGAAAGACAACTGAGCCATCAGGAAGCTTTTGTTCTAGGGTTTGATTTTGAGTTTTGAGCGTAATGATGTCAGGTTCTTTTTTACGCATGAATAATATCGCAAGGCTGGCAGCTAAAAGTAAAGTGATACTTGCTGCGATGCGAACAGGCGTAAAAAAAAGGAGTTTACTTTGCTTAGCTTTAATATTTTTTTGGTTAGGATTTGGCTCCATTTTAGCCTTCACCTTTTTCCACGCGGCATCAACATTAACAACTACCTGCTCGTCTGAATTTTCGGCTTTACTATTGGCAATTTGTGCCAAGATAAACTGGTAATCGTTTAGTTCTTTTTGGTTTTTTGGGTCTTTCCTTAACCAATCCTCAACTAATGCCGATTCTTGGGCATCAGTTTCCTGAGCCAAGTATTTGCCTAAAAGGTTTTCGGATATTGGTTGGTTAGGGGTCATTTTTTATTCAGAATAATATACATTTATTTGATTAACCATCAAATTTTTATCGAATGTCATCACTTCAGCCGCCTTTTTATTAGTCGCTGTATTCAAATAATAAATCGTGATGCCATCAATTCCAATCAAAAGTTCGATTAACTCAAATTTTAAATTCGGGATTCGCTCTAAGCCAATCGTCCAATATTTTCTAACTTCCTCTTTTCCTACAACAATACCATTGCTTTGCGGGTAAAGTTTGGCCGCCATTGGCGTTGTTATAGAGAAGTCATCGGTATAATGGCTCAAAATTCTATCAAGGTCATGCGAATTCCAAGCGTCTATCCATTCTTCTGCAAAAGATTTGGCAAAGTCCAATGTTATCATCTAATTCAAGAAAAATATGAGTAATGGTAAATATTCTGCTAGTTCGAGTCGTAAAATTTTTAATGCTTTCCCTATTTGGTTTTCAACCGTTTTTGGTGAAAGATTGAGTTGTTCGGCTATTTCGTGATATTTAAGTTCTTCGAACCTGCTCATTCTGAAAATCAATTGACATTGCTCTGGTAATTTCTTAATTGCCTCTTCAATTTTAAATTCAAGTTCATTTTTTATAACTGTTTGACTCACCGATTCATACGAAGCCTCATAATAATTGACAGCGTATTGTTGGTGGTCTTCTCGAACTTTCAAGTGTTTGATTCTATTCAAACAATGATTATGTACCGCCCGATATAGATACGATTTAAAGGAAATAGAGATTTCTAAATCTTCTCGTTTCTCCCAAATGCTCAAAAAAAGATTTTGTACAATTTCTTCGGCTTCTTCAATTTCTTTGAGCATCGAGTTGGCATACGTGCATAGGGTCTGATAATATTTCCGAAATACATGTTCGAAAACATTTTCATCTCCTTCTTTGATTGCACTGATTATTTCTTGCTCCGATAAAGTCACCGATTTTATTCAATATTTTGTGCAAACATAAAGTTTTGTGTCCAATTATCTAAAACCACAATGGATAAATGGTGAAAATACGATTTAAGCCATCTAAATAAATGACAACCCAGAAAATTATTTCCCCTATGGGGAAGTTTAAATTATTTAAAAAAAATAGTGATGGGGTAGGGGGGAAGGCTTTTTCGGTTGTCTTTTGTTCATAATTAAACAATTAAAAAGCTATTATAAAATGAAAAAAATGAAATTCGCCGCCATGTTATTGATGGCCGCTCTTACGCTAAGTATGATTTCTTGTGATGTACTACAGACCACGGTTGACCCAGTTTATGCAAAACAAAAATTATTTGATGTGAAAAATTTTGATGCTCTTGAAATAGGAAGTGCTTTTGAGATTACTGTAACTAAAGGAACGGATTTCAAAATAAAAGCATCGGGAGATGAAAAAGACATCGATGATTTAATTGTGAAAGAAAGAAATGGAACTTTGGAGGTTTACTACAAAAATAATTGGCGATTACGCCGATATCGAATGAGTATTGATATTGAAATGCCAGACTTGAAAAAGGTAGATTTTTCGGGAGCTACGGAGTCTAGTATAAAAGGGTTTGATAACTTAGATGAATTGGAAATTGAACTTTCGGGAGCATCGAAAGGAACTTTCTATGCAAGTGCAAGAACTTATGATATTAACTTATCGGGTGCTTCAATACTTGATTTGGAAGGACAAACCAATAAAATTTATGCTGAACTTTCGGGTGCTTCTACCTTGAATGCTTTTAATACTGATGCAATTGATGCTTCTATGAATCTTTCGGGGGCAAGTAATGGTCGAATTAATGTTTCAAAAAAATTGAAAGTAACAGCGAGTGGAGCAAGTAAGCTGCGTTATCGTGGAGCGGCCAACGTTGAATCAAATCTATCTGGAAGCAGTAAGGTTGTTAAAGAATAAAATTAGACTAACCTATCTATGGTCAGCAAGTGATTGTTGACCGTAGAATTTAATTCTCAATTTGCGTGAAAATGATGTAAAAAACTCAACAAACGTTCATAATTTATTAAATCATCGTCGGTACCTTGTTTCAGTAAAAAATGACGATAAATATTGGCTAAAGTAGTGAAATTATGATTGTCGTTTAGCTTTGCTGCAACAATTCCCTTGAAGCAACGATGGACTTGATTGTATAAATACCTACATGGTAAGCTTGGGGCATCGTTGAGTTTTTCTTCAATGAAACTTAAAGAGTCTGCGGTGTTCAAAAAATCAAATCCTTTGTTTAGATAAAAGTCTTTTATTTCTTCAACAACTTTTTGAAATTCCTCTTCATCTGAAATTTTATACCTAAAATATTTCTTCTCTAAAAACTTCCCAATACTAATAACCAAAGTATTTGCCGAAGGGCGATAACCATAGCTATTATTTAAAAACTGTTGGGCTATTTCTTCAATAAATTCAAATCTTACGCCAAAATTTACTTCAATCCAGTAGATATTTTGATTAGCTGATATAGAAAAAATTATATTCTGAAATCCGTTTTGCGTAGATTTGCGAAACTGCTTTTGGTCAAGACACAAACCAAACCCGTGCGATGAGAAAAAGCCATCTAATCGCTCAAAGAATCGGGTTTCGAATTGATATTGTCCCATACTTAAATTCATATAATGATAAACTTTTGTTGAATACAAATGTTTTCAGAAGGGCATTTATAAATTTTTATTAAAAGCTAATAAACTGATGTTCAGGAGATTTTTTAAAATAGTTTTTTTGGTTTGTATTGGTTTTGGCGTGAGTGCTCAATCAAATACAAAAACTACGCCATTAGCTTCTCAAGTTATCAGAGGAAAAGTAATTGACTACGTAAGTGAACGAGCGGTAGTTGGAGCTTCAATCACCTTAAAAGATGCTAGAAAAGGTACACAAACAGACCCTGAGGGAAATTTTAGCCTTGGGAAAATGCCCATTGGGCGTTACCAAATTCAAGTGAGTTCGGTAGGATACGAATCGCAGACAATTTCTGAATTATTGCTTGAGTCAGGCAAAGAAATGGTGCTTGAAGTGAGATTGCGTCCTTCGGCTAATCAATTAGCTGAGGCAGTAGTACGTGCTCCTTCAGCTAATCTTTCTGGAGCAGTTACGAGTATTCAAAATATTTCAACAGAACAAATATTTCGTTATCCCGGAACGTACCTTGACCCAGCTCGCTTAGCTACAGCCTACGCAGGTGTGGCCAATTCGAATGACCAAGCAAATGGTATGATTATTAGAGGAAACTCGCCGAATGGTATGCAATGGCGTTTGGAAGGAGTTGAAATCGTAAATCCTAACCATTTGAGTAATGCAGGTACTTTTAGTGATAGAATTACTCAGAATTCAGGTGGCGTAAACATTCTTTCTGCACAGTTATTAGGTAATATGAATTTTCTCACAGGGGCTTTCCCTGCTGAATATGGGAATGCTCTCTCAGGAGTAATGGATTTACGTTTAAGAAAAGGAAATGATAAAAAGCATGAATTTACTGCACAAGCGGGCTTAATTGGAATAGATTTAGCAGCCGAAGGCCCAATGGGAAAGAAAGGTGCAAGTTATTTAGTCAATTATAGGTATTCTTTTACGGGTTTATTGGCGGCCATGGGTGTAAAATTTGGCGGTGAAGATATTCGTTTCCAAGATTTATCGTTCAACTTAAATTTCCCAACTAAAAAAGCGGGAAATTTTACGATTTTTGGAATGGGAGGCCTAAGTAGCAATGTCTTTGAGGCAGTGAGAGATACCACTCAGTGGTTGGTTCAGAAAGATGGTTTTGATATTTATTTCAAAAACAAAATGGGTGCTGCTGGACTAACACATAGTTTAAGTTTAGGTAAAAAGCTTCTTTGGCGTACGGTAGTTGCAACATCTGGCTTGAAAAATTCTCGTGAAGGGTACGTTTTAAGTAAAGTCAATTTCCAAAGGTTTTTAAACCAAGCCGATTCATCTATTAAAACAAAATCTACTTTTACCACCAATTTGACTTATAAGTTTGGCGAATATTCCAATCTAAAGGTAGGAGTTTTTGTTACACGTCAATATGATGAATTATTTGCTCGTTCAACTGATAAAAAATCATCTGGAGCCGCTCAAGGACTTGTTATTCAACCTTATGCAAATTTACATTTGAGCCTATTGCCCAAACTTACTGCCAATATAGGTTTGCATTACCTGAAATATACCTTTAATCAAACCAAATCTATCGAGCCTCGCGTATCAGTTCAATATCAAATCACTAATAATCAAACAATTAGTGCGGCTTATGGTTTGCACAGCCAGCTCCAACAACCAGAAATTTATTTTGCCTTAGCCACGCCTAATAGTGGTTTTTTAGGAAATGCCACACTTGATGTAACCAAATCACGTCATTATGTTTTGAGCCATCAATATTCATTTAAAAAGGGTTCTTATTTTAAAACAGAATTGTTTTATCAGCAAATATTCAATGTGCCGACAGCACTGTTTAATCCTACATTTTCGACGCTTAATTTAATTGAAGATTATACGCCAGAACCGCTACAAAACTTTGGTAAAGGGCGTAATTATGGCGTAGAAATTAGTTATCAACAATATCTCACCAATGGCTTTTATGCTTTAACTAATGCTACACTTTACAATGCTACTTATACGAATCATGATGGCATTGAAAGAAACAGCCGTTTTAATGGAAAACATATTTTTAATCTAACAATTGGGAAGGAATGGTCGAGAAGTAAAGACCGTACACTCGGAACCAGTTTAAGAGTCGTTTGGTTAGGTGGATTCTACGAAAGAGAAATAAATCAACAAGCGTCTATTGAAAATAAACGTTTGATTTATAAAAATGCCGATGCTTTCACAGTAAAGCAAGCGGATTATTTCAGACCAGATTTTAGAATTTACATGAAAAAATCAAAAGAAAAGTATTCTCGTACGCTTGCTCTTGATATTCAGAATGTGGCAAATTATCAGAATGTTTCTTACAGTTATTATGATATTTTGCAGAATAAAATCGTTCAACAATATCAAATGGGCTTAATTCCAATTCTGAGCTATCGTTGGGAATTTTAAGGATTTTACAAGTAATTTTAATCATGTTAAGTTATCTAGTTTCATTTGTTCACTTGAATCATAAATAATGAAAAATATTTTTAAACTATTAATAGTCAGTCTTTTATCATTTTCAGGGTTTTCTCAAGAAGATGGAGCAAGTATATGTGCCGATTCAAAACAACAGGCTTTTAGAAGGTTTCAAGCTACACCAAATGCTCGTGTGGCGTATCCAGGTGATGATAAAATTGATGTGACCTATTATAAGTTAAATCTAAATATTTCTCATGCACAACAATACTTGAAGGGAGAGGCAACGATTGGTTTTAAATTAAAATTAGCTTCTAATACTTGTTTTTTGGATTTAAGGAGTCCTCTAAGGGTTGATTCCGTAAAACTCGATGGGAAACGAATTTCTTTTACCCAAGAAACAAGTAAAGTGAATCTGACTTTTGATAAAACTTATTCGGTTGGACAAGCTTTAAGTGTAATTGTATTTTACCAGGGGAAGCCCAATACTTCTTCTTTAGGAAGTTTTACTTTTTCTACACATGGTAGCTCAAATGCTCCAGTTGTTTGGAGTTTAAGCGAACCTTATGGTTCGCCTGATTGGTTCCCTTGTAAAGACACCCCCGCTGATAAAGCTGATTCTTCAGATGTTTGGATAACGATGCCTTCAAGTTTTGTTTCGGTATCAAATGGAGTTTTAGAGAAAATGGTTGATAATAAGGATAATACACGAACTTATCAGTGGAAAAACCGTTATCCGATAGCTCAATATTTGATTTCGATTGCTTGTTCAAATTACATAGAATACAAAAATTATTTTAAGTATTCTGATAAGGATTCGATGACTGTTAATCATTTTGTTTATCCAGAATCATTTACTGTGGCTACAAAAACGCAGCTCGACCAAACACCTTTTATGCTCAAACTTTTTTCTGAAAAATTTGGACTTTATCCATTTATCAAAGAAAAGTATGGGCATGCTCAATGCGATTTCGGTGGAGGTATGGAACACCAGACTTGTACATCACTTAACAGTTATGGTGGAAGTTTAGTAGCACATGAACTAACTCACCAATGGTTTGGGGATAAAATTACCTGTAAAAATTGGGAAAATATTTGGTTAAATGAGGGTTTTGCTACCTATGGTGAAGCAATTTATGCCGAGGCTTTGGGTGGAAAGTCGAGTTATCAAACAAACATTGCAGGTAATGCTACGAAGGCAAAGCGTTCGATTGGTACATTGTATGTTCAAAATATCAATAGTGAGAATGAAATATTCAACAGCAACCGCACTTATTCAAAAGGTGCGATGGTATTGCACATGTTGAGAGGAATTGTAGGCGATGAAAAATTCTTTAAAACCCTTCAAAATTATTTAGTTTCTAATGTGGCTTTTGGTGCGGCCGTTACTGAAGATTTTCAGAAAGTAGCCGAAGAAACGACTGGTCAAAAGTTAGATTATTTTTTCAAACAATGGGTCTATGGCGAAGGATACCCGCAATATACTTATTCATGGAATCCGAATGAGACTTCTACAGAACTAAAAATTAACATAACGCAAAAGCCTAATACAGGCTCAACTGCCTTTGCCATGCCAGTAGATGTGAAAATCATCATGGCTGATGGTTCAGAAAGCGTAAACACCGTATTTATTGATAAAGTAAGCCAAGAAATTACATTTACAAAACCTAAAGGAACGATTTCACAAGTTGTCTTCGACCCAGACAATAAAATTCTTAAAGATGTAACAGAAAATAAGGTTGCTATCGCCGTTACGGGTCAGGAAGAAAATCAATCATTTGTAAGTTGGAGTGTTTATCCAAATCCTACGGATAATCAGGTATTTATTGATTTTAATTTAGCGAAAAATGCCGAAATTGGCATTGATTTTTTTGATAGAGTGGGGCAAAAGTTAAAATCCATATCGGCAGAACAGTTGTCTAATGGAAAATATACCAGAAAGCTATCATTGAATGAGTTTTCTAGTGGTATGTATTTCGTTAGATTACGCATTAATGACCAATTCTTTGGTAAAACATTGATTATTAGATAATTATAACTTAACAAAAATTGATAACAATTTTGAAAATTGTTATACCCATCCAATGAAGTTACTCATATTAGCGGGAGGGATGTCATCTCGCATGAAGAAAAATTTAGAAGGTAATACAAACCTCGATTCAAAGCTTATCGAACAAGCCAATACTTTACCAAAATCAATGATTGGTTTGGGTAAAGATGGAAGACCCTTTTTAGATTATGTATTATACAATGCTTCTGTTGCGGGCGTAAAAGAAGTTGTTTTATTGTTAAATCCTAAAGATACAGTTTCTCAGCCGTACTACGAAAAGCTTATGGCTGATGAAAAAAGTTGGGGCTTGAAGATAGGTTTTGCTCGTCAATTTATTCCCGAAGGTAGAGAGAAACCACTCGGTACGACCGATGCAATTGAACAGACCCTCAATCAATTTCCTGCATGGAAAGAAAGTAGATTCATTGTTTGTAATGGAGATAATTTATATCCAGTCAAAGCCTTTGAATTATTACTCGATGAAGCATACCCAAATGCTATGCTCGATTGGGATACAGAAGGCTATACAGTTGACCGAGTGCGAAATTGTGCCATTATCAAGAAAGATTCAGAAGGATATTTAATTGATTTACTCGAAAAACCGAATGACGAAGAATGGGAAGAAATTGTAGCTACCATGCCTCGAATTGGAATTAGTTGGAATATTTTTGCCTTTACAAGTACAGCCTTAATTCCATTTTTAGAAAAAACACCTTTACATCCAGTTCGTAATGAAAAAGAAATTCCTGTGACTGTCCGTATGTGGGCTAACGAAAATCCTAGAGGAATTTATACCATTCAGATTGCAGATGTTTTGCCTGACCTTACGAGTAAACATGATATTGCTGAAGTACAGGCTTTATTAAATTACGATATTTAATAAATTAAGATGGCAAGAAGTGCTCATTTATGAAGCCTCTTGCCATATTTTACTTATAATCAATCAGTTGCAATAATTTCTTTAGTAGGGTCAATAAAAAACCAAAGTGCAGAAGAAACAATTAAACAAGCTGCGATTAAAAATAGAGGATAGTTAAAATTTCCTGTTTGTTGTACAATTGTTCCGAAGATTATTGTGATGAAAAAACCACCCATTTGACCCGCAAAATTCATCGCTCCAGTAACGGTTCCTGAATTTCTTTTGCCGATATCAACGCAAACAGCAAAAGCCACAGGCAAGGTAAGGTCTTTCAATAAAACACAAAGTGCTAATAGATAACCCGCCAATTCATTATCTGTTGTTAGGCCAGCTCCTAAAAAACAAATACTCGAAGTACCCAAACCAGCTACACCTACGACTCTTCTGCCAATTTTTAATCCATATTTTTTAGTCAAAAAATCACTGGCAAAACCACCTAATACGCAACCAATTGCCCCAAGAAAATAGGAAAGCGAAACAAAGTTTTTAGCTTGGTCTTCTGTCATGTGTCGGCCTTCCTGAAAATAAGTTGACGACCAATTTGTAAAGAAATAGGAAGCATAGAAAAACAAATGACACATCAACATTAGAATCCAAATGTTTGGATTTCTAACGATAGTCTGCCAACTAATCTTATGATTATTCGCAATTTGTCTTCGTGAAGATTCAATTTCTTCGATTTCATCTTTACTTATAGCAGGGTGTTCGGAAGGAGTATCTCTAAACCAATAATACCAAATTCCTGCCCAAACACAACCCACTACACCAAGTACAAAAAAAGCAGAACGCCAGCCTACCGCATGCACAAGCGGAATGACTAAAAGTGGCGTTAGAGCACCTCCAATTCTTCCTGCTGCCCATATTACAGATTGAGCTCGACCAACCTCAATGGCAGGAAACCATTTTGATATAACGATGGAGGCGTTTGGATAAGCTCCCGCTTCCCCCATTCCAAATAAAAACCTTACGATTAAGAGGTAGGCAAATCCAAAGGCAGTTCCCGTAAGAGCAGTGAAGCCAGACCACCACAGAACTACTCGTGTAAGAATTCTACGAGGTCCAATACGGTCGCCCAAAACACCCGTAGGAAGCTCAAAAAGTGCATAAGCTAAAGAAAATGCTCCTAAAATATAGCCAAAAGATTGATTATCAAGGCTAAGGTCGGCTTTTACGTATTTACTCACCACGTTCATACAAACACGGTCGAGAAAGGTAATGATAGAAAGTAAAAATAATAGGAAGAGTACTCGGTGGCGAATTTTCATGAGGTTTAGGTTGGTTTCAAAAAATGAAGATAAGTCAAAAGTATTAAATTATTGACGTTTTTCAAATAATCCGAAACTTACCCACCAATTAAAAAATAAACCGAGGATTTCGCTCTTGATTGAGTTACTTATCCTCGGTTTTGATTCAAATAGTACAATGAAAGGTGTTAGAATTAGGAATACCTAAATACTATTTTTTTACCCAAAGTATGCCATTTTTAATATTTGTTTTATTTAATAATCCCTTTTGATGAGCATTATTTAATATTTCCTCGCCTTCTATATTTGATACTCCGCTTAATTCCGAGAATTCTCTGCTTGTTAGCGTTGAGTATTTGGCAAATATCCCTTCACAAGATTTATCATAAGGAATTTTATAAGCGTCTTTGAAAACTCTTGCAATCGCATTTTCAAAGTTTGCATAGGGTTTAAAACCCACCACAATCTCATTAATATTATTAGGTCCTACAAAAAATAATGTTGGAAAACCTCTCACACCCATTTTTCTTGCTAGTTCAAGGTCAGCTTTAAAAAGCTCTTTAGCCTTAAATTCGTAATCCGACTTAAGTTGATTCTCGTCGAGACCTGTTGCAATAGCAGCATTTTTAATATGCTCCCATTTGGTAATGTTTTTCTTTTCAAGGAAAACCATTTCTCGGATTTTTCTCAAAAATTTAATAGCCAATTCTTCGTTTTGTATCTGAGCAGCTTTAAAAGCAATAGAAGGTGGATAGGAAGAATGGAGAGGGTCTTCAATCCAGACATTACCATCAATTGGCATTTTGTAATACGTACTTACTTCGTCCCAATGGTGGGCTACATCAGAGGGTTTACTGATGCCATTTTTATTATAATTCCAATCAGGTAATAAGCCGCCCATTCTGTAATCAAACTCTACTATTGGAGCGTACTCAAGTTTTAGTCTTCTTAATTGTGGCTCAATGCCCCAACATGTCGAGCAAATTGGGTCAGTGAAATAAATAATTTTTAAAGGCTTTTGGGTTTCCGTAAAATGGATACTTTCAGAAGTTCCATAAGATTGTATTTCGCAAATACCTTCTTCGGGATCGCACAAAAGAGGGTTGTTGTTGTTTGTCATCTGAGTTGCGTTTTTATTTTAGGAAGTAATCCTGCCAAACACTTAATGCAACAAGTTATGAATTAATTTTCTGGACAGAACAATTTTATCTCATAAAGTTGTTATACGGATACAAAGTTGAAAACTATTCATTGAACTGTCAATTAGTCAGAAAAATATGACTGCACAAACTACAGAAAATAACTGCCCTGCAGAAGGGTTATTGAGAATGCTTTCGGGTAAATGGAAACCTCAAATCTTCAGATTAGCTCTAGATGGCCCTCTGAGATTTAATTCATTAATTAGGCAAATTAGTGGTTCGAACAAACAGTCTATTGCAGTAGCTTTGAAAGAAATGGAAGAGCAAGGTTTGCTGGAAAAGACAGTGATTAAACTTAAACCACTTCATATCGAATACAACTTATCAGCTAAAGGACTGTCATTAGTATCCATATTTAAGGAATTAGAACATTTGTCTTGAAATTTTTTTGTTGAAGAATGAGTTTGAAGGTCAATGAGTTATGCTTGTTGGCCTTTTTTGTTTGAGAGGTTTAATAACTTTTTAACACTTCATATTCAACCATTTGTAAAGATTTTTCGACTTTATCAGCAGAACCTTCACAACGGCTTTTGAATTAAAACAATATTCCTTACAAAAAACTTCAAGTCTATATGGATAAAATTTACTATTAAAAACAACATAAAATAGTGAAATTACCATGAAAGTGTTAGTATTGGGTGGCTGCCATGTGTACGGCTACGGTGTAAAGAAAAATAAAGGATTTGTTCAACAAACTCTATTTTCATTAAGTATTCATCAATCAGTTGATGTAACTTATTTTGCCCCACTTAAGCTTTCTCAAGCAAATAAATTGCTTGAATCAAGACCTGAACTTTTCGAAGAAAGTGATTTAATCATTGTGCAATTAGGTAATTACGAACTTTCGTTTCAAGGTAAATTTAAAGAGTTAATTAAAGTTAAAACGCCTCTTTATGAGGAGGGTTTTCCGAAAAGTATCAATGAGCAGTTTCAGCCTGTAAATATTGATAAACTGCACCAAGTTTTACCAATAGAAGAAGAAAAAAAGAAATCTAACTTTTGGATTGAATTAGATTTCAAACTTCGACTCTTTACTAAATTGGGAATTTCAGAAGTACTCTACTTTTTTAATAAAATTCCACTACTTTATCATTTTAATGTTGAGTATTCGAGATTTTTGAGAGGTTTGGATGGCTTTCAGAATAAAACCGTGATTGTATCACCTACGCCCGTAATCGAAAAAATCAGCAACTTTTTGAGAGTCAAAGGAGCACAAAAAGTACAAGAATTAGCTACTGAATTTGGTTTTGATTTTATTCGACCCGATAGTTTACTTGTAAATCCTCAGAAAGAAATTCTTCCAGAAGGATTTCATATTAACGAACAGTTTCATTATAAACTTTCCCAAAAACTAATGAGTACGATTATCTCATTGAGTGCCTTGAGTTTGACCTCCGGATTGGTAGATAATTGATGTTTTAACTCCTATTTAATTTGTCTTTAAAATTACTTTTAGCTTCTCATATTTACTTTGAATCAACAAAAAAGAAAGATAGAACAATGAAAGCTGTAATGAAAAAAACTATGCTTATCTGGGTGATGGGTATAGTTGCCTTTGCTTCAAAAGCACAAGTTGTTACCAACGCCGACCATGGCGTGAATTTTAGAGATTTACATACGTTTGCATGGCTGAATCCCGATATTCAGGTTCGTAATCCGCTCTTTAACAATGAATTGATTACCCGAAATATTGAAAACTATGTCAACAATGCTTTGGTCACGAAGGGCTTGAAGATTGATAATCAAACCCCCGATATACTTTTGAAATTTCATACATACACTGAAAATGCTATTAGTAGTATGGGTGGTTATCCGATGTGGGGTGGTTGGGGTTTTAACCGTGGGTTCTTTCCGTTCACTGGTTATGGATACGGACCTTATCAATATACAAAAGGTACTTTAGTGATTGATGCAATTGATGCCCGCACGAACAAATTAATATGGCAAGGTGGAATTTCAGGTAGTATTAATGCTGCAAAAATTCAACGAACAATTTACAAAGGAGTGAATAAGATAATGAAGAAGTATCCTGTAAGTTAAATATAGTCAATATTGTAATAATAAACCCTTGTGCATATTTGGGTATTATTGAGTGAATATTTTATGAGAATAATGTCAAACAGTTGCTTTCGAGTAAACTTGAAATAACAAAATATATGAAAACTGGATTCATTTTTGAGGAGAAATCCGAAATGAAACAGCCAATCGGAGGTTGGATGATTCGTTTAGTGCTATCGTTTTGCGTAGTATTAGTGGTTAAAATTGTATCTTTTGCTCAAAATGCTGTCCAATTCGATACAGAGAAGGGAATTGTAAACGCTATTGCTACTTACAATGCCGATGTTCGTCAATCAATTTTGGTTGCTAGTCAATATCCGCAAGTATTTGCTGATATTCGACGCTTGAAAGATAAAGAGCAAACTTCGTTTCATACCTTGATTTCAAATTTTAGTCAAGAAAAACAAGGTTGGTTTTATGAACTTACACGTTATCCAGATTTACTGCATACTTTGGCAATAAAGCCAGATGGCCTCAAGCGTGATGAGGTTGGTAATTTATTGCCAAATAAAGAGCAAACACTTGAAAAAGCCGCTTGGAGATTATACAGATTTCATAAAGCAGACCTCGTAGAGGCCGATAATTTGAATCAACAGGCCGATGAAGCTTATAATAAATTGCTTGGCTCATTAGAATTACCAGTGAAGGTTGCCTTTCTGAATTTGGTGAAATATCCTGATGTAATGAGTATCTTAACCAATAATTTGGCGTTAACCACCGAAGTTGGTAAACAATATGTAGCTGATAAAGAGGCTTATAATCAGTTTTTGGCTGCTAAACATGATAGTTTGGTTATTCAAAACGATAGGGAAGTAGACTATTACAAAAAGCAGTTAGATGAAAATCCACAGGCAAAGGCTGAACTTACCCAAGCTGCAAAAGATTATGCCCAGGAAAACGGTTATATCGTTCCGAATACTTCAAATTATTATAACCAAAACTATTATGTTAACCCTTATTCATTTTGGTTTGGCTATCCATACTGGTATGGTTCACCTTTGTGGTATCCGAGTGCATATTGGGGAGGATTTGGCTTTAACTATGGTTTAGGTGGGCTAGGTTTCTATGGTTTTCCAACTTTTGGTTTTACAAATTGGTTTTTTAATGGTGGTTATTATTATCGTTATCCAACTCTTTACCTCCATTTGGGTAATTACTATCGAAATACTATTGTAAATAACCGAGTATTTGTTCCAGCAACCCGTGGCTTTATGAATGCGGCTCGTGAACATTATAGTCCAAATACAAGTGCAAGAACGAATTATTCGAGGGGTTTTAATTCAGATTTTCGAAATTCCACATCTAGTGGAAGAGTTTTTAATGGGGCAGCTACCGGTAGTTTTAATAGAGGGGGCTTTAGCGGTGGAGGTTTTAATAGCGGCCGTATGGGTGGAGGTTTTAGTGGGGGTAGAGGAGGTCGTCATTGATTAGTAAATTTTAAATAAGAGGTGAAGTAATTGTGCTTCACCTCTTATTTTGTGTAGTTTTATAGATATTGTCTATGGATTTATAAAAATATTCGATTTGGTTTATGCGTGTAGATTTGGTAATTTTGAAATGCAATAAAATCGAAAATAACTCATTTAAGTTACTTTCGGATAAATTGACAAACATAAAAAAATTTAGATAAATAAAACAAACTACAATAATGGAAAATCATCCATCTAATGGCGAAGCTAAATGCCCTTTTCATCACGGAGCAGGAGCACCAGTAAATAATAGTGCTGGTGGAGGCACAAGAAACCAAGATTGGTGGCCAAATCAGTTGAGATTAAACATCTTGCGTCAACATTCTTCTTTATCAAATCCAATGGATAAAGATTTCAATTATGCTGAAGCATTCAAATCGCTTGATTTCGCAGCTTTGAAGCAAGAAATAAATGAATTGATGACTAACTCTCAAGATTGGTGGCCAGCAGATTACGGTCATTATGGACCTTTCTTCATTCGTATGGCATGGCACAGTGCAGGTACATATCGTACTGCCGATGGTCGTGGTGGAGCGGGTTCTGGTACGCAGCGTTTTGCACCATTGAATAGTTGGCCAGATAACGGAAACCTTGATAAAGCACGCTTATTATTGTGGCCAATCAAACAAAAATATGGAAATAAAATCTCTTGGGCAGATTTAATGATTTTAGCAGGTAACTGTGCGTTAGAATCGATGGGCTTCAAGACTTTTGGTTTCGGCGGTGGTCGTGTAGATGTATGGGAACCAGAAGAAGATATTTATTGGGGTTCTGAAGGTAAGTGGTTAGAAGACAAGCGTTATACTGGCGACCGTGAGTTGGAAAATCCTTTAGCAGCTGTTCAAATGGGTCTTATTTATGTAAATCCTGAAGGTCCTAACGGAAACCCTGACCCTTTAGCAGCCGCACGCGATATTCGTGAAACATTCGGCCGTATGGCAATGAACGATGAAGAAACAGTGGCTTTAATTGCGGGTGGACATACATTTGGTAAGGCTCACGGTGCAGCAGACCCAAGCAAATACGTAGGTCCAGAGCCAGCAGCAGCTGACATTGAACACCAGAGCCAAGGTTGGATTAATACTTTTGGTAAAGGAAATGCTGAACATACAATTACCAGTGGTTTGGAAGGTGCATGGACAACAACACCAACTAAATGGAGTAATAATTATTTCTGGAACTTATTTGGTTATGAGTGGGAATTAACCAAAAGTCCAGCAGGTGCACATCAGTGGAAACCAAAGCATGGAATGGGAGCAGATACTGTGCCTGATGCACACGATTCTTCGAAACGTCATGCTCCAATCATGTTTACAACAGATTTAGCTTTGAGATTCGACCCAGCTTATGAAAAAATCTCACGTCGTTTCCATGAAAACCCAGATGAGTTTGCTGATGCTTTCGCTCGTGCATGGTTTAAACTTACTCACCGTGATATGGGACCTAAATCTCTTTATCTAGGGCCAGAAGTACCTGCAGAAGACTTAATTTGGCAAGACCCTATTCCTGCAGTTGACCACCAAGTGATTGATACAAATGATATTGCTGAATTGAAGAAAAACATCCTTGCTTCGGGTCTTACAATTGCTGAGTTAGTTTCAACTGCTTGGGCTTCTGCATCAACTTTCCGTGGTTCAGACAAGCGTGGTGGTGCTAATGGTGCGAGAATTCGTCTAACTCCTCAAAGATATTGGGCTGTTAATAATCCTGCTCAATTATCTAAAGTACTTGATACGCTTACAAGTATCCAAGAAGAGTTTAATTCGATTCAAACAGGTGGTAAGAAAGTTTCAATGGCTGACTTAATCGTATTGGGTGGTTGTGCAGCTATTGAGCAAGCAGCTAAAAATGCTGGCCAAGAAATTTCTGTGCCATTCACACCTGGTCGTACAGATGCTTCTCAAGAACAAACTGACGTAGAATCATTTGGTGTATTGGAGCCATTAGCTGATGGATTCCGTAACTACCAGAAAAAGCAATACATGACTACTGCAGAAGAAATGTTGATTGACAAAGCTCAATTAATGACACTTACTGCTCCAGAAATGACAGTGCTCGTTGGCGGTTTGAGAGTATTAGGTGCTAATTATAACGGTTCAAATCATGGTGTTTTCACAAATCGTCCTGGTGTTTTAACAAACGATTTCTTCGTAAACTTGCTTGATTTAAGCACTACTTGGAAGGCAACCACTCCGCATCAAGATTTATTTGAAGGACGTAATCGTGCAAATGGCGAATTGAAATGGACTGGTACTCGTGTAGATTTGATTTTCGGTTCGAATACAGAGCTTCGTGCAATTGCAGAGGTTTATGGTTGTGGCGATTCTCAGGAAAAATTCTTGAAAGATTTTGTTGCAGCTTGGAATAAAGTTATGAACCTTGACCGTTTTGATTTGGTATAAGGTTTCTGCAATAGTTTGTAAAACAAAAGGCGGTGATTGTGAAAAATCACCGCCTTGTTTATGTCTAATCATTTAAACCCTTGCCTTGCAAAATCTGTGGAATAGCTTTTTCTATGCGTGATTCACGAGTTTTTGACTGTTTAGGTTGAGAAAAGTGAAGCAAATATCCCCTTTGTCTACCCGGAGTGAGTGCTTCAAATGCTGCCTTAAATATATCTGATTCATCTAATTTTGATTGAAATTCGGCACAAACTTCAAATTCTGAAGTTTCTTTTAAAACTACCTTTAATCCAAGTTTTTCAACTTCGATAGCTTCAAAAATATATGATTTTAAGATTCTTTCTCTATCAACAATTTCTTGTAAACTTGTAAATCTCATTTGTCTTGTGGCTTGCACATTTTGAGTTTGCTGAATCAGTAAAGTTTCTGAATCATGGAGTAATGCACCCTTAAAAAATAAAACTGCACAATATTCTTTGAAGTCGTGTATCAGTATAATATTATTTTGCTCAAAAGTATAGCAGGGGGTACCCCATTTAAGTTCTTCTGTGAGCCCACAAGCTAGAATGATTTCTCTTAATTTTTCAACTTCTGGTCTCCATTTTTTGTTTTTTTCAAAATAAAAATCAACTTTTGGATTTGTCATTTGAGTATTATTTAGTTGATTAAAATTAGTTTTCAGTTAGATTATAAGTTTTATTTTCGTCTAATTACACACTCAAAATCTTTAAACTATTATAATTGAGCTCTCAGTATCTGGGCTTATTTCCTTGCTAATTTTACAAAAAAATGTTGTTTTGAAAGATTGGAATATTTCATTTATCTACTCATCTGAATAAAGAAAATATCATTGAATATTATTTCACTCGATATTACTTTTTGACTATTCATTTCAAATTCACCTTTAAAAGTACCGATTATATTAATTCTTCCATCTTTTGTGACAGATAGTTTTTGACCAGAATCATAGCTCGAACTTCCTCCTTTTTGAATCCAAATTAATTGTGCAGAGGGGCTTAATTTTGCCACATAAATATCATCTGCACCTTTTGATTTGAGAGTTGTTTGTCCTGAATTCAGAGTTTGATTGAAAAGTCCAGTAATATACAGGTTATTTTGCTCATCAACTTCAATATCATTACAATCTAAGCCTTCATAATTTACTGATTTTCCGAATTGCGATACCCATTCTAAAGTACCAAATTTACTTATTTTTAACAAAAATAAGCTTGATGGGCCTTCGGAAGTCAAGTTGATATTTTCAAGCGAAAAATTAGAATGGAATAGACCAACAACATATAAATTTTGGTTAATATCCATTGCCATGTCATCAAAAACATCTTTTCCGTATTTAGACCAACTAAGGTTATTATTTTCATCAAAGCCCAAGATGAAAAAGTTGAAAGTATTATTCGAAGGTAGCGTCACACCTTCAACGGTTGTTGCTCCTGTGTAAGTACCACCCACAAAATATTTCCCAGTGATTTTATCAACTAATATTTTACGGCCTAGAATAGGACCACTACTTGGCGTATATACCCTATGCAGAAGCAGATTGCCATTCAAATCAAATTTTTCAATTAAAAGCTTATGATAAGAACTTATTGCATTCCCATCCCAATAACCAGTAATGTAAATCTCATTACCAACCGCAATACTAAATCCTATATCATTTTCTATTGAACCAGATTTTTTCACCCACTGAAAAACACCTTCTGAATTAAATTTAGCAATAAATATATCTCGCCCTCCACTTGTTGAAATAGTTGAGCCAAATTCTGAAAATGCAGTAGAAGAATATCCCCCAAAAGAACCCGTGATATAAATATTATCGTTTACGTCAACAGTTACATCTTTTATTTCAGTATAGTTAATTTTTACAGCCCAAGTACATGAATTATTTTTATCTATTTTAGTTAAAAATGATGCTTGTAAACCATTTAACGTACATCCATTTAATTCAATATTTCCATCAAAAGTGCCCACAATAACGCTATTTCCTTGACTATCAGTGCTTATACCACTTGCATCATTCGGTGAATTCAGATTCGCAAACTTGTAAGCGTTTGTTGTATTTGAAGTATTTGAATTCTGTGATAATATGAGCCATTCGGTGCCATTATAATATCTTAATACATTTGAAGTATTATCAAAAACAGTCATCCCTTTTTTAGGTGATGGAATATTTAATATTTGACTAAAACTGAGTTGAGGAAAGTGTAAATTGCTATTACTTCCTGATGTTATGGTAGTGGATTGTCCAAAAATATATGAATTTGAAAAAAGGAGTAAAAGTAGAAATGCATAAAAAAAGCTTATGATTTTTGACTTTAGAAGTATAAACTTTCGACATTTAATTCTGGAATCAGGTAAAAAAAATGAAAAAGGCTTAATGGTTGGATATTTAGTAAAGTTGGAAGTTGTGTACATATAAAGGTAAGGGTTATCAAAAAATATAGGCTTTTTTTACAACAGTTTTTATATAATTCAAAAAATCAGTTTATTTCTGCTTATAGTTACAGAGAATGAATCAACTTAATACTTTTTCAGAAAATTATAGCTTAAACCAGTAACAAATGAAATTTTTGTTACAGTATCTTCATATTTTAGGTCTGTATCTAAAGGCATAATCTGGTTACAATATTGAATTTTACCACCAATAAAAAGTCGAAGTCCAGCATTTAATTTCATGGCGAAGCCAGTTTCGATGGTGTAAACAAGGGAATTCTTTCCCTTTAATGTATAATTTACCTTATTTGTTTCATAAACTTTACTGTCTTTATTGAAGACCATTTGCCCAGCTCCAACTTTAAAAATGAAGTTACTATTTTGGTTTAAGTCATTCAATGAACTGTATCTTAGAAATGCCCCAAAAATTTTACTATTGAATTCGTCAATTACTTTTGGCATGGCATCAGCATCTTTATAAATATATCTTTCTGGTAGGATAGAAGAAGTATATTCTGCACCTAACTGGAAATTTTTCCCTCCACCACCAATACTAAGGTCATAGGGGATTTCTAATGATTTTTTGCTTACTTTAGCATTGAACTTGTTTAGGATTAACTTTTATATTTAATTTTTCGTAAAAAACGAACTGAGAATGCCAATAAATTTAAAGCCACCCAGTTAATTGCTTTCGTTTCAAACCTGACAAGTAATGCTTTGAAACTATCCATCCAAGCATTAGCGTGCTCAATGAGTACTCGTCGTTTGTATAACTCTTCATCAAAATGCTGATATTCAGTAGATTGATTTTCTATTTTGTTATTTCGAGAATTAACATCAATATTGGCTTCAATTTCTTTATTTTTACAAATTTGACGAAATTCTTTGCTATCGAATCCAGCATCAGCATTTAGAAAAAGGCCTCTGAGATTAATTCCTGCTTTTATGAGCATTTGACACAGTTCTTCAAAGAGTTCCTGAATATTATAAAGGTCGTTGTGTTTTCCTTCTTGTGGGCTGGCACATGCCAACATTTGTCCCTGATTATCAGCTAAAAAGAGCAAATTAGTTGTTTTTGATGCTTTTCGACCTTGATACCCAACAGCTTCACCTCCACGTTTGGCAAGTGTATGACTACCATCAAGTTGGATACAAGATAAGTCTAAATATGAATAGTTTGATGCTAAAATATTTATCCAAACTTTTGTCCAAGAGCCGTCCTTGACCCATTCATTAAAGTGATAATAGACTCCTTGCCATGTTAAAACCTTATTATTAAAAAATTGCTTTACTGGCAGTTGACGCCATTGACAACCTGTTTTCAAACGATATAAAATTGCTGAAACAATAGCTGTCAACTGTTCTATTTCACACTCTTTTCCACGTAAACCAATACTTAAATTTGGTAATATATATTGTTCAATCGTATTTTTACTCAAGATTTCCACTGTAGGTCTTTTTGATGATTCGCACCACAAAATTCAACCTATTTTGGGAATCTTTTTATAATACTAAACAACCTCATTATAATCACCCTCTCTTTTCACGCTCGAAATGCCAGTTTTTGCTTCAATAAAAAACTTTTGTGCGAATACAAAATTTTGTTGAAGTAAGAATAATAATAGTAATATTTTTCTAAACATGATTTCTTAATTTAGGGTGGCTTTGATATGTATTCTGAGCGAAATAGGTTTACTTACAGGAGAGGAATTCCTGTTGTAGTATAGGGAATAGGTTGAAATGGCCGAATTTGTAAATTTTTTAAATATTTTATCAACTTCATCAAAAGTTTCAGGAAATGAGTATTGACCACCATTTTGTGCAAGAGATTTTAAAGTTTGTTCATCTACACCTTCCTTCCCTTTGAAACCAATGGTATAACTAAGCACTTTCAATGAATTGATTTGTGAGGAAATATATGAAGAGTTTTCAAAAAGTGCACTTGATTGAGCATTGTTGATGCCATCGGTAAAAGTTATTAAAGCTTTTTCATTGGAATTAGTATTTTTCAAAAGTGTAACACCCGTATTCATAGCTTCGAATAAACGAGTAGCGTTTTGATTTTCAGGTAAGGAATTAATAAAATTAATGACACTTACAGGGCTAGTAGTTGGAGCTAATTGATAAATGTTCTGAGAAAAGCCAACAATCCCAATCTTTGCGGAGGGATTTTCTCTAAAAACATTAGCTACTACTTCAATAACTGTGTTTTTTAAATTTCTTACATTACTTCCAAGCGATGAACTTACATCAACGACTATTACTAAAGAAAAGTTTTGAGAGTAATATGAAATGAAAAAGTTTTCAGAATCTTGTCTCCAATCTTCATTCGTAAATTCTGATGTTTTTATTTCTCCAGCCTTATAATTACCTAATTCATCGCTAATTTTTAAGGTATTGAATATTACAAATGCTCTTGTTTTGTCGTTTGATAAAGCTGAAGTATTATTTGCTAAAGTAATAATATTTGAGGGATAACGGAGGTTGGATAACTGTGGGTTTAAACCTGTTGGATTGGTATAATCAGCAAAAATAAACAAATCTTTTACGTAAGGATTTATTTCACCTGCTAGTTTATCTTTACAAGAGATTGTAATTAAAGAAAATACGATAAAAACAAAGGATAAAACAGCTTTCATATTTGTCTAGAGTTTGTCAAATTTAATTTTATTTTTAAAAAAACCAAAGAATTATTCTAAAAATAATAGGTGCACGATTGAGGTAAGTATCGATGCTTAAAACTCACATAATCAATTATTTGTATTTAAAATCAATCATCACTAAAACCGTTATGAATAGTAAATAATTTCGTTGAAACCTAAGTTAAAACTTCAACTTTTGAAGTTTTTAGGTATCTAGAGTTTTTAGTCGTTTGTCAACGTCGTCTATCGTTCGTGTACTTTTAAATAGCATTTTTTATAATTAGATTAAATATTGCCACTAAATGTAATATTTATTATAATAAATGGGCTTATAGCCCAATACAAATAGAATGCTATGAAAACGTACATATATTTGATTTTTACTTGTATTTGTTTTAACTCGTTTGGACAGGAAAGAAAATTAGAGATTGATTTTGAAGCCATAAAGTCTTCTTTAAAAGTTGCTAAATTAGAAAAAGCAATAAGAGCCTCCAATAATACCAATGATGAACGCCCAATTATTAAACTCCCATTGATAGATGGAACTTTGAAGGCCTTTTATTTTATGGAGTCTCCTATTTGGGAGAAAGTAGAGGATATGGCAAAGGCAGAGATACAGACATATTCTGGAGTAAGTGTTGATAACGATGGCTTCTTAGCTCGAATCACTATTTCTTCATTAGGGTTATCTGCAATAATACGAAGTCCAAGTGCATATTACATAATAGAGGTAGAAGATTTGCCAAACAATAAATATATTATTTATCCACTTGGGTCAAAACGAAATATTAAATGCGAGGTTGGAGAAAACTCATTAATAAAAAATGTTGAGAGCAAATTTAAACTTAGTAATCAATTATCTTCTGCTCCTTTTCCTAATGGAACTTATTTGAGAGTATATAGATTTGCCGCTGCTGCAACGGGTGAATTTACAACTAACATTGGGAGTGGAAGTAGAACAACCGCTCTACAAAGAATTACTGAAATCGTTAATCTTATTAGCTTAATTTACGAAAGTGAAGTAGCGATTCGTTTTTCATTGGTTGCGGAAACCACTAATAAAAATTTAATTTTTTCTGATGCTTCAACAGACCCCTTTTCACCATCAGGTTCTGCAAGTGCTGATGCCTCGCAAAATGGGTTTAACTTAATGTCGTCGAATCAAGGAAGTTTTGCCAATTTCCTCCCTTATGTCAATTATGATATTGGACATACATTCCATTTTGTTTCGGGTTCATCAGGTAGCGGACAAGCCGGCCCAACTCCCTGCACAAATTCGTATAAAGCACGTGGCTGGACTCAAATGGGACTTAACTATTCAACGGGAATTGTAGCTAATATCGCAGCACATGAAATTGGACATCAATTTGAAGCCCACCATACCTTTAATGCTAGAGGAGGAACATCAAGCGAGCCGACTGTATGTTCTGATCAATGGGATGGAACTTCTGCTGTCGAACCTGGCGGTGGAGTTACCCTAATGGGTTATGGACAAGTTTGCTCGTCGCCAAATTACACATTAACTGGCAAAGTTGATAATAGTTTTTTTCATACAAAAAGCATAGAGCAAATACTACAAAGTGATGGTTTTGGGGCAGCTGGAGCAAATGGTTGTGCGAATCTGATTGCAACCGGTAATTCATTACCAGTTGCAAATGCTGGTCCAGATGTAGTGATGCCTGTAAATACACCATTTACATTGACAGGCAGTGCCACAGATAACGATAATACTGATGTGCTAACCTATACTTGGGAAGAATATGATATTGCAACATTAGACGATAAAGGTGCTTTGGGAGCTACGGTTACAGGTAGGGGTGGTTATTCTGCTGTAAATAGTCCAAATACTGCTCCACTTTTTAGAAGCTATATTCCCTCAATAACAGGCTATACGCGTACTTTTCCGGATATGCAGTATGTGTTAAATAATGTAAATAATGGGAGTCCTAATTCTGGAGAAGATTTACCACAAGTTGGTAGGATTATGAAATTTAGATTAACTGTTCGGGATAATAAAGTTAATGGGGGAGGAATTGATTCGGACGAAAGAATAATAAATGTAGATGCGAGTAAAGGACCATTCACTTTAACTTCTCCTAATGGAGGGAATGTTTTGAATGCTGGAAGTAGTTTAATAATTACGTGGCAAGTAAACGGTACAGATGTTCTCAGTTCTAACGTGAAAATTTTACTTTCAATAGATGGTGGGAACTCTTTTCCGATAATATTGGTCGCTAATACTCCAAACGATAATAACGAAATAGTCACGGTACCTAATAATGTGGCATCTTCCACAACTTGTCGTATCAAAATAGTAAGTCTAAATGATACAACATTTGAATTTTTCGATGTTTCAGATAGTAATTTTACAATTAGTTCATCATGTTTAGCAAATAATAGCTATATATGTCCGACTAATACAATTTCTGAACAATCTGGGAATGCAATTTTTAATTTAGGTTTAAACTATTATCCAGCGAATAAAATTATAGGTGGTAAGAAGGTTTATTCAACAAGTGGAAGTGTAAATAGAACTTTATTTCTATACACAAATAACAGCTATACTACTTGTACAAACGCTGGTTTTCAAGTCAATTCAATTTTAATTTCATTTCGTGTCTCAAAGCCAGGGGTGTATAATATTTCTGCTTTAACAAATACGGCATCTTCAAGGTCATTTACAGTTTATTCATCAACAAGTTTAAGTTGCAATACTTTTATTGGCAGTAACTCCTATGATGCAGGAGGTGGCAGTTATTCAAGGATAACAAGTCGGGATATTTTCCTGAATGAGTGTATTGATTATTACATCGTTGTTTATTTGGGAAGTTCAAGTACGCCTACAATTGATTTATCAATTATTGGCGATGGTGACGTTATTGAAGTTTCATCGAATCCACAAGGAGTAAATTATACTTATGTGGCTGTAAATCAATCTAATAGTCAAATTGCGGCAGTTTCATCTAATTCAGACTTTACTAGTCTAAGCCAAGGAAATTATAAAATTTATGGTTTGGAATATCAAAATACCATAAATCCAACAATTTTTTTGAATCAGACTATCTCTCAGGTATATAATTCAAATAACTGTATTTTGTTTAGTACAAATTCAAAAACAATTACCGTTCTAGAAAGTCCATGTTTAACTAATATACTCCTTATAAGTCCAAATAACAATATTGGTACGGGGACGCAATTAATACAAGCTTCGGCAACTGCTTTAAATGCTGGAATTACGGCATCAAATAAAATTACTGGTACTGGAACAAGAGCTATTTTTCAGGCAAAAACATTATTATTGCAAAGTGGATTTGAAGTAAATGCGGGTTCAATATTCAGAGCGGAAGTAGGAGGGTGTAATTAGAAAATTAATCCTGATTCGTCAATTTTCTTTTTAGCTTATATTTGTTCAAAATTGCTATTATAGAATTCTATAATTATTTATGACAAATGTGCTAGATAAATCAGAAGTTTGGGAAAGCAAGAATACAAGTAATTTATAAATAATGAGTTGCAGAGCTATGGGTAGAAATTTTTGTTAGTATCATAAATGCTTCATTTATTTAAGTTTTCAATCATTGCATAATTGGTCATACTATATAATATTTTTCTTAATAAAAAAGGTATTAAAATAGAACACGTATATAAACACAGAAGAAGTCTTTATTCTTATTTTTCGGTATTAATTTGAAAAAAAACACCCCAATTTTCAAAGCAGTTCTAGAAAGGGGAAAGGAATAAATTATACGCTTAAAGTTGACAATTAATTTTGGTTAATAAATTTTCTTACATTGTGTTTTAGTTTTGTAGATTGATAATTCTGTAAAAACCATTAGGGTTTAAAGATTCATAATCTGGAAAATCTAAAAATGTGAAAATAAAATAATTGTATCTTTTCCCAAGAAAGCCTCCCTTTTGAAACGAATTTTCTGAGCAGAAAACTATTTCTTTTGTAGAGCCAACCTTAATTTTATCATGCAAATAATAACTATTTCGGCTATTACATTCTTTAAGTGGGAAATCCTTTTTTTTCAAGTCAGTTAATTTTTTTATTTGAATTTTTATTGGAATAGGCTCCCCATAAACCGATACGTCACCGAAAACTTGGATTTTTAGGGTAAGAGAGTTTGAGGTATAATTATTTGAATAATAAATTTCAGTTTCAGTTAATAATAGATGTAATTTCTTAATTTCGTTTTTAAGATAAATATTTTCAGTTTTCAATTGCCTAGAGATATTTTCTAAGGAATCAATCTTGTTAAAATATCTATTTCTAGAAATTTCAATTCTAGTTTTTTCTTTTTCTAATTCATCTATATCTGCCTTTACTGATTCTATTTCTTTATTTAATTCTTCAACTTTAACTGTTTGGTTTTGAATTTGAGTCAAATACCACCTTTCTTTTGAGTGCCAGTCAGTAGCATTGTCATTTTTTTCCTTGATTCGAGCCTTTCGAAGCCAATAAATTTGTTTCTCTGCTTCCCTTAAACTTATTGTCAAATTCTCTACAGTTTTATTTAAAGTATAAATATCAAGAGCCATTTTTTCTGCAGCACGACTAGGATTCCTATGCGTTGAACTTAGCAGAATACTATCTTTGGATAATGCAGTTGAAAGCAAAATTATTGTAAAAATAATTCTCATTTTATTTTAATAGATTTAGTTGTCGATTTATTTCACTACTATCGCATTTACCATCTTCAATGTCTTTCTTTATTATCTCTAGTATGGTAATATTATAATTGATTTCGTTATTGTTAGAACTTGAGAGTTTTGATGTATACTGTTCCAACATAATATCAATTTTATCTTTATATTCACATTGAACGACTTCTTTTTTTTTAAAAAAAAGTAAGTTTAGTATTATTAAAAAAGAACCTAAAGCAAGCATTCTTTTTCCGTAAATTAATGACCGCTCAGATAATTCTGGGTTTGGCTTTACCCATTTTGAATCAGCAATAAATGACAACAAAAATAGGGCACATCCGAGAAGAAATATGCATCCTCCGATAAATACTAACGGATATTCGGTAAAAAATAAAACTAACTCTTTGATTTCTTTATTCATAATTGATGTCAAAAAAATAAGATAATTCAGGTTTTTTAAATTTTAATGTAAATGCAATTTAAAGGCATTAGCATAAACATAGTTCGAACATACGTTCCAGAGTGCAATGAATGGGTAATAATTTTGAGAAACCGTATAAAGCTACAGCCATTTCGTCATGCAGTAGTTATAAGAGTTTTGATGTTAAGTTGGCTCTTTTTTCTTTTTATATCTTTGAATTGAAAATTCTCGACTTTTGATTTGTTACGGCTTTCACAGAGAAGTACTTACTTAACTAGAAACTCTAAATTCCACCTTGTAGGGAAGATAAAGCATTTGATATTAATCAAAATAAAATTGTGTCTTTTTATTCATCAGTTTAACACCCCTTAGTCAACATCTATAAATGTAATGAGCATTTGCATTATCAAGATGAAATTTAAATTGAACTTTTCTATAAAAAACGAAAATGACTAAAATATAATATAGACAATTCTTTCATTCTATTTCATATAAGCTTTGCTAATTAAGGTTTTGCAAGCAGATATATAATATTTTACTCAAAGAAAACAATTATTAATGGTAGTTCCCTTAAAAAATTAGAATATTTATCTAATGGTTTTTTATCCGTAAATTGATTCTAGGATGAGATGAAAGGAAGTGATGATAGATTACATTTCGCACAACGTCCTCCATTATGATGGTTTGGGATTAGCAATAAAGTAGTCTAACATTCAAAGTTTGTAATTGTGTGTTTGGGGAGAAATCAATCCAAACAAAATTAAAGCTGAACAATCTAATAAGTATAGCAAATATGAGTTCAATTATTTTATTCAATAATAGTAAGCACGCGTGCTGGTGTAAACCCGTGATTTTACATTAGCACTTACAAACCCTAAATAATGGTATCAGATTTGAGATTATATTTGACAATGTTCATCATAAACTACGTGGTTTAATATTTTTTACATTTAGACATAAGCTACAGTTGTAGGTTGTATTTATATTTTACTTTAAACAATAGGATTTAATTTCTTTAAAGGAGACATAATTGACTCAAAATCATGTTAAAAATGATATTTCCACTTCATCACCGTTTGATGTTAGTTGTCACCTAATTTATGACATTTATGCTTGTATTGTTTTTATTTTATATTTTTTAAGATAAAAAATATAACATTTACGAAAGTGTTTTCATCATTTTCTTGGTGGTTGTAATTAATAAATTTTATCATTTTTATAGTATTAATAAGTAAAAACGTGTTACAGACGCCCCCCAAAAAAAACTTAAAAATTAAATTATTGGTATTCAAAATGCCAAGTGAATATTCTATTGCAAACATTTTTTTTGTTGTGGTATTCTTATTTTGTTTTTCAATTGTTGAAACTATCGCACAAAAGGTATACGAACCTTGGAGGCGGTACGAAAAAACTTCCCAAATTGAGTTTGGAATAGGTACTAGTAATTATCTTGGTGATATTCATCCTATTGATAATATTTATTCGTATCAGAGTTCAATTAGATGGAATACGTCATTGTCTTATATTAAGCAAATTACGCCTTTTTATTCCTTAAAAATAGCATTTTCTTGGGTGCGATTGGCAGGAGATGACTATGTATTTACCAAAAATCAAGTTTCTAAGACGGATAATTTTGATATCAATTTTTTAAGAAATTTAAGCTTTAGAAATGATTTAAAAGAGGTTTCATACGTAAGTATTATTAATCTTAAGAGTGGTTTTTTTGCCCGTAATTTTAAAAATAGGCCGCAAATGATTCCATATTTTCTTTTGGGTACATCATTAATTAAACATCAGCCTTTAGCGAGAGAAATATATACACAAACAATTGGTTTGGGTGAGTGGAGAAAGATTAACGTTAGTCAATCGAAGAGAAATATTGCTTTTGCAATACCCACAGGCATTGGATTAAAAGGTAGGGTATCCGAAAAATTTGATTTAAATTTTGAATTAAACTATCATTTTGTTTTTACTGATAATTTAGATGATATTATCGGTAGGCCCTTTCCTAAAAATGAGTTAATAGGAAATACAGATTTTACAAATAGGAGTACCGAAAAGTTTACAGCTAATAATGGTTTTAATCGCACGAACTTGTATAACATTGTTGCTCAAAGACAAGGGTTTAGCTTTTTTAATGGATTGGGTACAAATCTTTTTCCTACGATTGGATACCCCAATACTACACCAGAAAGGGGTGATAAAAAGAACGATTCATTTTTGATGATTTCTGTAAAAGTACAATACTATTTATCGAAAAGGGATAGGTGTAAATATTAATAATTGTGATTAAACGGTTACGTTTTTTAAAAAGCATAGTCTAAATAAAATAGTGAAGTAGCTTTCTCTACAAAAAAATCTCTCGCTTTAAAATGACTAAAAAATGTGCTTTTACAAAATGAATTTCATGCTTTTGCTCGACACCTACTCAAGTTTACAATAAATTTTGATTTCGTAATTTGAAACCCCAAAAAAAGCTAATCCTTTAATCAATATCCTAAAAGTAGTATTCCCATTCATTTTAAGTGAAAGAAACTTAAATCCATAAAAATGTAAATCTTCAGTTATTAAAGAAATGATTTGAAGGATTTAGTAGTCGAAAGAAAGCAAATTTCAAAGAGTGTAATTAATGCCTTGGGCTTTTGAACTCATTAAAAATTAAAGTTTCAGTCTAAGATAAGATATAATCAGTATCCCAAAAATGATTTAAGTGATGAAAAATTTTAAGAAAACTAATCAATTTGCCAAAATTATTCAAAAAAGCTATTTCTGGGCGTTTTTTGTATTTAGCCTATTTGAAAGTTTTATTACTTATGGGCAAGCTTGTACTGGTTCTTTAGGATCACCAGTTGTAAAACAAGATTTTGGAACCAATGGTGGAACTTTTGAATTAACAACTTACTCCTACCAAAGTACCGAATGTCCAAATGATGGTAATTATTCTCTTCAACCAAAAACAGTTGCTTGTTTTTCAGGTAATTGGAATACACTAAATGAAGATCATACACCTAATGATATAAATGGCAATTTGATGATTGTAAATGCTGACCCCAATCCATCAAAGGTATTTTATATTCAAACAGTCAATAATCTTTGTCCTAATACTACTTATGAATTATCTGCTTACATAATTAATTTACTAAGACAAGGAGTTTCAGGAGCTAAACCAAACATTAAATTCAAGATAGAAAAAACAGATGGAACTTTAATACAAGAATATTCGACTGGAAATATTGATTCACCATCAAGTAATCCTGTGACTCCTTCAATGTGGGGTAGGTATGCTACTTTTTTCACAACATCAGCAGGAATGAATAGTGTAGTATTAAAACTTATTAACAATGCAGCAGGAGGGGGTGGAAATGATTTAGCCATAGATGATATTGCATTTAGTCCTTGTGGTCCATTGTTGAGTTCTAACTCAGGTGGAAGCAACACTAAAATTGTATGTTCCGGTACTAATGTTACGCTGTCAACAAATCTTTCTGGTGGATACACCAGTCCTGAATATCAGTGGCAAGAAAGTAGTAATAACTTGGACTGGTCAAATATTGCAGGTCAAACAAATAGCACTTATACATTTTTATCCAGTAATACTGGAAGTACTGTAACAGCAAAGTATTTCCGTTCTTTAGCCTCTGAAGCGGGCAATATAAATAATGTCAATTGTAGAATTGAATCGAGCGTAACTCTAATAAAAACAATTCCTCAACCAATAGTCAATCAGCCAGTAAATTTAACAGTATGTAATAACACACTTACAACTGTGAATTTTACAGGTATTGCTACGCGTTATAATTACACAAGTAGTGCAAATATTGGAATAACAACAACTAATGTGTCAGCTACCAATAATAATGCTTCTTTTACATTTACTGCACAAAATAATGGTACTTCACCAGTTAGCTCAACTATTACAGTGACTCCAATTTATCAGCAAGACTCGATCTGTCAAGGAGAAGCCAAAACATTCACAATTACAGTAAATCCAACACCAACAGTTGAAAAACCAAGCAATCAAGTAATCTGTAACAATACATTATCAACAACTGTCAATTTTAATGGAGCCGTTCCTGGAACAATATACAATTGGACGAATAATACTCCATCTATAGGATTGGCTAGTAGTGGTTCGGGTAATATTGGAAGTTTTACAGCCATAAATTCTGGTACTAATCCTATCACGGCCACCATAACTGTTACACCAAGTTATACAAATAATGGTAGGACCTGCGATGGTACACCTCAAACATTCACAATTACAGTAAATCCAACACCAACAGTTGAAAAACCAAGTAATCAAGTTAACTGTAATAATACTTCGTCAAGTGCTATTAACTTTAGTGGTGCGGTAGCAGGAACAATATACAATTGGACAAATAATACTCCATCGATAGGATTAGCTACTAGCGGCTTGGGCAACATTGGGAGTTTTACAGCCATAAATACTGGTTCGAACCCAATAACAGCTACTATAACAGCTACACCAAGCTATACAAATGCAGGTAGGACATGCGAAGGAATACCTCAAGATTTTACATTTACTGTAAATCCTACTCCTACAGTAACAAAACCTGTCAATCAAACTATCTGTGATAATTCTTCAACTACCTTGGTTAACTTTTCAGGAACTGTTTTAGGCACGACATATAATTGGACAAATAATACCGCATCAATAGGATTAGCTGCGAATGGCTCAGGCAACATTGGGAGTTTTATAGTAACTAATACAGGTGCAACTCCTGTAACGAGTACCATAATTGTTACACCAAGTTATACAAATGCAGGAAAGACTTGCGAAGGAACACCTCAAACTTTTTCAATTACTGCAAATCCAAGACCGCAAGCTTTTGCAAGTCCAAATGAATTAAATATTTGTACCGGAGATAAAATAACTATAAATCTTTCTGATTCAAAAGGCGTATCTGGAACAACTACTTTCTCTTGGAATAGAGATAATTTATTGAATATCACTGGAGTCAATGGTGGTTCAAGTAATCCCATCTCAGGAGTTCTAATTAACACTACTAACTCAACTCAATCAACTAATTTCATAATTACAGCAACCACTCAGGCCGGTTGTGTAAATACAACTAATGCTATTGTAAATGTAACCCCCCAATTGCTTGTCAGTATTTCTGGAAATACTTTTTTTTGTGGAACTGGAAATTTAAATAATTCAACATTACTAACTGCTTTAGTTTCAGGTGGAAATAGTAGTTATTCATATCAATGGTATTTAAATGGAAACACTATTTCAGGGGCAACAAGTGCAAACTATCAAGCTTCAACAGAAGGGAACTATTGGGTTGAGGTTAAGTCTGAATATTGTGCTAAAAATTCAAATACTTTAACTGTAAATCCTCCTTATAATTTAGGTGCTGCTCCTACTGTTACACCAAACCCAGTTACAATTTGCCAAAATTCAACTGCAAGTTTTATAGCGTCAAGTACTTCCACTTTAGGAACTATTTCTTGGTATACAAGTAGTAGCTCAAACTCTACTATTGCCACGGGGAATTCGTTTACCACTCCAACTTTAAATAGCAGTCAAACCTATTATGTATCGAGAGTTTATCCTATCCCATTTACGAATCCAATTGTAACTTGTGAAACTTCCAGGACAGAAGTTCAGACCATAATCAATCCAGATGTTGTTGCACCGATAGCTATAGGAAATACAAGTATTTGTAAAGGCGAAAGTGCCATTTTATCAATTACAAATACATGTACAGGAGGGGAAATTACTTGGAAAAATCAAAATAATGTAGTAATTGGGACTGGGAATGAATTAACTGTTTTTCCAATAATAACCACTTCATATACAGCAACATGTAAAATTGGGAATTGTATCAGCGATGAATCTAATACTGTAATAATAAATGTGTTGAGTCCGCCTTCAATTTCAATTATACCTACCAATATTACTTGTTTTAATAAAACTGACGGAAGTATAATTGTGAATGTGAGTGGAGGTAAGGTCCCATATACATACCTATGGAATAATAATGCAACTACACCTGTGATAAATAACTTAACAGAGGGAAATTATTCGGTTGTCGTGACTGATGATAATAAATGTACTTCAACGGGCAACGTTGTTATCACGGAACCCACTCCAATAGAACTTAGTGTATCAGGTACGAATTTGACCTGTACAGGGAATAACAGCGGCCAAGTTATTTTAACAGCGAGTGGCGGGACGGGAACATTAAGTTATTTATGGGACACGGGAGCGACGAGCAAAGATTTGATAAATGTCTCAGCGGGAACATACAGCGTAAGAGTTCAAGATAGTAATGGTTGTAGAGCTAGTACTTCAGTTACCTTGATAGAACCCACTCCAATAGAACTTAGTGTATCAGGTACGAATTTGACCTGTACAGGGAATAACAGCGGTGCAGTTACTTTAACAGCGAGTGGCGGCACGGGAACATTAAGTTATTTATGGGACACGGGAGCGACGAGTAAAGATTTGATAAATGTCTCAGCGGGAACCTACAGCGTAACAGTCCAAGATAGTAATGGTTGTAGAGCTAGTACTTCAGTTGTTATCACGGAACCCACTCCAATAGAACTTAGTGTATCAGGTACGAATTTGACGTGTACAGGGAATAACAGCGGCCAAGTTATTTTAACAGCGAGTGGCGGGACGGGAACATTAAGTTATTTATGGGACACGGGAGCGACGAGTAAAGATTTGATAAATGTCTCAGCGGGAACGTACAGCGTAACAGTCCAAGATAGTAATGGTTGTAGAGCTAGTACTTCAGTCACCTTGACAGAACCCACTCCAATAGAACTTAGTGTATCAGGTACGAATTTGACCTGTACAGGAAATAACAGCGGCCAAGTTATTTTAACAGCGAGTGGCGGGACGGGAACATTAAGTTATTTATGGGACACGGGAGCGACGAGTAAAGATTTGATAAATGTCTCAGCGGGAACCTACAGCGTAAGAGTTCAAGATAGTAATGGTTGTAGAGCTAGTACTTCAGTTACCCTGATAGAACCCACTCCAATAGAACTTATTGTATCAGGTACGAATTTGACGTGTACAGGGAATAACAGCGGCCAAGTTATTTTAACAGCGAGTGGCGGGACGGGAACATTAAGTTATTTATGGGACACGGGAGCGACGAGTAAAGATTTGATAAATGTCTCAGCGGGAACGTACAGCGTAACAGTCCAAGATAGTAATGGTTGTAGAGCTAGTACTTCAGTTGTTATCACGGAACCCACTCCAATAGAACTTAGTGTATCAGGGACGAATTTGACCTGTACAGGAAATAACAGCGGCCAAGTTACTTTAACAGCGAGTGGCGGGACGGGAACATTAAGTTATTTATGGGATACGGGAGCGACGAGTAAAGATTTGATAAATGTCTCAGCGGGAACCTACAGCGTAAGAGTTCAAGATAGTAATGGTTGTAGGGCTAGTACTTCAGTTGTTATTACAGAACCAACTCCACTTTTGAGTATTAAGGGAAGTATTCTAAATGTAAATTGTTCAGGTGATACAAATGGTTCTATTTCTTTAATTACAAGTGGAGGTATTGCTCCTTACAGCTATTCTAAAAATGGAGAAATTTTTCAAAATAGTAATGTTTTTAATGGTTTAAAATCAGGAACTTATACTATCGTAACAAAGGATTTTAATGGATGTCAAGCAATAACCGATATTTCTGTTAATTCTAACGAAAATGATTTAAGTATTACTTCACACCCCCTTTCGGTTGAAGTTTGCAGTGACTCAATTGTTGTTCTTTTGATTAAAACTCGTGGTAGCGTTATGGGTTATCAATGGAAAAAAAATGGATCTGATATTGTTGGGGCAAATAATAGTAATTTGATTTTAAATAAAGGAGAATCTGGTAATTTTGTTTGTGTAGTTAGAGGTATCTGTGAATCGTTAGTTTCACAGACGGCTGTAGTAAATGTAAAAAATTGCCAATCTACAAAAACTGATAAAGGTTGTATAGATCTCGCTTTAAGAAAACGTCTGTTTTTAGAGGGTAATCAAACAAGTTTCTCACATTTGGAAAATGTAAAATTTGACATAACAGTATTCAACCAATGTAAATATATAAAAGCATATAATATTGATGTTATTGATTACATACCTAAAGGATTTGAGCTAGAAGCTGTTGTTTCTGAAAATGTAAAATGGAGTAGAACTATTGATACACTTTGGAATGCTGAACGAACAAATATTATTCGAATAGATACGAATGCAATTACCAGAATAGATAGCTTGGCAGGTGGAGATAGTACGAAGTTAGAGATTGTCTTACGTGTCAAGAATAGTACTCCTAATGGTATTTACATCAATAAATCGGAAATATTCAGAGCAACGCTAGACAAGGAAGGCAAATTACCAGTCCTTAATGATAATGATAGTCGTTTTGACAAAAATCCAAACAATGATATTGGCGGTAAAGAGAATTCTCCTACTGATAACGAAATTAATGGTGACGGAGATTCTTTAAAAGATGTAATTGGAGGAACGCTTTACAACCACGATGAAGACGATGAAGATCCCGAAGCAATAATTGTTAATAATATATGCTTTGATTTAGCACTCACAAAGAAGATTGCCTCATATCCAATATCGGCTGTTTATCTTCCAAATGAAAATGTAAAATTTGACATAACAGTATTCAATCAATGTAAATATACAAAAGCATATAATATTGATGTTATTGATTACATACCTAAAGGATTTGAGTTAGAAGCTGTTGTTTCTGAAAATGTAAAATGGAGTAGAACTATTGATACACTTTGGAATGCTGAACGAACAAATATTATTCGAATAGATACGAATGCAATTACCAGAATAGATAGCTTGGCAGGTGGAGATAGTACGAAGTTAGAGATTGTCTTACGTGTCAAGAATAGTACTCCTAATGGTATTTACATCAATAAATCGGAAATATTCAGAGCAACGCTAGACAGGGAAGGCAAATTACCAGTCCTTAGTGATAATGATAGTCGTTTTGACAAAAATCCAAACAATGATATTGGCGGTAAAGAGAATTCTCCTACTGATAACGAAATTAATGGTGACGGAGATTCTTTAAAAGATGTAATTGGAGGAACGCTTTACAACCACGATGAAGACGATGAAGACCCCCAACTAATAGTTATAGGAAATATTTCCTGTTTGCAAGTATTTGCTGATTCTGTAAAAGGAAATAATTGGTATGATTTATATGATATGTATGGAAGGTTATATGCTTCAATAAACCCTAACGGGCAAAATTTAGGAAGAGTAACATTAAGTATTAAGCATTATGGTAATGGGGAATCAAATGTACCAAAGACTAATTTTGGAACAAAAATATTGTCTCGTTATTATGATTTACAAAGTTCAATAAGGGATACTTTTGAGATACCAGTATCAGTAAAACTTTACTTCTTAAATTCTGAGTTTGAGGATTATAAGAAGGCCTCAGATTTACCCGAATTAACAATAAACGATTTCAATATTATTCATTATGATGGAATAAATGAAAATTGTGGTTTTGAAGATAATGATAATTTTGATAAGGGATATTCCGAAGTTATTTACAAAAATGTAATAGGGAAAAAATTTAATAATTATTCATTTTTCTTGCAATTCGACCAGCAAAGTTTTTCAGAGGTGGGTGCTTCTGCTAATAAGTTTGCTATGGTTATAGATTTTAATGCCAGGAAAAATGAGGATAGTGTGTCTGTTTTAGTTACATGGGAAACCAATTTAGAAGTAAACAGTAATTATTTTATAGTTGAACGAAGTGAAGACTGTAAGCACTTTACTGAAATATCAAAAGTAAAGGCTGTTGGAGTTGGTAATTATTATAGTTACATTGATAATAATCCACTTAATGGTAAAAGTTGCTATCGAATTGTTTATGTTGATAAAGACGGTACTCACAAGATTCTAGACCCTGCACAAGTAATATTTGAAGGCAAACCTGTTTGTAAAGTATATCCAAATCCAATTTTGACTAATAATATTGTTAATTTTCAAGTAAATAATTTAGATGTAAAAAAACTGATAATGTATAATTCAGCTGGGCATGAAATTCCTTTAGATTGGCAAAAAGAGAATGAAAACTTGTTCATCATAAAGCCATTTACAAAGGAGTTGGCATCGGCCATTCATTTCATCATCGCAGTTGATAATTTGGGGCGTAGATGTATTGTGAAAGTAATTTCACAAAGAAATAAATAATAGAAGAAATATTTATAATTGGAAATAAGTTGATATAATTATGATTTATAGACATTTCGAAAATGTGAATAAATCATAATCTTGAACATTAATGGTAGGTGAACCAACGCAGGTTAGAGTTGAAAACAATAATTTACTTCAACATTACTTGAATGTAATTGATATGAGAAATAGTTCATACATTAAAGTGATATCCTGATAAAGGTTTGCTGAAATTACCTCTCAAAGGTTAATTTAGTGAAGTGTACAGATTGCAGGTTGTGTTTATTGTTATCTGATGTCTGAGTCTGCTGTGATTTACTATCTCTATAGTCATCTTTTACAAACAAAAGCACAATTCATAAATAAGTCATCACCTAGCAATTTGATGAAAATTTCATTCAAATAATAGGTAAATTCTTTATAGTTGGGTTACGTGATTTGTTGCTTATTCGAAGTCTGATATATGAGATGTTTGGTGGTAAAAAATTAGCATGATAGCACAGGTATATATGATTTTTACCCATATAAAACTCTTGTTTCCAATGTTTTCGTTTAACAAAAGAAAGCTAAAAATCCTATATATTTTCTTGTATGTTGGGCTTTTGTCAAGGCTAATTTCAACTTTTCATATTTTTGGATTTCAAAAATATGAAAAGTTGACAAATCAAATGTTACCGATTTAATCTACAAACCATGCTTTGAAAAAAATGAATATAAAGTCAAATAAAAGTATTTGTTGAAAAGTGAAATTGGGCTAATGTCACACACTCAGCATCTAGACGGTTACTTGACTCTTAACATTTTTGAAAACTTTGTGATGTGAGTGTGTCGCAAATTAAAATAACCGTCAATTTATTTTATCAGCACAAGTCTATATAAATACGATTATTTACAAATAACTAATTTTATATTTTTATCCATTTCCCACATTTGGACACCATAACTTTTCTTTTGAGCTCTTTCCTTAGCTATTTTTAGATCCCAAACACAAATTGAAGAGAATATATTTCCTTTGCACGAAAACCATTCAATTTTTGGGTTTTGACTCAAATCCAATTTGGTCAAATATGTTCTATCACAATGCAAATTAAAAAGATTTATATTTTTTGATAAATCTAAGTATTTCAAGGGGTTATCTGAGCAATTTATATCAGTTAATGCTAAATGATTACTAATTTCAAGATGTTCAATCTTGTTTTCATGACAACCTAAACTTGTTAAGTTCAAGGCTTTTCTAATATCCAAATTTTGAATCTCGTTTCCAGAACAGTTGAGTATTGTAATACTTTCGGGTATTTCAATAAATTTTAGAAGGTTTCCACTACAATCAACTCTACATAAACGTGGATTCATTTGAAGGTTGATAAATTTGATTTTATTATCACGACAATTAAGTTCAACTAAATTAATATTTTGTGAAATATCTAAAGAATCTAATAAGTTATTATCACAAACTAATACCTCTAAATTTTTATTTCTTGATATATCTAACTTTCGAATATTATTAGTACTGCAATTTAGTACTCTAAGTTTTTCAAACGATTCAATACCACTTAAACTATGTATATCTTTAAGTCCCAAATCAAGTGCTTTAATGTCAATAATATCAGCCTTGCTTATCTTCCCATCAATCTTTTTGTCTGAATCTATTCCTTGTTCAACTAAATATTTTTCGAAGTTAACATCTTCTATCTCTATTCTTTCATTTGTTCGACTATTAAAGAATAAAATGGTAATTAGATAAATAAGATACATGATTTGCAATTTATTTGTTAATTCAAAAAAGTTTTTTCATGACAACAATACAAATAATTTCACAAATGTTCCTTTAAATAACAAAACAAGGTATTTAAAAAGCATATTTGGGTGATAAAATGAAAAGGTTTATCAAATATTTATAAATTGAAATACAGTAAGAATTTTTGCAATTTAAATATATCGGAATTAATGCCACCTCATTTAGTAAAGGCATAACAGTGATTTTCGTAATTAAATTAGCTATTCTCCATAAAACTAACTTCCAACCAAATCATTATGATGATTTTGGTTGGATGCTGATTATAAGGTGATTAACTTAAAACTTTTACATAATGCTTCGTGTTGAACCAACAACTAAGTTGAAGGGATATTGTAAAAATAGTAAAAAAAATAGATAACTTGTTGACTCATTAAAACAATATTCATGATGTTAACAAAAAAACAGTTTTTATGTCGCTGTAAAGTTGAGTGCTGAGTCGGAGAAGCTTTTGCGAGAATTAGAAAATTACCTCAGAGCTAAACGCTATTCCCCACGCACGGTCAATAATTACAGCTATGAGATTCGGTATTTGCTGAGTCATTATTCCGACCGCTCGGCCTATAGTCTGGTTCAGACCGACATCATCAATTACCTGACTTACATCCAAGAGCAATTCAATGCATCGTGGGGCAAATGTCATACCGCCGCCCAGGCAATGAGTTGCTTTTTTCAACACATTCTTCAACTACCAGCCATCCGAGCACGCTCATTTTATCCCCTCAAACGACAAGTGTACCCCAATATACTCAGTCAGCAAGAGGTGGGAATGGTTTTAAATTGTTGTGAAATCTTGCAACACAAGGCCATTGTATCAGTTTTTTATGGAACGGGCGTTCGCCTGAGTGAATTACAACACCTGAAATTGAGCGACCTTGATAGACCCAATTTACGGCTTCGAGTATCCCATGGCAAGGGTAATAAAGAACGCTACACCTTACTTTCAGAGAAGTTATTGAGTTTATTAGAAGAATATTGGCGAGCGTACCGCCCCAAAGTTTACCTTTTTGAGGGGCGACTGGTAGGCAAGCCCATGAAGGCTCGAACGATTCAGTTTCATGTAGCCAGTGCTATGGGTCGAGCGGGCTTGTTGAGTCCCGAGCGTCGATTGTCATGTCATACTTTGCGTCATAGTTTTGCTACCCACCTGCTGGATGCCGGCACCGACGTCCATACGATTCAGCAGTTGTTGGGTCATTCTCACATCTCCACGACGATGGTGTATTTACATCTGCAAGAGAGCAAACGTCGCAATATCATCAATCCTGTAGATAGCTTTCTTTGATGAATAAGCAAGAAAGTTTACAAGGGGTTTTTAGCAAAGCACAAAGAATGGTCTTTAATTCATACTCCAAGAGCGTTTTTGGTCAACTGAGCACTTGCCGCACCCTTTCCAATGGCTATCATCTGAGTCAATGCAGCGATTGTGGGCATCAGCAGATGCAGTTTCATGGCTGTGGGAATCGGCATTGTCTGTTTTGTGGACACTTCGGTCGAGAGCAATGGGTCGGCCAACGTCGAGCAGAATTATTGCCAACGACTTACTATCACGTGGTCTTTACGCTGCCTCATGAATTGAATGGCTTGGTGATGGGCAATCGTACTTTACTATATAATTTGTTATTGGAGTCATCCTCTCAGACGCTCATACAGTTTGGTAAAGACCCCAAATATTTGGGTGCTGAAATTGGTATAACGTCGGTACTGCACACGTGGGGCCAGAATTTGTCGTTTCATCCGCATGTTCACTGCATTGTCAGTGGGGGAGGATTTGACGGAAATCAATGGCAAAATAGTAAGCGAGTAAGTGGGAAGTTTCTGTTTCCAGTGGGAGCAATGAAGATAGTCTTCAAGGGCATTTTGATGAAAGGTTTGCGAAAACTACGGCCCAAACTACGACTTGATAAGCTTAATTTTGAAGACTTATTAAGTCAGATTGGTCAGAAAGCGTGGAATGTGTATGCCAAACGGCCCTTTGGTGGAGCGATGGGGGTTTTAGAATACTTAGGTAGATACACTCACCGAATCGCCATCAGTAGTAGTCGCATCACCGAGGTAGGGCAAACGACGGTGAGTTTTAACTACAAAGACTACGCCGATGGGAGTAAAGTCAAACAAATGACGCTGAGTCATGAAGAATTCCTACGTCGTTTTGAGCAGCATATCCTTCCGAGGTATTTTGTTAAGATTAGACATTATGGATATTTACGCAACCGAGGTAAGCAAGAACGGCTCAAACAGATACTTGCGAGCCTGCAATTATCGGAGCGGAAGCCTATACCCAAGCTAACTGTTGAGCAGTTTATGCAGGAAAAATACGGGACAGGCCTTGGAAAGTGTCCATGTTGTGGGGAAGGAAGAATGGTCTCGATAGCTGTGACTTATAGTCATCGTTGCGAGCCAATACAAGCATCATTCCAAGTGAGAAACAAGGCTTCACCGGTGTAAAGATTGATTGAAAAGAGGCGACATCAATCAAACGACATTTGGCAAAAATTAATCCCAAGGTTTGGGTAGGGGTATTTATTGCTCAATTGCATCAAAACACCAAAGAAAGCCATGTTTTAAGCCAAAAATAGTTGAAAGGGGAGAACAAACACATCTACTTTTTGCCCTAATAAATTGCTTGGCATGCCCCGTTGTCGGCCAACACAAGATAGACAAAAGCCCGATATACCTTCGAGTACATCGGGCTTTATTATAGGGGCTTTCGTCTATCTTTCAGATTGTTGGAATTAAAACCAAATTTGTACCTCAACGCATTTAATATGTCCCACGCCAAACTAAAATTGGAGTGAAGCCCAAACAGATATAGTTACACTTTGCAATAAAACAAGCATTTTTTAGAATTTCGCTAATATCTTGTAGGTGAGTAAGTAATACTATGAAAAGACTAAAAATAATTAATCTTTTTTGAAAATTAATTACTTTCGGATAATATTTCGTCAATAATAGTTGAGTTTATTGTTCTGAGATATGTTGAAATAAGTACTCCTTTTCCATTATGAATAATACTGCATGCGTCTAAATAATCTTGTACACCAAATTGCAAATTTTTAATCATTTCTAACTCTTTTTCTTCTTGTTTTACCAAAAAATCAATAAATAAAGTTACACTATCCAATCTTTTCTTTTTATTTCCAAGTTGTGTATCTGACAAGTATTTATCAGTTATAGGAACATAATATTCTTCATCTACATAAGTATCCTCGCAAACATACTGCAAATATACCAAATCATAAACAAGTTCATCTACATAAGTTTTGCCTACTTGCGATAAACTAATCCTTGTTTTATCTAAGTCCATATGGCTCAATTTAATACCATAAAGTGTATTAAATAAACCATGAACTTGTTTAAGATTATTCTGAATCAAAAGTAGATGCTCAAGAAAGAGGTAATTTTGTTTTGCGAAGCAAAATATCTAAATCAAATGAGCATCTTAGACAAAGATAGAATTAAAACCTTTATTCTTCCATATTTAAGTCAAGGTAAACGAGGTAAAAATTTAACGGAAGATAAACGAATAAGTATTGTTTTATCCATTTTTCATCGTTTAAAAACAGGATGCCAGTGGAGAGAATTACCATTGGAGAAATATTTCACCGAGCAATATAGTTATGAATCTGTATTTTATCATTTCAATAAATGGTGTAAGGATGGTTCATGGAAAAGAATGTGGATTGGTTTATTGGCGAAATATAAGAACCATTTAGACTTATCAAGCATCCAATTAGACGGTTCACAAACCCGAGCCAACAGAGGAGGAAATAAAGTAGGGTTTCAGTTCAGAAAAGCAGATGAGAGTACAAATTTTTTGTACTTGTGTGATAGGCAGGGCATTCTAATTGCAATTTCAGAACCCATAAGTGGTGAACATCATGATTTAGCAGAAATAAAACAGCAATTTGAACAATTGATAAATTGGCTTGACCAATCTAACATTAGAACCGAAGGTTTATTCTTAAATGCAGATGCTGGTTTTGATAGTCAAGAGTGTAGGCAGATATGTTCCCAACACCATATTGAAGCTAACATAGCTTTCAATAAAAGAAATGGGGCTACTGAAAACAGAAATGAATATTTTGATGAACTCTTATATGAAAATCGCTATGTGATAGAGAGAGCTTTTGCTTGGTTAGACGCTTTTAAAGCTTTGCTTATAAGATATGAAACAACGGCAATCAATTGGCTAAATCTAAATATTATTGGTATGATAGTGTGTTTCCTGCGAAAAATATCCACTAAAATAAAATCTTAAACAAGTTCAATATTTCCATATCCAAGATTAATTGTTGTTGTACCAGATAAATTCTTCCAATCAACAGTTTTTACCAATAAGTTGTTGTTTTGTTTTACACTTAAAATTTCTACTAATTGCTTAATATTATTCTCCTTAGGGTTAATTAAAATATTTTTTTTATTACATGATTGTAACAATATTTGAATGATGAGTAGATATTTGAGGCATATTTTCATAGTCGATAATTAGTTTTAATTGTATTGACAGAAAATATTGATAAATGGTTGGATATGTGTAAAATATATTTCACTTTCAACGACCGCAAATGAGATGATGGGTGAAAAGCTGAGTATTTAGGTTTAAAATTAATAACTTTTCCTTATTTGCAGCGTTGGGACTCACACAACTTGAAAATTTCGCTAATCTAATGTCCACCAATAACTAAAAGTACCAAAGTGGAAAAAATCGAAGAAACTGCTCTAATCGAAAGTCGCTCACCAAATTTTCATACCAAGTTCTGAAAAAAGAAATATAAAAGCAAATTGAATTTGATTTTTGAAGCGAAATTTGAGTAAATACCACGCTAATCGAATGTTGCCTACTAATTTTGTATTAGTAATAGTTTCCTAAGGGTGATATTGTTGTTAGATTTATGCAGATTAAAGTTTGACGCGATAAGCTCAAATGTAGGTTTCGTTGTTAATAATTTGTAAAAATATTTCTAGTGATGCTTTTTTGTACGGAAAATATACGTACATTTGTATTGCTAATTCAATATCAATTATAATAAAGACAATTTACAGAGATAAGACAATTTACAGAGATAAGATAATTTACAGAGATAAGACATTTACAGAGATAAGACATTTACAGAGATAAGATAATTTACAGAGATAAGACATTTACAGAGATAAGATAATTTACAGAAATAAGATAATTTACAGAATGGGAACTTTAATTAATGATAGGATTGATGTTCGAATTAGCAAAGAGCAAAAGGACTTAATTAAGTTTGCTTGTGATTTAAGTGGATTTAAGAATCTAACAGAGTTTGTCGTTTTTTGTATTAACAAAGAGGCTAATAATATTATTATTGAAAATAGTAAGATTCTTAAAAGTATTGAGGATAAGAAAGTGTTTTTAAATGCTCTATTGAATCCTCCTCCACCTAACTCTAAACTTAAGAAAGCCCAATCAAATTATTTAAAATATCTTAAAGAAAATGAATTTGAGAATAACAGTATTAGAAAAAAAGTATGATAAATCAAATTTTAATTGTGGCTATATTTTATTGAATGATTATATACAAAAACAAGCTAAACAGGATGTAAATAGAGATTTATCGGCTTGCTTTGTTTTAACTGATGAAAATAATGTTGTAAAGGGCTATTATACCCTTTCAGCAAATTCAATTAAAAGAGAAGAGTTTTCTGAAGAATTAATTAGGAAAATGCCTCCTAGTTATGTTGATATTCCGACTATTCTATTGGGGCGTTTAGCAATTGATGAAACTATTAAAGGCAATGGATGGGGAGAGTTAATGTTAATGGATGCTTTGAATAGAAGTTTATCAATTTCAGAAAGTCTAGGAACTGTTGCTGTTGTGGTTGACCCGATTGATGAAATAGCTCAAGCATTTTACTCAAAATACAGTTTTATTTTACTTCCTAGTTCAGGGAAAATGTTTCTTCCAATGAAAACGATAGAAAGTTTAATAGTTAGATAAAAATAGTTAAATACAGGAAAGCGGAGTCCTAATTTTAGGACTCCGCTTTTTTATATTAAAAGGTATTACATTCCAACGGCACGCAAGTGCGATGTTGGGGTTTGGTTTTTGATTTAACTAATTGAAAATAAGGCGTTTACGCACTTGCTCGTGTTGAACCAACAACTAAGTTGAAGGGATATTGTAAAAATAGTAAAAAAAATAGATAACTTGTTGACTCATTAAAACAATATTCATGATGTTAACAAAAAAACAGTTTTTATGTCGCTGTAAAGTTGAGTGCTGAGTCGGAGAAGCTTTTGCGAGAATTAGAAAATTACCTCAGAGCTAAACGCTATTCCCCACGCACGGTCAATAATTACAGCTATGAGATTCGGTATTTGCTGAGTCATTATTCCGACCGCTCGGCCTATAGTCTGGTTCAGACCGACATCATCAATTACCTGACTTACATCCAAGAGCAATTCAATGCATCGTGGGGCAAATGTCATACCGCCGCCCAGGCAATGAGTTGCTTTTTTCAACACATTCTTCAACTACCAGCCATCCGAGCACGCTCATTTTATCCCCTCAAACGACAAGTGTACCCCAATATACTCAGTCAGCAAGAGGTGGGAATGGTTTTAAATTGTTGTGAAATCTTGCAACACAAGGCCATTGTATCAGTTTTTTATGGAACGGGCGTTCGCCTGAGTGAATTACAACACCTGAAATTGAGCGACCTTGATAGACCCAATTTACGGCTTCGAGTATCCCATGGCAAGGGTAATAAAGAACGCTACACCTTACTTTCAGAGAAGTTATTGAGTTTATTAGAAGAATATTGGCGAGCGTACCGCCCCAAAGTTTACCTTTTTGAGGGGCGACTGGTAGGCAAGCCCATGAAGGCTCGAACGATTCAGTTTCATGTAGCCAGTGCTATGGGTCGAGCGGGCTTGTTGAGTCCCGAGCGTCGATTGTCATGTCATACTTTGCGTCATAGTTTTGCTACCCACCTGCTGGATGCCGGCACCGACGTCCATACGATTCAGCAGTTGTTGGGTCATTCTCACATCTCCACGACGATGGTGTATTTACATCTGCAAGAGAGCAAACGTCGCAATATCATCAATCCTGTAGATAGCTTTCTTTGATGAATAAGCAAGAAAGTTTACAAGGGGTTTTTAGCAAAGCACAAAGAATGGTCTTTAATTCATACTCCAAGAGCGTTTTTGGTCAACTGAGCACTTGCCGCACCCTTTCCAATGGCTATCATCTGAGTCAATGCAGCGATTGTGGGCATCAGCAGATGCAGTTTCATGGCTGTGGGAATCGGCATTGTCTGTTTTGTGGACACTTCGGTCGAGAGCAATGGGTCGGCCAACGTCGAGCAGAATTATTGCCAACGACTTACTATCACGTGGTCTTTACGCTGCCTCATGAATTGAATGGCTTGGTGATGGGCAATCGTACTTTACTATATAATTTGTTATTGGAGTCATCCTCTCAGACGCTCATACAGTTTGGTAAAGACCCCAAATATTTGGGTGCTGAAATTGGTATAACGTCGGTACTGCACACGTGGGGCCAGAATTTGTCGTTTCATCCGCATGTTCACTGCATTGTCAGTGGGGGAGGATTTGACGGAAATCAATGGCAAAATAGTAAGCGAGTAAGTGGGAAGTTTCTGTTTCCAGTGGGAGCAATGAAGATAGTCTTCAAGGGCATTTTGATGAAAGGTTTGCGAAAACTACGGCCCAAACTACGACTTGATAAGCTTAATTTTGAAGACTTATTAAGTCAGATTGGTCAGAAAGCGTGGAATGTGTATGCCAAACGGCCCTTTGGTGGAGCGATGGGGGTTTTAGAATACTTAGGTAGATACACTCACCGAATCGCCATCAGTAGTAGTCGCATCACCGAGGTAGGGCAAACGACGGTGAGTTTTAACTACAAAGACTACGCCGATGGGAGTAAAGTCAAACAAATGACGCTGAGTCATGAAGAATTCCTACGTCGTTTTGAGCAGCATATCCTTCCGAGGTATTTTGTTAAGATTAGACATTATGGATATTTACGCAACCGAGGTAAGCAAGAACGGCTCAAACAGATACTTGCGAGCCTGCAATTATCGGAGCGGAAGCCTATACCCAAGCTAACTGTTGAGCAGTTTATGCAGGAAAAATACGGGACAGGCCTTGGAAAGTGTCCATGTTGTGGGGAAGGAAGAATGGTCTCGATAGCTGTGACTTATAGTCATCGTTGCGAGCCAATACAAGCATCATTCCAAGTGAGAAACAAGGCTTCACCGGTGTAAAGATTGATTGAAAAGAGGCGACATCAATCAAACGACATTTGGCAAAAATTAATCCCAAGGTTTGGGTAGGGGTATTTATTGCTCAATTGCATCAAAACACCAAAGAAAGCCATGTTTTAAGCCAAAAATAGTTGAAAGGGGAGAACAAACACATCTACTTTTTGCCCTAATAAATTGCTTGGCATGCCCCGTTGTCGGCCAACACAAGATAGACAAAAGCCCGATATACCTTCGAGTACATCGGGCTTTATTATAGGGGCTTTCGTCTATCTTTCAGATTGTTGGAATTTCGGAACTTTGAGACCGCTCTGATTTGCTGTCCAACGGACAGCAGCACGCCAAAGAACCCATCCCACCAACTAAATTGCTGAAAGTAAATTTGCATGGAAAAATCTAAAAAAGCAATTGTGTACCAAAATATTTTGAGTTTTGGAGAAAAAGTTGCGAAACTACCACGCAAATAACCTGTCGAAGACCAACTTGGCGAGCAGAAAACGAACTGCTCTACTGTCCTGTCCGCCGAAAACTATGCGTTTGATAACTTAAAAACCAGCGAATTTTGCTTGTCGGCAGTAATAACGGGCTTGACCGAAAAAAACAAAACTATTTTAGATATAGTCTAATTGTTAAACTTTCTCTTTCGTTTATTAAAAGTAGCTCCAATAACCACCCCTAAGTTTTTATTTCTGACAAGAATATCATTCAATTTAACATATCGAAATCCCTGAGAATACCGAATTTCCATAAATACATTTCCAAAATCTTTTTGTTTCATTTTGAAACCTAAACCGACTATACTACCAAAATCTATAGGAGTATTTGTGTTTAACTTCGTATTTGTATATGTAAATCCATGACTAATGTATGTAGGTTTTGTCATAGCAAATGAACCATATCCTCCAATGGATAGATAGCATTTAGTTTTATTGCCAACTCCAACATTCAATGAAACAGGTACTTCTATGTATGGAATCCTAATATTTGCAATACGACCTTTAGCTGTACCGTCAAATGCTCGTAATCTCGTTCCTTTTTGTTCATAGTTAATTCCAGATGAAATCCATACGTTTTTGGTGAAACTATATTGAATGTTTGCTCCAAAAATAACTCTAAAATCATTTATCTGAGGTATATTCGTCATTTCTGTGTAGTTATCAAAATGGACATTTTGAAGTCCAGTATTAATGCCGAATTCAATTTGATGATTTGGTGCGGATTTTTGCTTACTGTATTTTGGTAATGTTAATACATATTTAGAGATTAAGTCAATACTATAACCTTTATTTTGATAATCAAGTATTTCCTTTAAATTATTTGACGAAGTTTTAATATGGTTGTTGATGATAACAATTATAATATCATCATAAACGCCACTCTTTTTTAACAAGTTGATTTGTTCTGTTTCTTGAAAGTCCAAACTTAGTTCTAAGGCTTTTGAAATGACTTTTTCTGAATGACTATTCTTTGTTAAGATTTCCATCACTTCACTTTTGGTCAGTTTTTGAGCAAGTGAATAAAGAGAAAATAGCAATGTGAAAGTTGTAAGTATAGTTTTTTTCATTATGATATAGTTATTTTTGATTTTAAGTTAGTGTGAAAATTTCCAACGACCGCAAATGAGATGATGGGCGAAAAGCTGGGTATTTGGTTATATAATATTTAACTTTTACTTATTTGCAGCGTTGGGACTCACACAACTTGAAAGCTTTGCTAATCAAATGTCCACCAATAACTAAAAGTGCCAAGGTGGAAAAAATCTTAGAATCTGCCACGAAAGTCGCTGACCAAATCCGCATACCAAGTTCTGAAAAAAGAAAATGAAAAGCAAAAGAATTTGTTGATTGGAGTTAAATTTGAGTGAATACCACTCATTTTGAGTGTCGCCAACCCACTGAAAGAGTAGAAAACCCCAAATAAAGTAGGTGAGAACTGTCCTGTCACTCGAAAACTTAGCGTTTGTAAGTTTGAAAAACCAGCGAATTTTGCTAGTCGTAAGTGACTATGAGCTTAAATTAACTGTATAAAGGTGTAAGTAATTAACGATTATTGTGTCTTTTTTCCAACTCAATAAATAAAATATCTTGTTCTTCCACACTGAGTTCAGTTCTAATGCGAACTAAGTAATTTAATTCATCATCGGTTAAATTTGAGTATTCATTTTTAATTTGTTTGAACTTTGGAGAAAAATGTCCTTCAAGTTCGTTTCCATTGATTAGAAATTCATAAATTAAATCTGCAAATTCTTTCCTAAGTTGCTTATCAAAAAGTTCCGTGTATATATCAGAATAGATTATCAATTTGGAATTTTTATAATCAATTAGAATTTTAAAATTTAAATCACAAACGTCCATAGCATTAATTACAGGCCGAGGAGTAACCAAATTTTCAAATTCTACTAAAGTTGTTAATATATAAGTATTGTCGTTAATTGTATAACAATGGTTAACTTTAAAGTTTCTCAATTTTATTGGTCTTTCAATTGGTAACATTTTTTCGATATTCTCAAAATTCTCAATTTCCTTTTTTAAAATTTCAATATCAAGCGAATCACCAAACTCAGCTCTGTAATTTGGGTCAATTAGATTTTTAGGCAAATTATTACTCCTGATTCGTGATTGTAGACTGGGGAAAAAACGATAAATACCAAGAATTGCAAGAATACAATATATTATAAGTGATATCATAAATGTACTTTTTGTTTACGTTTCCAACTTTCGCAAATGAGATGATTGGTGAGGAGTTGGGTATTTAGGTTTAAAATTAATAACTTTTACTTATTTGCAGCGTTGGGACTCACACAACTTGAAAACTTCGCTAATCGAATGTCCACCAACAACTAAAAGTGCCAAGGTGGAAAAAATCGTAGAATTTGCTCTAATCGAATGTCGCTAACCAAATCTGCATACCAAGTTCTGAAAAAGAAAAATGAAAAGCAAAAGAATTTATTGTTTGGAGTGAAATTTGAGTAAATACCACGCATTGGAAACGTCGAAAGTGACTATGCGTTTGAAATTTTGCTGAGAACTAACACATGAAAACATCTCTTTTGTCCTGTTGCAAGTGCCTGTAAGCTAAAACTGTCAAACTATTTCAGCAGCATACGCTGAAAAACAAAATAAGAGGTTATCACAGAGATGTAGTAGTTAATTTTTTAATTTTATCATTTCTATCTCTACATTATTGTTTGTGTTATCTTGTCCTTTGAGAATTAAAAAAATATTTTTTTCTTCATTTTGGCAAAATTCAACGTAAATATTTTCACTAACTATTTTGAATTTCAACCCTTCAATAAATATTATTTCTTTTACTGGTAAAAATTTGCTTGACTTAGAGAAAGTGATAAAATACCTTTTTGACTTTAGAATAACGTGTCCCAATATTCTATCACTTTTATTATTAATGGGTTCATATTTCCCCAAGTATTTATTAAAATTCTCTGGAATTTTCTTGTTTTGTGCAAAAATAAGTGTTGGCAAGAATACAATACTAAGATTAATAAGTATAGATTTCATTTTTTTTGTTTCCAACTTTCGCAAATGAGATGATGGGAGAGAAGTTGGGTATTTTGGTTTATAATTAATAACTTTTACTTATTTGCAGCGTTGGGACTCACACAACTTGATAACTTCGCTAATCGAATGTCCACCAAAAACTAAAAGTGCCAAGGTGGAAAAAATCGTAGAAAATGCTCTAATCGAATGTCGCTCACCAAATCTGCATACCAAGTTCTGAAAAAAGAAAATGAAAAGCAAAAGAATTTATTATTCGGAGTGAATTTTGAGCAAATACCACGCATTGGAAATGTCGAAGTTGACTATGCGTTTGAAATTTTACCGAGAATAAACTCTTTATAACTTCACTAACTAAACGTTTCTTACTAACTTAAAAAGAAAATCAAAGAACTTTTTTAGTAAAATGGTAGTAACAAACCATTATTTTATCTCCACGCAATATCCATAAAACCATTCTCTAATAGTTTTTCTTTTTCATCAATAGTTACCAAAGCAATTCCAAAATCACAAATATTACTCAAACTCACAAATAATTTGTTTGAGTTGTCATCAATATTATTTAAAATATCATTAAGTACAAATATCAAATTTATCGAATCTACATAATTAGAAGCTATTTCTAATGAATAAATTTTTGAAAACTTCGCAATTTTAATATTGAATTGATACATATTGCCTTGTTTCGGAAGAGGAGTAAATTCTAAATCAATCAAGGGGTTATATATTTTAAAGCTTTTATCTATTAATTTTTGATAACTTTCAACAGACCAAATACCATCAGGGCTATCAAAAAAGTATTGAGAAGAAGTGATAATTTCAGAAAAATTAATTTTATTATCAAAGTTTAAAATATTTAAGTTGTCAATATTACTTAACGATTCAATAGGAACAAATCTTGAAATATCATACTTACTTGTTTGTGGTTGAAATATTGTACTATCAATATTTATAACAGTAGGATAATTACTTTCATTGATAAATATAATATACATCAGTTTATCCCCCCAATTAGATCTTGCAAACGGTAGAATTTTGGTTACTTTCAGTTGTTGATGATACCGTTCAAAATAATTTTTAAATACTTCAATTAAGAAATATGGATTTGAGCGTGTTTCTTCGTGGTTTACAGGCTTTTTACGTCCATTTTCTATAGAATCAAGTTCCAAAAAATTCAATACGTCAAATGTTCCGAAGTTCCAAAAAGTAAATGAAATTTGTTTATCAGGATTATCAAGTAAAAAATTAATAATTTTACTCGCATTTGTAGGATATTTACATTTATGTTTATTTTCAAGCCATTCTAATACATTCATTTTAGTTTTGGGCTTAAAAGAAAAAATTCTAATTAGTTTATTTTCAAACCATTCTAATATATTCATTTATTTTCGTTTCAGTTCATTCCAACTTTCGCAAATGAGATGATAGGCGAAAAGCTGGGTATTTAGGTTTAAAATTAATAACTTTTACTTATTTGCAGCGTTGGGACTCACATAACTTGAAAGCTTCGCTAATCGAATGTCCACCAACAACTAAAAGTGCCAAGGTGGAAAAAATCGTAGAAAATGCTCTAATCGAATGTCGCTCACCAAATCTGCACTCCAAGTTCTGAAAAAAGAAATTGAAAAGCAAAAGAATTTATTTGTCGGGGTGAAATCTTAGCAAATACTACGCTAATCGAATGTTGACCGAGCCTTTAAACTGGAACATTTTGCTGAGAACTAACAGCTTGTGCTTCGCTTTTGTCTTGTTGCAAGTGCCTAAAAAACTGTCAAATTATTTCAGCAGCATACGGAATTGATTAATATTCAATAACTTTTAACTCATTTATTACTACAATTGAATCACTAAAGCGTTGATTGTACATAGAATGGTAGTCAACTTTTATTTTCGTTTTGATAAATGGCATTGCCAACTTATTTATATAATGAACTTGTTTAGGATTAACTTTTATATTTAATTTTTCGTAAAAAACGAACTGAGAATGCCAATAAATTTAAAGCCACCCAGTTAATTGCTTTCGTTTCAAACCTGACAAGTAATGCTTTGAAACTATCCATCCAAGCATTAGCGTGCTCAATGAGTACTCGTCGTTTGTATAACTCTTCATCAAAATGCTGATATTCAGTAGATTGATTTTCTATTTTGTTATTTCGAGAATTAACATCAATATTGGCTTCAATTTCTTTATTTTTACAAATTTGACGAAATTCTTTGCTATCGAATCCAGCATCAGCATTTAGAAAAAGGCCTCTGAGATTAATTCCTGCTTTTATGAGCATTTGACACAGTTCTTCAAAGAGTTCCTGAATATTATAAAGGTCGTTGTGTTTTCCTTCTTGTGGGCTGGCACATGCCAACATTTGTCCCTGATTATCAGCTAAAAAGAGCAAATTAGTTGTTTTTGATGCTTTTCGACCTTGATACCCAACAGCTTCACCTCCACGTTTGGCAAGTGTATGACTACCATCAAGTTGGATACAAGATAAGTCTAAATATGAATAGTTTGATGCTAAAATATTTATCCAAACTTTTGTCCAAGAGCCGTCCTTGACCCATTCATTAAAGTGATAATAGACTCCTTGCCATGTTAAAACCTTATTATTAAAAAATTGCTTTACTGGCAGTTGACGCCATTGACAACCTGTTTTCAAACGATATAAAATTGCTGAAACAATAGCTGTCAACTGTTCTATTTCACACTCTTTTCCACGTAAACCAATACTTAAATTTGGTAATATATATTGTTCAATCGTATTTTTACTCAAGATTTCCACTGTAGGTCTTTTTGATGATTCGCACCACAAAATTCAACCTATTTTGGGAATCTTTTTATAATACTAAACAACCTCAATTAGTCATACTTAAACTATCAGATGTAATTTGCAAAATAATTACTTCTTCATTGGCAGAAATAGCAGAGTTAGGTTCAAAAGAAAAATAAGTAATATTATTATACTGCATACTATGAGGAATGTTCAATTTTGCAAAAATTTCAGTCCAAAAATTTGCATGCATTTTACTTGTCGTATAAACTTGACCATCAGAAAAAATAAAACTCATATCATCAATGATTGCAGGCCCTATTCCTTTATTTTTGACTTTTACTAAGAAATTACTTTTGTTTTTGCCGTGGGCATCTAAGAAACTAAATTGTACTTTTGGCTTTACACTTAATTCATTGTGTACTCTAATTTTGTAAAATTGGTAAACTGTTAAGAATAAGGTACATAAAGAAACAAAGATAGCAGTTAATGGTATTGCATTTTTTTTTGATAAAATTCTCTCTTCCTTAGAGACTCCGATGGATTGAACTCTAATTGTTTCATCTTCTATTGAAATATCACTTTCTGATAAAGTCGTTTTCTTAACTGACTTTTTACTTTTTTTCATTTTCAATACTTAACATTAAGTTTACTATGTTATAGTTGTTTTTTACTTCCAACGCTCGCAAGCAAGATGATTTTGAAGCGAATATTGAGTTAATTAGTTGATTATCAAACTTTTACTTGCTTGCTTGAGTTGAACCAACAACTAAGTTGAAGGGATATTGTAAAAATAGTAAAAAAAATAGATAACTTGTTGACTCATTAAAACAATATTCATGATGTTAACAAAAAAACAGTTTTTATGTCGCTGTAAAGTTGAGTGCTGAGTCGGAGAAGCTTTTGCGAGAATTAGAAAATTACCTCAGAGCTAAACGCTATTCCCCACGCACGGTCAATAATTACAGCTATGAGATTCGGTATTTGCTGAGTCATTATTCCGACCGCTCGGCCTATAGTCTGGTTCAGACCGACATCATCAATTACCTGACTTACATCCAAGAGCAATTCAATGCATCGTGGGGCAAATGTCATACCGCCGCCCAGGCAATGAGTTGCTTTTTTCAACACATTCTTCAACTACCAGCCATCCGAGCACGCTCATTTTATCCCCTCAAACGACAAGTGTACCCCAATATACTCAGTCAGCAAGAGGTGGGAATGGTTTTAAATTGTTGTGAAATCTTGCAACACAAGGCCATTGTATCAGTTTTTTATGGAACGGGCGTTCGCCTGAGTGAATTACAACACCTGAAATTGAGCGACCTTGATAGACCCAATTTACGGCTTCGAGTATCCCATGGCAAGGGTAATAAAGAACGCTACACCTTACTTTCAGAGAAGTTATTGAGTTTATTAGAAGAATATTGGCGAGCGTACCGCCCCAAAGTTTACCTTTTTGAGGGGCGACTGGTAGGCAAGCCCATGAAGGCTCGAACGATTCAGTTTCATGTAGCCAGTGCTATGGGTCGAGCGGGCTTGTTGAGTCCCGAGCGTCGATTGTCATGTCATACTTTGCGTCATAGTTTTGCTACCCACCTGCTGGATGCCGGCACCGACGTCCATACGATTCAGCAGTTGTTGGGTCATTCTCACATCTCCACGACGATGGTGTATTTACATCTGCAAGAGAGCAAACGTCGCAATATCATCAATCCTGTAGATAGCTTTCTTTGATGAATAAGCAAGAAAGTTTACAAGGGGTTTTTAGCAAAGCACAAAGAATGGTCTTTAATTCATACTCCAAGAGCGTTTTTGGTCAACTGAGCACTTGCCGCACCCTTTCCAATGGCTATCATCTGAGTCAATGCAGCGATTGTGGGCATCAGCAGATGCAGTTTCATGGCTGTGGGAATCGGCATTGTCTGTTTTGTGGACACTTCGGTCGAGAGCAATGGGTCGGCCAACGTCGAGCAGAATTATTGCCAACGACTTACTATCACGTGGTCTTTACGCTGCCTCATGAATTGAATGGCTTGGTGATGGGCAATCGTACTTTACTATATAATTTGTTATTGGAGTCATCCTCTCAGACGCTCATACAGTTTGGTAAAGACCCCAAATATTTGGGTGCTGAAATTGGTATAACGTCGGTACTGCACACGTGGGGCCAGAATTTGTCGTTTCATCCGCATGTTCACTGCATTGTCAGTGGGGGAGGATTTGACGGAAATCAATGGCAAAATAGTAAGCGAGTAAGTGGGAAGTTTCTGTTTCCAGTGGGAGCAATGAAGATAGTCTTCAAGGGCATTTTGATGAAAGGTTTGCGAAAACTACGGCCCAAACTACGACTTGATAAGCTTAATTTTGAAGACTTATTAAGTCAGATTGGTCAGAAAGCGTGGAATGTGTATGCCAAACGGCCCTTTGGTGGAGCGATGGGGGTTTTAGAATACTTAGGTAGATACACTCACCGAATCGCCATCAGTAGTAGTCGCATCACCGAGGTAGGGCAAACGACGGTGAGTTTTAACTACAAAGACTACGCCGATGGGAGTAAAGTCAAACAAATGACGCTGAGTCATGAAGAATTCCTACGTCGTTTTGAGCAGCATATCCTTCCGAGGTATTTTGTTAAGATTAGACATTATGGATATTTACGCAACCGAGGTAAGCAAGAACGGCTCAAACAGATACTTGCGAGCCTGCAATTATCGGAGCGGAAGCCTATACCCAAGCTAACTGTTGAGCAGTTTATGCAGGAAAAATACGGGACAGGCCTTGGAAAGTGTCCATGTTGTGGGGAAGGAAGAATGGTCTCGATAGCCGTGATTTATAGTTTTCGTTGCGAGCCAATACAAGCATCATTCCAAGTGAGAAACAAGGCTTCACCGGTGTAAAGATTGATTGAAAAGAGGCGACATCAATCAAAAGACATTTGGCAAAAATTAATCCCAAGGTTTGGGTAGGGGTATTTATTGCTCAATTGCATCAAAACACCAAAGAAAGCCATGTTTTAAGCCAAAAATAGTTGAAAGGGGAGAACAAACACATCTACTTTTTGCCCTAATAAATTGCTTGGCATGCCCCGTTGTCGGCCAACACAAGATAGACAAAAGCCCGATATACCTTCGAGTACATCGGGCTTTATTATAGGGGCTTTCGTCTATCTTTCAGATTGTTGGAGTTTAAGAACTTTGAATGCTCTTCTTTCCGAGTGTCACCCGACAAATAAGCGACTCAAAGATATAAAAAAAGTAGCCGCTATGGAATAGTATAAACCGCAAAGTTTTCGAGAAAAAAAGCCTTTGAATTATTTTTCTAATCTCACGTCGCACGAAACTTTGCAAGCTGTTGCTCCAAAAATGTAGAAGCTATCGAGAATAAACACTTTAAAGATTCGCTAATTTCACGTCGCAGTAGCCTATAAGTTTGACAAAATAAACTATTTCAGTCGCATACAGAATTGTTAATTTGAATTATTTTCTACAAATGAAATTCCCTTTTCAATCCATCTCATGCAGTCATCAAAAAAAGCAAAATCAATATCTATTAAAAACTTAGAATTTGACCAGAATTTTGTTGAGGTTTCATTTCTCGTTATTTCATAAAACTCTAAATCATCATGTGCGAGTACTGAGTTTCTAACATTTAAAAGGTTAATTTTTAATGTTTCGTATTTATCAATGTATTCACTCGGAATAGATATTTGTTCAATTTCATTTAGATATTTATCTTTAATTTTAATATTCTCCCCTTCTTTATTTTTTTTGGAGTCGCCTCTGTTTAAAATTTTGCAATACAAAACTATTGATTGTATTTTTAGACAGTTTTTTATCTCAATCAAATCTTGTGTATCTCCGAATTGTAAATTTTCAAGTTTACTTTTTCTGTCATTTTTGTATAGCTCTTCACCTCTTAAAAAGGTTTCTTGTGAAGTGATATGCAAAACTGGTGTATAAATACCACTATTTTTGTAGGGCTGATTCAATAGATTCTTTTTCTGTATTTCTTCGTTTTTATTAGAAAGCATCAATTCAATCTGTTGTGAAAGAAATATATATCTTCTTGCTTGCCTTAAAGCAGACGACCATAAAAGAAGTCTATCTTTCTCTATTACTTTCATAGTGTGTCTTTAAGATTAAAAATTTATTGTTTTGTCCTCGTTCCAACTTTCGCAAATGAGATGAAGGGCGATGAGTTGGGTATTTAGGTTTAAAATTAATAACTTTTCCTTATTTGCAGCGTTGGGACCCACACAACTTGAACACTTCGCTAATCGAATGTCCACCAACAACTAAAAGTGCCAAGGTGGAAAAAATCGTAGAATTTGCTCTAATCGAATGTCGCTAACCAAATCTGCATACCAAGTTCTGAAAAAGAAAAATGAAAAGCAAAAGAATTTATTGTTTGGAGTGAAATTTGAGTAAATACCACGCATTGGAAACGTCGAAAGTGACTATGCGTTTGAAATTTTGCTGAGAACTAACACATGAAAACATCTCTTTTGTCCTGTTGCAAGTGCCTGTAAGCTAAAACTGTCAAACTATTTCAGCAGCATACGTGTTGCTCTTCACTTAAAAAGTTAAACATCTTTTGAGAATAAGGTAAATCTTCTAAAACACAGAATGGAATACATTCCATTTCCTTTTCATGCCATAATGCTAAATCTTTAATTTTATCGCTTATCGGATAACGCCAAAATAACTCAAACAACTCAGACCAGTCTAAATGTTCGAGTTTAAAATGTTCAATTGCCTTTTCAATGCAGCATATAGAAAAAGCAAACCTACCTCTAATTGTTACATAAAAAAACTCGTGATTTTCTATCTCCACATTTATTTTTTTTGATTCGTTTCCAACTTTCGCAAATGAGATGATGGGCGAAAAGCTGGGTATTTAGGTTTAAAATTAATAACTTTTACTTATTTGCAGCGTTGGGACTCACACAACTTGAAAACTTCGCTAATCGAATGTCCACCAAAAACTAAAAGTACCAAGATGGAAAAAATATTATAGAAATTGCTCTAATCGAATGTCGCTGACCAAATCTGCATGCCAAGTTCTGAAAAAAGAAATTGAAAAGCAAAAGAATTTATTTTTCGGAGTGAAATTTGAGAAAATACCACGCATTAGAAACGTCGAAAGTGACTATGCGTTTGAAATTTTGCTGAGAAATAATACTTGAAAACTTCGCCTTTGTCTCGTTGCAAGTGCTTATATATAACTACAATTTACTCAGGTTCGATTTTGATTGGAATTGTGTACTTTACTTTTCGCTTGGAATTATTTACCCATTTTGGCATATTATTAATAACACTACAAACAGAGTTGTTTAACTGTTTATTTAAACTGCCCTTAATAACTTTTGCATCAGATATTGAGCCATCTTCATTAATTATAAACGTAATAAATATTTTTCCAGTAATATTATTTCGATTTAAGTTTTTCGGATATTTAATATTTTGACCTAAGTATTTGAAAAGGTCTGGAATTCCGCCAGGATAATAAGGTTGTTCTTCTATTGGGTCAATAATTTCTTCAGATTCTCTTGAAACTGCATTTGATAGGTCAGTTTTAGGCTTTTGGCAAGCAACTGTCCATATGAGAATGAAAATTATTGAAATATATTTCATTTTAAAACCGTTCCAACGCTCGCGAGCAAGATGATTTTGGAGCGAACTTTGAGTTAATTAATTGATTGTCAAGTTTTTACTTGCTTGCTTTCGTTGGACTTTCGAGCCTTTGAACGCTCTTCTTTCCAAGTGTCGCCAAGCACCAACAAACACAAAGATATAAAAAACGTAGTATAATCAGAGAGGTTTTTGCGAAAAAAAACTATGCAAACCGATCTGATTTCACGTCGCAGGTAACTATGCAAGCAGTAGCCCCAAAAACGTAGAAGCTATTGAGAGTAAACACTTTAAAGTTTCGCTAATCAACCGTCTGAGGTAACTATGTGCTTGACAAAAACTGTCAAACTATTTTAGCAGCATAGGCATTAAGATTAATCATTTATGTCAATAACTGCTTGTTTATATTGCTTTATTAGATTTTCAATTCCTTCTTTATTTAAACAATAATCGTGAATTGGATAAGAAATTTGGTTTAAACTGTCAACTAATATATTATTTTCATAATATTTAATTTTTTTCAAACCATTTGGGACTGATGTTATTATGTAGGGAAAATCCAGATTTTCGTAGTAAATATTTTCTGGATTAAGTTCTGTTATGGGGATTTCCCATTTTTTTAAACTAATAATTTGATTTTGGCCTATGTAGATAGTCAATACTTTAGAATTTTCATCATAAAATGCTTTTTCATCCACTTCAATTTGATTTGTACCTTCAAAACAGTTATTTATGCTATTGACTACAAAAGATATATGTTTTTTAGTTTCACAGGAAGTGATACCAAAAAATAAAAATACTACATATATTATTTTCATATCAAAGTGTTTAAAATTTCGGTGAAAACTCAGCGTTTTAAATTTTGCTAAGAATTCACACTTGAAAACTTCTCTTTTGACTTGTTGCAAGTGCCTGTGAGCAAAAATAATCAAACTATTTTACAGAACCAATTTCTGTTTCTATAGTTACAACATTTGCTCCACATTGTGAAAGTAGTTCAATAAAATCAATTAATAAAGAATCAGGTGCTGTTCCAAAATCAATTTCAAACTTATAAAAATTGTTATTCAAAGTAGGAAATGTTGAACTATGAATAGCTCCTATAAAATTACTTTCATTTAATTCATCATCAATTTTTAAATTCTCTGTAACCCAATTTGATATTATTTGCAACTGAATTTTATCAACTGAGAACTGACATTTACTCCACCAAAACGGTTTTATGGTTATAGCAGTATTACTTATAAGGTAATTTTGAGTTGAATAATTTAAGAAGTCATCAAGTTGAATTTCTAAAATGTTGTATTGATTGTTTTTATCTTTTGAAATGAAATCTGCACGAATTAAATTATATGGACTGCTGCTCCCTTCAGTTTGAATTAATAGTTCAGTTGCTGGATTGTCATTTTGTTTTGATTTAAACAAGGACGTGCTTGCTTCTTTGAAAAAGTTGAAGTAGCGTAATTGTTCTTTTGAAATAATGCTCTTCAAGTCTTCCATTTTTTTAAAAATTTCCAACTTTCGCAAATGAGATGATGGGCGATGAGTTGGGTATTTGGGTTAAAAATTAATAACTTTTTCTTATTTGTAGCGTTGGGACTCACAAAACTTGAAAGCTTCGCCAATCGAATGTCCACCAAAAACTAAAAGTGCCAAGGTGGTAAAAATCGTAAAAACTGCCCTAATCGAATGTCGTTCATCAACTCTAAGTGCCAAGTTCTGAAAAAAGAAAATGAAAAGCAAAAGAATTTATTTAATGGAGTAAAATTTGAGCAAATACCACGCATTGGAAATGTCGAAGTTGACTATGCGTTTGACATTTTTGAAAACTTAGCGATATTTGCGTGTCGGAGATAACGATTAGTCATAATGAAATCGGCATTTTAAAATATGGATTTCCTCATTTTCATATCTGTAAATTAAGCGATGTTCATCATCAATTCTTCTTGACCAAAATCCAGAATATTTATGTTTTAATGGTTCGGGTTTACCAATTCCGTCAAAAGGATTTCTTGAAATATCTTTCAAAAGCTCATTAATTCTTTTTACCTTCTTTTTATCTGTATTTTGCCAATAAATATAATCTTCCCAAGATTCATCTACAAAAATATATTTCATATTTTATAACTCAATTAAGTCTTTTGTAAATGATTTACCATTTTTAAACTTTTCGATGGCAGAATCTAATCTATTTTCATTTTTTCGAGAAGATAACTCATGATTAGTAGCCATCAGCGAGTTGTATTCTTCTAAAGACATAACTACGATTCCCTCATCTTTGCCACGATTGATAATTAAAGTTTCAAAATTTTGGACAACCTTATCAAGGTAAGATTTAATATCTTTTCTAAAGTCAGAAATATTTGCTGTTATCATGTTTGTACGATTATTTGTACAAATATAAGTACAAAAGAATTAAGGTACAAGTAATTTTGAAGAAAATTGGCTTGATTGAAGAAAAACGTTCCAACGACCAGCATTGTGATGGGCTTGGATTGATTTTAGAGTTAATTAATAAAGTATCAGTCCTTTACACAATGCTTTCGAGTTGGACTAAACTGACTTTGCGTCCGCTCTGATAAGACGTCCGAAGGACGGCTGGCACGCTAACCAACCCAAGCCAGCAAAGCTGAATGCTGGAAGTAAATTTGCACGGAAAAATACAAAAAAGCAAATGAGTTGGATAAAACTTTGCGAGTCGAAGAAAAGTTAGCAAAAATACCACTCAGAGGATTTGTCGCAAGCCAACTATGCAAGCAGAAAAACCAACATGGCAAGCCAGAATGCTGTTTCGTCGCAAAAAATTAGGCGTTTGAAAGATTGAAAACTTAGCGAATTCGGCTCGTCGGAGGTTAAACTGTCAAACTATCTTAGCAGCATACGGTTTAAAATTTATTAATTATTAAACTATTCATAATTAAGTTAAAGAATTGAGAGTACACTTCTTTTGCTTTATTCAAATCAATGTATTTTTTATCAATTTGAAAACTTACAATTAGGTCAAAGTGTTTATATGTAATGAAATATTGCTTGAAATAGAAAGTAGCATTGTAATCTATTCTCTTAAATTCATCTTCAAATTCTAAAATTATACCATGACATCCATCAATAATAATACGTTTTTCACTTATTTTATTAATTTTTTCACTTGCAATCATTTCATAAATATATTCAGAATTGAGCTTAATATCTGCAATTTCTTTCAACATTTCCCTCGTCCAGTTTTCTTGAATAATGTCTGGATTCGATACAACTGTAAAAGTTGCTAATACAGTTTTATCAAAGTTATTTGTCAACCATAAGACATGCGGACGCTTACCTTCTTTAACTGTCCAACTCAACGGTATTTCAACTTGAAAATCAAAACCTGTGGATTTTTCATTATTATTGGATTTAAGAGTTTTACGAAAATTATTTATAAATTCTTTTATTGGGTCAATGCGATATTCTGTTTTATTTGCCAATAAACACTCTAATATTGGAGATGGTATTTCTCCATTAGCTCTTAATGATACTTCCTTCAAAAATTCAATGGCTTCTTCAAAAGATATATCATCATTTTTTAAATATTTTTCGAAGTGTTTTGTAACCATATCTTCATATTTCTCCCAACTATCTCCTAAGATTCCTCTTAATTTCTCAACTATATTTTCAGGTGAAGTACTATAGGTTATAGCCCATTCGGTTTTTACCTTAAGAACATCTCTTCGCAATTGAGGGAATTTATTCTCAATTGTATCAAGCGTCTTACTTTGGCCTAAAAAATATCCATATGTTTTCATATGAATATTAAAATCTTCATTTGATATTTTATTTTCAGTAATTGATGATTTATTTTTATTAATATCTGTTCGGACTAATATCATTTGTCCATTTTCGTGTCCACCATTTTTAATTTCTCCATAAACAGGTTGTTGATTAGCAATATTACCTGTTTTTAGAATTACCTCATTTGATAGTTCAAGAATAGTTATATATTTATTTCGATTATTTGTAAGTTGCTCAATTAAGGAGTTGGTAAATGGGCTACCTTGTCCAGGTTTTCCATCCGACACAGTTTCAATCCCTCCTGATGCTAAATACCATCTTGATTTTTTTGAATCTAATTTTTCGTAGCTTATATCAAAGTTATTATTAACACTTCTGGTAAGAAAAGTTCCAGAAAAACAAGAGTCAGAAATCAAGAATATGTGCTTAGCATCTATATCTTCAATTTTATCTTTGATTAGAATATTTGGAATATAATCTACCGCTGAATCAGAAGCATCAAATGGTATCCAAGCCCCTTTGTTAGTATGTGTATTTATTTGTCCATGCCCTGCAAAGTATATTATTAAATTATCTTCTTTAAAAATTGAGAATTGCAAAGATGATAATTTCTCAATAATATTTTTTTGTGTTGCAGATTCATTATAAATAGGTTCAACAATCAATTCAAAACCGTAATTTTGAGTGAGTTCATTTATTAAATGTTCACAACCCAATACCGCATTATTAAGATTTTTATATTTATCATTTTGGTATCTATCTATTCCAATTACCATTAGGTAATTTACTCGGTTATTAAAGTTATGCATTGTTGAATGTCGATATATTCAGATGGTTGAATTTAAAAGTGTAATATTAGATGCTCCACATTCCAACTAGTAATTAGACGAAAGGAGTATAATTACAAGTTGCTGATTATAAGTTAGTTAAATGCTGCTTTTGTGCAGATTTTGAAACGCAATATTATAATAATTCTCGACATAAACTAATATTTCAATTTATTATTTATTTGTATAGATTATAAAATACTTATAGTTAGCTATTTATAGTTAGATAAATTATCATAACCTTGAGCTAAAAAATAAATTTGTACTAATTTTATCTAATTGATAATCAAATAATTAAGTTTATACTTAGCCTCAATCCTTCGAGACAAGAAAACAACTTATAATATTTTAATATATTTGTATTAATTAAAATCTATTGATAATCAGTAAATTATAGTTAAGTGATAATTAGATTAAAACCCCAAATAATAAGACCAAAGTGGTTGATTGAAGGTCATCCTGATTATTTTTTCGCTGAAAATAAAAAGTTATATCGGGTTTCAACTCAAAGAGAAATCCGACTTATACTCATGGGCTATACCAAAGGTTATTACCTAAATCGTAAGTTTTTTAGTTTAAAACAATTAAAAAGTCTAATCTATAAGATTGATGTCGAGCAGGTCGAACGGACTCCTAACATATCTAAGTGAATCTCGATGGATATGCGTATAACGCATCGTTGTTGTAATATTACTGTGCCCCAATAACTCTTGTATATGTCTGATATCAACCCCAGCGTCTAGTAAGTGAGTGGCAAAGCTGTGTCGCAAGGTATGAACACTCACTTGTTTGTTTATTTTACAGTTATTAACCACGTTTTTGAATACAATCTGAATACTTCTTTCGCTAAGTGCTTCTTGTGTCAACTCATCTTCAAATAAATATTGTTTGGGTCGGTAGGTACGATAATATTCTCGTAAAAGATTTAAAATATTATCCGAAAGTAAAACATATCGGTCTTTTTTGCCTTTACCATTTTTAACCAAAATAGTTTTATTATACTTATTGATGTTACTTAATTTTAAGGTACTAGCTTCTTTAATTCGCATACCCGTTGAGTAAATTAAACTAAAAATTGTTCGATATTTCAAACTTTTTGTGCGGGTCAAAATCTCTTCAATTTCAGCTTTACTTAAAACTGATGGTAATTGTTTGGGTTTGATTATTTTCGGAAGTTCAAAATATTCACATGGTTCTTGTCCTAATACTTTTTCGCGGTAATATTTGTAGGTGTTGATGATTACATTGAGCGAGGAAGCAGATAAACCTTTTTTACTGACCAAGAAATCAAGGTATTTTTCGAAGGCTGATTTTGAAATGTTTTGGAGGTTTGAATTACCAAAATAATTAATTATTCGAATCATCTGACTCCTATAATTACTGATGGTCTTTTGACTGTAATTTCTAACCCTCAAACTTCTACATAATTCAACAATAATCGGATGCTTATAAGCTTCATTGTAAGAAACCCGATTAGCCCAACGCCGCTGGGCAAACTTTGAGAAATACTGGTTAATTTCTTCATTACTCACTTGTGGCTTGTATTGAATAATCAGTTCTTTCGAAAATTTGCATTTATCTTTGCCAAACATTTTTCCAATCATTACAATATTGTGACGAGTGTTCGGAACAAGCCATCCTTTTCTTGATCGGCTCCACCTGCGTTCGGGAATTTTCGAAATTATTGCATTAGAACTTAGGTCATTGAACCTAACTAAAAGAAAGTGTGCGTTTTGGGTGTCTTTAGTAACTTCAATCATTATTTACAGCAAAGTTTGTGATTCTAAATTACAAATTTTAATAGAAATAAATGTGTGTATCAAAAGATTTTTTAATGCATGAAGGTGAATTTTTAATGGTAGTTTAGTGCAGGAAATTAGATATATAGGTGTCTTAAACTGAATTTATTCAGTTTAAAGAAATCAAATCCGTTGTTTTTTTAGTCACGGAATTTATTCCGTAAAAATGAAGAAATAATCAAGAATAGAAATCTATCAATAATTACTAGATAAATACGTCGAATTACAAAGTTTGGTGTACTTTGCGTTGAAATATGTAAAAACGAAATATTTAATATGTACTTACTCCACAATTTTAAAACGCTGTGAATAATGTCTAATTACCTTTTTTCAAAAACAGCCTATATCAAAGGTGTACAATGTGAAAAACAATTGTTTCTTTATAAATATCATTATAAGCTACAAGACCCGCTTAGCCCTGAAATTTTAGCAAAATTCAAAGGTGGTCACGATTTTGAAGATTCCTATCGTGAAAAGCATTTTCCATTTGCTGTAAATATTGAAAAGATTGCCAAGAACCGAAATGACTATGAAAGTCTGACCAAAAAAGCCTTACAAAAACAGGTTGCAGATATTTTTGAAGCTACTTTTGTTTATCATGATGTTTTGGTAATGAATGATGTGTTGAGTAGGAGCAGTGGCCAATGGGAAATTCAAGAAATTAAAAATAGTGCTGAGTTAAAAGCAACCCATATCCAAGATATTGCTTTGCAATATTATGTTACTAAAGGAGCTTTAGAACAAGAATTATCTGCCAAACTTGTCCTTTTTGATGAAATAGATAGTTATAAACTGATTGATGTAACCGAAGAAGTAAGAGCTTTGCAAGTTGAAATTGCAAGTAATGTCAAGCATTTTAAAAATGTGTTAGCCTCGTCAAAAATTCCTGAAAAAGCGATTGGCGAACAATGTGAAATGCCTTATAAATGTAGTTTTTGGGGATATTGTCATCGTTGAGAATCTATTTCATCATGAACAAAAAAGAGGTATCAAACATTATGCTTGATACCTCTTTTTATGAATAAGACTTCAATTAAACAATTTTAAGCTTTTGTCCTTTCTTTACTGAATTTGAACGTAAGCCATTAATTTTCTTTATTTTTTCAATTGAAATACCACCGTAGCGTTGTGAAATGCTCCAAAGGGTATCACCTCTTTGTACAATATGATACTTCGGTTTTGATTTTTCAATAACTTTCTTCGATTTTCTTTCTTCTTTAATCGTACGTTCAACCTCCACAACCTCTTCAACATCATCAAGGATGACCAATCTCTGGCCTACCATAATTTTGGAAGACTTTAAGTTATTCCAAGTTTTGAGGTCATACATATCTACATCAAACTTATCTGCAATTCTATTCAATACATCACCGCGTCTGACCGTATAAGTTCTTTTCTTTACCTTTCTGATTTTCTTAATTTCTTCTTCTTCCTTCTCTGGTTCTACTTCTTCGATTGGCTCATTTGTACTGCTTAAAGTTGTATATTTAGGGTCTCCAATGATAAGAATACCATCTGATGATTTACTTGAAGCTACATTAGATGATTTCCCCGAAGAGGCATCTGCTAGCATAACTGATACTCCATTGAGCTTTTGGGCTGAATCTAAAATCATTTGTCGATTCGCCTCAAAAAAAGCATAACTTTGAGCAGGAATTCTCAATTCAAATCCTCTTGAATGTTGAGGTAGAACTCCCTTCAAAATGGAAGGATTATGTTTCTGAATATCATCTAAACTAATACCACTTACATTCGAAAATGTTTCAAGGTCAAGATAGCCATCAATAAGAATTTTCTCAACTGGCTCATGCTCCATTACTTCCTCTGGAAAAATACCATAGTCTCCAGCATGATGCATCATGTACATAATTGCTGTAAATTGAGGTACATAAGCACGTGTATCGCGGTGTAGATATGGGTGTAATTGCCAATAATTAGTAATATTACCCGCACGACGTATGGCACGACGTAAATTACCAGGGCCTGTATTATAAGAAGCTAATACAAGTTCCCAATCACCAAATATATTGTATAATTGGCGGAAATATTTACAAGCAGCCTCTGTCGATTTTTCAATATCCATACGTTCATCAACGTATTCATCAACTCTTAAACCAAAATCTTTACCAGTAGGCTTCATAAATTGCCACAAACCAACGGCTTTGGCATGAGAAATGGCTTTGGGATTTAGTCCCGATTCAAGCATCGAAAGATACTTAAGCTCGTCGGGCATATTATATTTGGCCAAATATTTTTCAAAAATTGGAAAGTAAAAGTTCTTCTTTTCAAGCATTCGTTTCGTAAAACTAGGCTTTTTAAAGATAAAATAATCTACAAAACTATGTACGATTGAATTGTATTGAAGCGGAATAGAACGTTGTAGGTTCTGAAATCCTTCTCTTACTTTATTTACATCGGCTGTAGGAATGAAACTTTCTACGCCTTTAGTTTCTTCTGTTTCAATCAAGGAATCTTCTACTGAAACCGTAATTGCCTCTTCTGGTATAATTGATTGTGCTATTGTTGTAAGGGAGGCACAACCTAAAAAACTCGTTAGGACAAGGATTTTGTTGGCTATCTTCATCTTTATTTCTTGATTAGCGAAGCTATTTTAATCTTTATTAATGGTACTAGGAAAGAAACCTTTTACCAAAAATAAATTATATCTGTTTTTTTGTCAAGTATTTACGGTTTTATATTTGTATTTTCAAATATTTCTGAAAATACAAAAATTAAAACATTTATTGTTATTGCAATGAATTAGCGAATGCAAGCATTTCTGCTTCTTCAAAATTCTTGCCAAGAATTTGAATCCCTATGGGTAAACCTTCTGAGTTTTGGCCATTTGGAATCGAAATACAAGGATTTCCTATCACATTTGCTTGAACCGTGAAGATATCCATCAAAAACATTTGTAATTGGTCATCTGATTTTTCACCAATCTTTATTGCAGGAGTTGGTGTTGTTGGAGAAATCAGAAAATCATATTTCGAAAGAATTTCATCCGTTGATTCTTTTATTAAACGACGAACCCTCTGTGCTTTCGTATAATAGGCGTCATAATAATCTGCACTCAGTACAAAAGTGCCCAAAATTATTCTTCGGCGAACCTCAGCACCAAACCCTTCCCCACGTGATTTTTTATATAATTGTTCGAGGTTTTTTACTCCCTCCGCACGATGTCCGTAGCGAACACCATCAAATCTCGAAAGATTCGAACTTGCCTCGGCTGTTGTTAGAATATAATAAGTAGGAAGAAGATACTTCATCAAGGGGTAGTCAACCGCTTCAACAATATGTCCTTGGGCTCTAAGTTGTTCTATTTTATTAGAAGTTTGGCGTTTGACATCTTCATCTAAACCTTCACTTTCGAGTGCTTCACGCATGTAAGCGAGGCGATATTGTTTTTTAGGCGTAAGCTTTTCTGTGTATGCGGGCACTTCTTGGCTCGAAACTGTGCTATCATGTTCGTCGGCACCTGCAATGATTTCAAGTAGGAGGGCTGCATCTTCTACTGTTTTAGTAATTGGACCTATACAATCAAAAGATGAAGCATAAGCGATGAGCCCCCACCTAGAAACACGAGAATATGTAGGTTTTAGACCTACCACTCCACAAAAAGCGGCTGGCTGACGAACCGAACCGCCAGTATCCGAACCCAAAGATGCCAAACACATATCTGCTTGAACAGCCACTGCCGATGCTCCAGATGAACCACCCGGAACACGTGTTGGGTCAGCAAAGTTTAGAGTAGGCCCGAATGCCGAGTTTTCATTGGAAGAGCCCATGGCAAATTCGTCACAATTTTGTCGACCAATGATAATCGCATCTTCAGCTAAAATACGTTCTACGGCAGTAGCTGTAAACTGAGATTGAAAACCATTTAATATTTTGCTTGAAGCTTGTAAACCATGATTTTCGTAGGCCAATACATCTTTCAAACCAATGACCATACCTGCTAAACGACCAGCAGTTCCATTATTTATTTTTTTGTCAACTTCTTCTGCTTGTTTAAGAGCTTCTTCTGCATACACTTCTAAAAACACATTCAAATTTTTATGTGCTTCAATTTGCTCCAAATAGTGTTTCACCAACGATACACAGTTAGTTTCACCACTGGAAATGGCTTGTTTTACTTCTTTAAATGAATTGTATTTGGTCATTTTTTAACGCATTACAAAAGATTACCTTGAATTTTTAGATTAAATATATCAAAAATTGCTTATGATTTTTTTGTGATTTGCTCTAAAAATTCAGATTATTTAAAAACAAAAAAACAACAGCCACACAGTTTTAGGCTGGGTGCTGTTGTTAAGGTGTTGCCCAATTTAAGTAGCCTGAGCGTAGCAGAAGGCAAATAAATTGAGCAAAAATATCCTTATTTATCGTCTGATGCGGCTTTTTCGATATTTTCTTTTACTTCACGAGAAGCATCTTTAAATTCACGAATTCCTTTTCCTAATCCACGTGCAAGCTCAGGTAATTTTTTTGCACCGAAAAAGAAAAGAATCACTACCAAAATCAGAATCATTTCTGTACTTCCAAGACCAAACATAATATTATAAAATTTAAAGTGTTTTTTGACAATTATTTAATGGAAAGGGTTTTGTTTATCAAATATGCATCAAATATAACGTATAATTTGATACTACAAATGTATAAGTAAATTAGAAATTAAAAAATTAATTTCGTCTTAAACTTTTGTCGTTTTGTCTATTTTGCCATTCATTGAATTTCACAAGTTCATCATCAATACTCTTGAAAATAAACATCAATAAGGCAACATCATCACTTAAACCAATAAATGGTAGTATATCAGGAATGATATCAATTGGGGCAATAAAGTAAACAAAACCCGCAATTACTTTAAGCAAATTTCCTACTTCAATCTGTCGATAATCGCCTACTGCATAAGCTTTTATCAATGTGCCCAAAATTGTAATTTTTTCTCGAATTACATCAAAAACACCGCCCGCTCCTAAGTGTTGAGTTTTCTTTAAAGCAGTTTGGAGGAGTTGTAAAAGACTTTTGGCATTTTTAGCAATTCTGGGTGCTTTTTTTAGGGCACTTTTATAAACGACTGACTCTATTACTTTCGAAAGTAAGTTTTGTGTTTTATTAGTGGTTGTTGTACTCATTTTGTTATCTGGCTTCAATTTTAATTAGTTTTTAGCTTCAGGATATCGAATGTAATTTATGCTCAAAAGAAGCTCAAATTTGTCTTGACATTATGAAACTTAACTTAGAAACGTAAAAAACTACAAAAATTATCCGATAAATATAAAAAATGCAAAAAAAACATTCAAATACATTGTTTTATATTAGTTTTGTCCAATAAATTTGTTGTTAGGTTACAACAAATAAATTTTTGTATTGAAACTACAAAAATAGTGGTGTTAAAACCATTTTTAGTTTTTTTTACTTATCATCAAATTCGTATCTAAAAATAACCCCAAGATACGAATATAATTTATAAATAAGTTCCTCCATCGGGGGTTAGGGGGCTTTAGAAACTATGAAAGTAACAGTAGTAGGTGCAGGTGCGGTTGGTGCAACCACTGCCGACAACATTGCTCGTAAGCAAATCGTAGATGAAGTTGTATTGCTAGATATTAAGCAAGGTGTTGCTGAAGGTAAAGCAATGGACTTGATGCAAACAGCTTCATTAGAAGGCTTCGATACAAAAATTATCGGTTCAACAAATGATTATACAAAAACTGCAAAATCTGATGTAGTTGTAATCACTTCGGGTTTACCACGTAAGCCGGGTATGACTCGTGAAGAACTTATTGGAATCAATGCAGGTATCGTAAGAGATGTGGTTACGAAAATCTTAACTCATTCTCCAAAGGCAATCTTGTTAATTGTTTCGAACCCAATGGATACAATGACTTACTTGGCATATCAAGTAGCTCAATCAATGGGTGTAAACAAAAAGCGTATCATCGGTATGGGTGGTTCGTTAGACTCATCACGTTTCCGTTATTATTTATCGCAAGCAACTGGTTTTGCTCAAAGCGATATTCACGGACAAGTAATCGGTGGTCATGGCGATACAACCATGATTCCATTGACTCGTTTAGCTACTGTAAATAGTATTCCTGTTAGCCGTTTCTTATCAAAAGATGTACTTGATAAAGTAGCTGCCGATACTATGGTTGGTGGTGCAACACTTACTGGTTTGTTAGGAACTTCAGCATGGTATGCTCCGGGTATTGCTTCTTGTGCGGTAGTTGAGGCAATCATCCGTGATGAGAAAAAAGTGATTCCTTCAAGTGTTTACTTGAATGGAGAATATGGCCAAAAAGATATTTGTTTGGGTGTGCCTGTTGTAATTGGTAGAAATGGATGGGAAAAAATCGTTAACATCCGTTTGAACCAAGAAGAACAAGCTGCTTTTGCAAAATCGGCTGATGCAGTGAGAAATATGAATAATGTTTTGGCTACTTTGTAATCAAAACTTATTGATGCCTATAAAAAGCTTGTGGACTTTTAAGTTCGCAAGCTTTTTTTTGATTTAGATTTTATACAAAATACCTTAAAATGAATAAAAACAGCTAATTTGCATAAAATTTAAGAAGAAAACATGATGTCAAATTCAGATATTGTTGAAACAATTGAGCTTACCGCAAAACTACTTGAACTGCACAACGAAGATGAGTTTAAGATAAAAACCTATACTAATGCTGCCTATAATTTAGATAAATATGTGGGAGAATTAGCACAATTAGATTTTCCTCAACTTACACAGATTCAAGGGGTTGGGAAAATGATGGCGGGTAAAATCTTAGAAATGGTTAGTACGGGACAGCTAAGAGATTTAGTTGAATTACTAGCCAAAACGCCTGAAGGTGTTATTGAAATGTTTAAAATTAAAGGCCTTGGGGCAAAGAAAATTAAGGTTTTGTGGAATGAACTGGGCATTGATAATCTCAATGAGTTACAAATTGCCTGTGAAAATGGAAGTATTGCTAAGGTGAAAGGTTTTGGCGGAAAAACACAAGATTCAATTTTAGAATCTTTGAAGTTTATTCAAAGTCAGGCTGGAAAACTCCGCATGGATAAAGCGGCAATTTTGGCTGAAATTATTTTAGAGGTTATCCAAAATAACTTTCCTAAAGTTGAAATTACGGGGCAAATTAGAAGAAAAACGGAAACTGTTGATACACTTACTTTCTTAATAGCTTATGAAGGCAATTTACCTACTTTTGAAATGGAAGGTTTTGAGCAAGATTTAAAAGCATCCTCACCTTTTGTTTGGCGTGGTAAATATTTAGAAAATAAGATTTTAATCGAAATCAGATTTGTACTTGAAAGTGATTTTGTTGCTAAACAGTTTATTTATTCCGCCCATGAAGACCACCTTAAAAAACGCAATGAAAATGGTATATCATTGTTGAATACTGCCATTAACATAAAAGAGATATCTACCCAAGAGGAGGCAGAAGTAGCCATTTACGAGAAATTTGGGGTTCCTTACATCATTCCAGAAATGCGTGAAGGTCTTAATGAATTTGAATGGGTGAAAAAACATTCAAATGATGAGCTTGTGACTTGGAATAGTTTAAAGGGAATTTTGCATAACCACTCGACTTATTCCGATGGACAACATTCACTCGAACAAATGGCAACTTATTGTAAAGAACTTGGTTTTGAGTATTTAGGAATTGCTGACCACTCACAGTCTGCCACTTATGCTAATGGTTTGTTGATTACGAAGATTCTGCAACAACATGCCGAGATTGAACAATTAAATAAAAAATTATCAACTGATAAACCTTTTAAAATTTTAAAAGGAATAGAGTCTGATATTTTGGGTGATGGTTCACTCGATTATCCAGACGAAATTTTGGCTAGTTTTGATTACATCGTAGCTTCGGTTCATTCGAATCTGACTATGAACCAAGCTCGTGCAACTGAGCGTTTAGTTAGAGCCATTGAAAACCCTTATACTACTATTTTAGGTCATCCGACAGGTAGATTGTTACTTTCAAGACAAGGTTATCCGATTGATTATAAGGAAGTTATTGATTGTTGTGCAGCTAATGGAGTTGTTATCGAAATCAATGCTAGTCCTTACCGTTTAGACCTCGATTGGCGTTGGATTGAATATGCTTTAGAAAGAAACGTGATGCTGAGTATCAACCCTGATGCCCACGAAATGCAAGGTTACCACGACATGAATTATGGTGTAGCAGCCGCCCGAAAAGGTGGACTTACAGCTAATATGACATTTAATGCCCTTAGTTTGGTCGAAATGGAAGCTTATTTGGCTAACCGAATACAAAAATAATATTCATGCCACTGCCCAATAAATATTGTGGTAGTGGCGATTTTAAGCAACTTTGCCAAGTTTTTGCATAGTTTATTGAGTGGTAGCTCAGTTTCTTTGTAAAACTTCCTCAATTTGTTTGATTAATTCTTGCCCTTCTTCGTGGCTTGGGTCTGCTACTTGTGAAACGGCAAAATTTCCTTTTCTATCTATTAAAAAATAGGCTGGTATACCACTAATACCATAGTTTTTAGTGATACTACTGTTTTCATCAACTCTTAGATTGATGCCTTTTATATGATACATTTTTACGGCGTCTTTCCACTCTACCTCACTATCTAAAGAGATTTGAATAAAAACAACTTCAGCTTTAAATTTTTCTTTGATTGGCTCCATAAATTTCATGTCATAAATACACGGACCACACCAACTTGCCCAAAAATCGAGGTAAACTATTTTTCCTTGAAAATCTTTTAATGATACATCTTTACCATCAATATCTTTTAATTTGAAAGGTTTAGCCGGCGAACCTTTTGAGAGCGTTTTTGAAAAATTTACTTTATTTGACAAATAGTTTTTATAATCTCTATCGTTTGCTGTTGCTAAGAAGTCTTCAACTAATGTTTGAACTTTCGGACTAATATTTTCAGCGTCAATCATGTTATTTAGCTTGAATGCCAAAACTCTTTCAATTAGTTTGAATGAAAAATAGTCTTTGTCGTAAGAGGATTTAATAAGGTTGAGTTCTTCATTTTCGGTCAACTCTTTATGTTTTCGATTGCTAGATTTCGCAATAAATAAATCCATCAAATTTTGAAACATATTGCCGTATTCGAGCGAATTTGCCTGAACAGAATCAGCAAGTGCCTCCAATTTGAGGGTAGTTTTTACTTTTTCCTCAAGCCAAGAACCATATTTTTTACTCGATAAGTAATTGATTTTATAATTTTGAATGGCCCCTATGATATCTGCTTTGCGAGATTGAATGAAGATTTTAGATAAATTGGGTGTTTTTTCTAAATATTCTAATTGCGTTAATTGTTCGTTATCTAAAAAATTGAAGTATTGTTGTTGTGCTGTCTGGCTCTGCCGCTCTGCTTCCATCTCAAAGTCTCGTTTTACTTCAAATTTTTCTCTTTGTTTGATATAATAATTCCAATTTTCAGAACCATTGCCCCAAACCTTGATTGATGTCCAAAAGTTTTTTGGCGAAAACTTGATTGTAATATCATCTGTTGGCTCGATAATCCAATAATGAAAACCTTGGTCTGCGTAGTAAAAGTCGATATATGCGATATGTTTGATAGAAGAACTAAAAGAAAATTGATTCTTTTCATTGAGCTCTATTTCATATTCTTCTTCCTCTCCAACCCAGTCACGGTAAAGTGTTATTAAAACCTTTCGTTCGGTCGGATTTTGAATTTCACCCGAAAACTTAAATTGAGTTTGGGCGAGTGTAGCGAATGATGAAAGAAAGATTAAAATAAAAAATAGATATTTGGGTTTCATTGGGTTCAGTCTAGCATTTGACTTTCATAAAAATGTTTATTTAGCACAAATCCCGCCAACAAAATATTGACAGAAGCCATCAAAATTACTGGAATTTTGAACATAATCAATAGTAAGAATAAGATTCCAACAAAAAATAATCTCTGTAAATAAGTATCATTATTAATTTTATTGATGTATTGCGTTTGATGATTCAGTAGAATCATTGATAAGATGAATGTCATCAGAGAAAAAATAAAAATAACGCTTATTCCCTGTGGTAGATTTCTAAGAAGTACGATTAATTCAGGAATAAGAATAATTGAATAAGTAATGCTATAATTTAAAAAACGTTGAAATGTTTTGATAGGAAGGTTTCTGCTGAAAGATAAAAATTGGTGTTCAAAATAGATAAATTCTTGTGTAAAAATACTGTGTCCTGCCGCAGAAAAGAGTCCACCCAAAGCAAGTAGTCGCTCATCGTAAGCATCAGTGGGATATAAATTACAAACACCTGCCAGCATAAAACAACTAAATAATTTGCCTAAAAGTAATAATACAGGTTGTTTAGCAAATAAATATCTAATATAAAATAGGAAATGAGGCGTAGTAAATTTCCCTAAAAGATTTTGAATTGGTTGTTTGATTACTTGAGTGGCATTAGGTCTTTGAAGTCGATACTCGTATGCCGCTATTCCTGCTACAATAAAAATGATATGATAGGCAATAATCAAGAAAAAAGCCCCAAATTGTTTTTCTTCAAGGGCAATTTTTAGCATCCACAAAGAATATAAGAAAGTTAGTTGAACCAAATTAAATTGTAGAGCAGCAAAGGCTGTCCAACGTTTTAGTTTTGGAAAAAGGCTGATGTGATATAAAAATTCGTTGTTTTTTGATTCAAACATTCGTAAAGTAAAAAGGGTAATTTTTACAGTATGTAGAGCCCAAACAAGGAATGTTAATAGAAGCAATGAAGGTAGTTTCAAAACCAATTTTATGATTGTAATGTGCTCATTGGCTCTCAGAAAACCAAAACTAAACATCATGATTGCAAAAATAAATATTACATTTTGACGGTAATATTCCTTTGTAATAGCGAGATTGAGTATTCGAATGATGCTTTTCATACTTGCTGAGTAATGGTTTGGTCTTGTACTAAATAAATATTCTTAATACTCAGCTTGGCTTCATAACCACCCGTGAGAAAATCCTGATGTGATGAAAGTAAAAAGCTTACTCCTTGGTTTAAAGCATATTCTTTTACCAAATCATATATTATTGCTACTGAATTTTTATCAATGGTAATCAAAGGTTCATCGAGCATTATTAAACTGGGGTGTCCTAAAAACGCTGATAATAAAGAAATTTTCTTTAGCATTCCACTTGAGTAGGTACCAATCGGAGATTTCCAATAAATATCAACCCCAATTTTTTCTGCCAATTGATTAAGTTGACTAGGGGCCGCTTGTTTGGCTTGAGCAATAAAACTTAATAAATCATAGCCAGTGAGGTAATCTGGATATGCGGGGTCGGCTTCGCTCATATTTACTTTCATTCTGTAATTCACAGAATCTTTTCTGATATCAAGATTTTTCCATAAGATTTTACCATCGAAAGGAATGATTCCAGCCACTGACCTAAAGAAGGTAGATTTTCCCGAACCATTTACACCTTTAAACCAATGAATGCCTTCGGGGATGCTTAATTCTTCAATGGCAATGATTGTATGATTATTATATTTTTTTGAAAAATTCTCAATTTTTAACATCGTGACAGTTTTAAGTATGAAAGCAAATAGGGTAGAGCACACTAAAATAGTGTACTAAGGAAACATTTTTTCTAAAGTTTTACCAAAAAAAATACATAAATGGTACATGGGCATTTGAATAATTACTGATACTTAGGCTAAAACTAACAAAAAACGTTCTACTAAATCTTTAAAAAATATTATTTGGCAAAATACACTCAAAAGAGAAAAAAAATGGGTTTTTGTATTATTATAAGGAAGAATTGAAAAGCAACTCAAAAAAGTGAAATTTTTGCTTCTATTTAGTCTATTCAGTTAATAGGATTATTTGAACTTTCTCTTGAAGTATTCCGAAAAACGTTGTAATATTCTAATATTATGCTATAATTTTAAAACAACTTTCAGAAATTAATGATTTATTAATTGACTTATGTTCAGATGCTTACATACATTTGCATCACAAAGGTTTTCGAAGGAGACGAATAATTGATATGACTTTTTTTAGTTTTAACTTTTAAAGAATTTACTCCAATGGAAACAAAAACAAAGAAAATTATGAAAACATTAGCAATCGTATTGGCACTTGCCTCGGTAACAGCTACTGAAGGTTTTGCACAAGCAAAAGCTGCATCTGGAAAAGTAAGCTCAACAGCTAAAGTATCAAACCTAAGCGTACAGGACATGGGTAGCCTTCGCTTCAAATTAGCTTTTGAAAACCCACTGAAACAGAAAACTAAAATTTCTTTAGTTGACAAAGACGAGAACATCTTATTTAGCGAATATACTAATGGAAATGCTCAGTATGTAAAGGCATTTAACCTTTCGAATTTGCTTGACGGCGAGTATTCATTTGTAGTACAAGCTGGTAGCGAATTGTCGAAAAAAGACTTCGTCATTAGTACAAAAACACTACGTGGTATTTCATTAGCCAAAAAATAACCTAAGTCTCGCTCAATTTTATTTTCATCATTAAACAATTAAGACAATGAATAAGAACACTAAAAATATCATTAAAGCATTAGCAATCGTATTGACTTTAGCTACAGCCACTACTGAAGGTATGGCACAAACAAAAGCAACAGGAAAAGTGGCCTCTACTGAGAAAAATGCATTAGCAGTTCAAGATATGGGTAGCCTACGTTTCAAACTAGCTTTTGAAAACCCATTGAAACAAAAAACAAAAATCTCTTTAGTAGATAAAGAAAATAACGTGTACTTCGTTGAGTATGCTGCCAATGATGCTGCTTACGTGAAAGCATTTAATTTGTCAAACCTTTCTGATGGCGAATATACTTTCGTTGTAGAATTAGGAACTGAGAAGTTGACAAAAGAATTTGCTATCAATACGCAAACTTTTCGTGGAATTGCGTTGGCAAGTGACAAATAATTATGAAGATGAGCCAACGAAACCTCAAACAAAATCGTCAGCACTAAAAACCTTTGTATAATTAAAATAGCCGTTGCATTGCAACGGCTATTCTTGTTTTAAACTGCTACTGGAGCTTTAATGGCTGGATATGGGTCATATTCGCTGAGTGTAAAGTCTTCAAACTTGAAGTCAAAAATACTTTTTACCTCAGGATTTAAGGTCATTTTGGGTAATTTTCTTGGCTCACGAGAGAGCTGTAATTTTACTTGTTCGATATGATTTGAATAAATGTGGGTATCGCCACCAGTCCAGATAAACTCATGGGCTTCAAGGCCACATTCTTGGGCTACCATCATGGTAAGAAGGGCATAAGAAGCAATATTGAATGGAACACCCAAAAACACATCGGCACTACGCTGATATAATTGACAAGATAATTTATTGTCAGCAACATAAAACTGAAAGAGAGCATGACAAGGCATCAATGCCATTTGAGAAAGTTCACCTACATTCCAAGCAGAAACGATAATTCTTCGAGAATCAGGTGATTTTTTTAGCTGGTTCAAAACATCTTTTAGTTGGTCGATTGTCTGGCCATTAGGTGCTGCCCAGCTACGCCATTGTTTACCATATACTGGCCCTAAATCTCCATTTTCGCTGGCCCATTCATCCCAAATCGAAACGCCATTTTCTTTTAAATAAGCAATATTTGTTTCGCCCTTGATAAACCATAAAAGCTCATGAATAATAGATTTTGTGTGTACTTTTTTGGTTGTAACAAGTGGAAAGCCTTCTTGAAGATTAAAACGCATTTGGTAACCAAACACACTGATAGTTCCTGTACCCGTACGGTCAGTTTTTACGGTACCATTTTCAAGAATATGATTTAGTAAATCGTGATATTGCTTCATCTTTTGATTAGATTCTTTTATTTTTCAAGCAAAGATACTATTGTTTGATTTGAAAAATATAAAAAATATAGTAAAAACAAGCAACACCATTCATTTGAATCATTTATTAAGGTTTTGTCTGTTTACGTAAATGAAATAAATTTTACTCTGTCTAAACAGTCTTTCGTACGTCTTCGAGAAGCAATAAATTTTTCGCCATTAGATAATTTGAAGGTAAGTCTGTTTTTTTCTAAATAAATGGTAGAGATGTGTTCGATATTTATAATGTGTTTTCTGCTGATTCTCAAGAAATTATCATAGTTGATAGACGAATGAACCACATGAAGTGTTTGAGAAGTTATAGTTTTTGATTTGTTAGTTGTGTAAATTAATGTATAATTGCTCTCACTTTCAAGGTACATTATCTCATTGGGCTCAATTTTTAAATTGCGTGTCAAGTATAGTGTTTCCATAATGGGAAGGAATTAATCATTGAAATTGTAAACTACAAAATTAAGGGTAATTCCAAAATATTTTATGCGTAAAAACACCTGTTTTGAAGAGAGAAAAGCTCTATTTTTAGGAATCAAAATTGAAAATTTTAGAAATTGAAACAGAAAATTCTTTTACTCCATGAGCGTGTCAAGCAAGATTGGCGGTACTTAACACTCGTAGCTTATGTGATTGTGGCACTTCTGACACTTATTCTGCATTATCTACGTCCGGGTGAGGCTGGAGTACTACTCGATGGCTTTTTATCTACTTTGGCAAGTATTGTGGCAACTTTAGTTGTAACTACTTTTTCGTTTGTTTTTGTTGCTTTACAACTTGCTTCAGTTCAGTTTTCTCCTCGAATTATTCGCTCATTTTTTGAATACGACCATTTTAGTCGTTTTTTTCTTTGGTCTTTTATTGCTTGTGTGGGGTATCTGATGGGCTTGCAATATTTTGGTCTTTCTGATGCCGCATTAATTTATCCGAAATTTGGTATTGTGGGGGCTTTTTACTTGATATTGCTGGTTTTTCCCTTGTTTATTCATCATGTGGTTGATAATATCAATGCTTCAAGTATCACTCAAAATATCGCAAAACGTACAATCAACGAAATCGAACAACTTTACGAAACTAATGGTTTTCAACAAAATCCTTCAGATAAAGTATTGATTATTAATCAAGAAAGTGGGTATTTGGATTCTATCAAGTATAAAAAATTGTTTGATGTAATTCCTGAGGGTAATCGTTCGAAAATTGTAGTGAAACCACATGTCGGAAGTTTTGTTTTAGCTGGAATGCCATTGCTAGAAGTTTTGATTGACAATGAGGAGGATAGGGTTTTCTTCGAGCAAAACAAACAGTTAATTGCCGCACAGTTCATCATCAGCAAGTTTCGTAGCTATGAGCAAGATATTCCTTTTGGTATCCGTCAGTTGGTAGATATTGCTATCAAGGCTATTTCTCCTGCGGTAAATGACCCAACTACGGCTCTTAACTGTATTGATTATCTCGGAAATATTATTCAAAAAGCAGCTTTAAGCAATACAATTTCAAAGGAGGCAATCTTATTAGAAAGGAAAAATATTTTTATCCGAGAATTTAATTTCGAACAATTAGTCGATTTAGCATTTGACCAAATCTATCATTGGGGAAAAGAAGATTATATAGTTGTAAGGCATCTCATAAAGACAATAACAAATATTCTCACGTTTGTTACTGATTCAAGTAAATTGAAAGTGCTTTTGGCAGAGGTTGAAGATATGGAGCTATCATTCTTGCAAGAAGATTATGAAAAAGTTCGAAGTGAATGTCCGTTTAAAAAGGCTGAGCATCGAAATAGTTTACGAGAGCACTTATCTGATTATTATGAAATGGCTATCAAGCGAATGGAAGAAATAGGGAAGGATGATAAAAAACTTGTATCCATAAAAAAATCCTACGAACGAAATTTAGCCTTTATCTTAAAAAATAGGGAATAAAAAATGGAACCACACTAGGTGGCTCCATACTTTGGTTATCCAAGTTTAGCGAACAGCTAACCGCTACTAGCCAACAGCTAATAGCGGTAAACCAGTTTATCTTTGTTTGTGGTCAATTACTGCACCTACGCCAGCACCAGCACCGGCTCCAACAACACCACCAATAATAGCACCTTGACCTTTTTTCTTAGAAACAACTGCTCCAGTGATGGCTCCTACGCCTGCACCAATCATCGCTCCTTTGGCGGTATTACTTAATTTTTTCTTTTTTGAAGTACTAACAGGAACAGGAGCTGAAGGCGATGGTGCTGGAGCAGTACTATTGTGTGATTTAGTAGCAGCTAAATTATTTTTCTCTGATTTTATTTCTTTGTCTTTGGCTGCCAATTTCAAAGAGTCGATTTCTTTTTGTTGCTGACTAATCAAGTTTGCTTGGTTTACGGAGTCAATAGCCGCTTGCTTGGCTTTCATGATTTCGGCGTTTGTATCACTTGAACGATTGCATCCATATATAAAAGGAATGAAGGTCAATATTAAAACTAATTTTTTCATGGTATTATATGATTTGGTTAGTAAAAAAACTTAATCTCCTAACTGAGATAACATCACTACAAAAGAATAATACCATTAATTTTTTTTAGTTTATCGTCTAAAAAATCAGATAAAAACGGGGAAAAGATTCCTCGAAATTCAACAATTTGTGGCGTTTTGTAATATTATCTGAAAATTTCTCTCCATTTTCTTCTTCTGAAATATCTTTTAAAACCTATGTAAAGCATAAAAATTGATGCAATGCCAAATAAAATGGATAAGGTTTGAAGTGAAAGTAAACTCAAACTGATGGCAATCGCTAAGAAAATAAAACCTGTGTAAATGGCAGAATTAAGCGGAACAGGTTTAGCCTTCAAGCTTTTGAATGTACTATTTTGACTATATTTTTTAGAATCAAAACTTGGTTTTACTATAAGAACTTTGCTTCGATATTTTACGTTTTTTACTCTATTTTTGTTAATTTCTTCTTTAATAAAAGGTATTTGAGGGTTTTCAATGACAGTTTCTTTAGTAAAGTTTCTACTCGAAATACTTTCCATTTCATTTGAAACCAATAATTCTGGTTGGGAAATTATTGGTTTTATGGAATAATCATTAGTTGAATAATTTGATTTTTGAAAATGGGCAAACTCTTTTTTACACGATGAAATAATTAAAAACAAGAAAATTATAATACTTAGTTTTTTCATTGGTTTATTTAATAATTGATTTTTGATAGAAACAACGCACTATCATTTCGATTGTTGTGAGTTATTTATTGAAACCAAATAGGCTGCTTGATGGTTATTAGGAAATATATTCCGTAATTTTGCGAGAGTTTGCTTGAAAAGGCAACTAAATAGCTTGTGGGGAACATTCAGTAAAAGCTACTGACGGCGAACCACAGAATACAAACTATTTTATGTTAGAAAGACCAATAACCGACTGGTTACCACTTACCAAAAAAGAGGTAGAAAAAAGAGGCTGGAATGAGCTGGATGTTGTATTAATTTCGGGTGATGCTTATGTTGATCATCCTGCTTTTGGAACAGCAGTTATCGGGCGAATCATCGAAAGCGAAGGCTATAAAATTGCTATTGTGGCACAGCCAAATTGGCAAGATGACTTGCGTGATTTTAAAAAATTTGGGAAACCCAAATACTTCTTTGGTGTAACGGCTGGTTGTATGGATTCGATGGTGAATCATTATACAGCCAACAAGCGTTTACGCTCAAATGACTCCTACACTCCGGGTGGCGAAGCTGGGTTTCGTCCAGATTATGCTACTAGTGTTTACAGCAAAATTTTGAAGCAAATTTATCCTGATGTACCTGTATTGATTGGTGGAATCGAGGCTTCACTCCGCCGTGTAACGCATTATGATTATTGGAAAGATGAATTGATGCCAACTATTTTGGAAGATTCGCAAGCCGATATGCTAGTTTATGGTATGGGCGAACAACCCTTACGTGAGTTATTGACTCGCTTAAGAAATGGCGAACGATTTGAAGATATCCGAGATATTAATCAGATTGCGTACTTACATCATGCTCATAATGATTTACCCCAACATAAAAATTGGAATACTGTAGAAATTGCTAGTCATGAAGAATGTTTGAGGGATAAAATTAAATATGCTTCAAACTTTAAGGTTGTGGAAGTAGAGTCGAATAAATGGCAAGCGAATCGAATTACTCAGAAAATAGGAAAAAAGACTTTGGTTATTAATCCTCCATTCAAAACAATGGATGAAAAAGAAATTGACCAATCTTTTGATTTGCCTTATACACGATTACCGCACCCCAAATATAAAAATCGTGGGCCAATTCCTGCTTACGAAATGATTAAGTTCTCGATAAACATGCATCGTGGCTGTTTTGGTGGGTGTAGTTTCTGTACAATTTCTGCACATCAAGGTAAGTTTATTGCCTCACGAAGTCAGGAATCTATCATGAGAGAAGTGGAAGAATTGGTCAATCACCCTGAATTCAAAGGTTATATTTCAGATTTAGGTGGGCCATCAGCCAATATGTATAGAATGAAAGGTAAAGATGAATCCATCTGTAACCGTTGTCAAGCACCGAGTTGTATTCACCCTGTGATTTGTTCAAACCTCGATACTTCACATAAACCGATAACTGAAATTTACAAAAAAGTAGATGCTCACCCAAAAATCAAGAAAGCTTTCGTTGGTTCGGGAATTAGATATGACTTATTGGTTGATGATTTCAACAAGAATAACCAAGATGGCAACCATGATGAATACATGGAGCAATTGGTTACTCGCCATGTTTCTGGGCGTCTGAAAGTGGCACCTGAACATACTTCTGATGATACACTTCGTGTTATGCGTAAGCCATCGTTTAAGTATTTTAGGAAATTCAAGGAAAAATACGATAAAATTCAAGATAAGCATAATTTAAAGCAGCCGCTAATTCCTTATTTTATTTCATCTCACCCTGGTTGTGAAGAGGCTGATATGGCCAATCTTGCTGCCGAAACTAAAGACTTGGGTTTCCAATTAGAACAAGTACAAGACTTTACACCAACACCGATGACTGTGGCAGAGGTAATTTATTATACAGGAGTGCATCCTTATACATTACAACCTATCAAAACTGCCAAAACTCGTGAGGAAAAACAGGCTCAGAATAGGTATTTCTTTTGGTATAAACCAGAGTTTAAATCTTGGATTCGCAATAGGTTGACTAAGCTCAATCGTCCGGATTTAGCAGAAAGATTATTGTCGAGTCCAAAGAGAAAAGAGCAGCAATCGGTAGCTATTTCTGAAAAAGGGAACAAACATGAGAAGTTTAATAAGAATACTAACAATAAAGGATATAAAAAATGGTGAGGCATTTCCTCACCATTTTTATTGAAAACTTATTTCTTTGCTTGGGCTGCCATCCATTCCATAATTGTAACGGGGCGACCATTCAAAAGTACGGGCTTTCCATCATAATCTAATTTGGCAGTATTGGCATGTGAATAAATCCATGACCAATGGCCATTATAGTAATAATTTTCTCCTCCAAAGAAACCTGTAATATCTGTCACGTGGTCGTAATAGCTAAAATGAAGGTTTTTAGCACCCGCTTTTTTCAATCGTTCGTAAACAGGCACAACTGTCAAATCTGGCTTTGTGGTATTGTCTTCTTTTGAATGTAAAAACCAAATCGGAATGTGCTTAATGCTATTAATCTGTTGGTCAGTAATATATTGTGATTGATACGCCAAAGCACTGATATAGGCAGCCGCAAAATAATTGGGCTCTTTTAAAAGTAGCTTCAATGACATATATCCACCATTTGAACAACCGCCCAGATAAATTCTTTTTGTGTCAATATCTGGGTGTTTATTGACAAATTCTTTGATTAAAGCCATTAAACCAATATTATAAACATCTTCACCAGAGCCAGGTTGTGTTTTCCCATCTTTATCGTGCATCCAAGCTCCAGGGCATTGTGGAGATAGGACATAAGCACCGCCAAAATAAGCTTGGATTTCAGGTGAAGCATAATTGGCAGCTTTGTTTCCTAATAGCGTAATTGTTGGGTCGTATCCACCTTCACCACCACCGTGTAACCAAATGATAAGTGGAGCTTTGCTGGCTTTTTTCTTAGGTGTAAATGCCGCATAAGACATCGTTTTTCCTGCTTCATATTCGTATTTTCCTGTCAAATCAAAATCATCAACCAATGGGCGAATACGTGATTTTTCTTTATTCCAAACTTTATTGGTTTTGGTATCTGTAACAGTTACTTGGTAAGTAACCCATTGATTGCCTCTACATTTACCACCAGTTGAATATTGAAATGGAGAACCAATCGGTAAATTTGGAGCTACACTCAATACTAAAGTGATATTTGAGCCTTCTTTGACACGATTTCCTTGAGGGTCAGAAACATAAGCAAAGACAACAGTACGTGAACCATTTTTTTGATTTTCTGGAATAGTTACACAATCTGAGCTTCTATCTACTGAAACAGTATAGTCTTTAAAATCGGCATTGGTAGTTGGAGCGTCAAGTTCTAAAATCACTTTACTTACTGCTGGTCCCCAGTCGTAACCTTCTACAACAAGGGTATATTGATTAGAAGCGATAAAATTTGACGTTTTTGCAAAAACGCCAATATTTACAAATGCACTGAAAATAATTAATAATAAGAGTTTGTTTTTCATAGGATGTAATTTAAGGATTGAGAATCAAAGTTAGTATTTTAAGGAATTTATTCTACTTTAAGCGACAATTAAATGAAATGAATAGGCTAAGTCTTGAAAATTTGAGATTTTTTTTAATATTTTCACTAATTTATATGTTAAAAACTAATAATGATATTACTATGCTCTTTATATAAAAGCATATTTATTCTCTAAATTTTCGAAATATAATACAATTTTTAATAATTTATTTTATATTTTTGTTGTAATAGCTTTATCCATTTTATGACAAAAAAAATCCTTTTCTTTCCCTTTTTTGCTCTTTTAATCTTATTGTTTTCTTGTCAAAAAGTACCTAAAAATCTCGAAGGTTTTGAGCTTGAAGAAGGATTTAAGCTCGAAAAAGTTGCATCAGAACCGCTAATTGTTGACCCCGTTGATTTAGAATTCAACGAAAATGGCGATGCCATGGTACTTGAGATGCCGGGTTATCCGATGGAAGATAAGCAGAGTCGTTTATTAATTTTGAAAGATAAAAATGCCGATGGCGTTTATGATAGCTCAATGGTTTTTGCAGAAAACTTGGGTTTAGCAGATTCATTCATGCCATATAAAAAAGGGGTTTTAGTAGCATCACCGCCTTATTTACTCCAACTTCATGATGATAATCAAGATTATCGAGTTGATAAAATTGATACCTTGATGGGTGGTTTTACCAAAGAAAATCTTCAGCATAATTATAATGGACTTACCTATGGAATTGATAATTGGATTTATGCAGCGAATGGGGGAAATGACGGAAAACCTTATTGGTGGGGCGACAAGACTACTGCCATAGATTTACGAGGACAAGATTTAAGATTCAACCTCGAAACCCACCAAATGGAACGTTTGGGTGCTTCTTCCGGTGGATTTGGCTTAGGAATGGATGAGTTTGGACGTTTTTATGAAACCCATAATTTGACACATATTTCGCATTTGGTTTTTCCCGACCGATACCTTAAAGGAAGAAGAATTTTAAGTGAAAATACTTTACAAAATATATCTGACCATGAAGAAAATGGCTTAGCAAGAATATATCCAATTGGTGAGCAAGAAGACCGTGTGAATCATCCTGAGCAGTCGGGCTATTTTTCGGGTTCTTGTGGCATTACGTATTATGGTGGAGGTGCTTTAGGCGAAAAATATAATAATACGGTTTGGGTAGCCGATGTAGTATTAAACTTAATTCACGTTGATAAAATTAAGGCTAAAGGTGCTTCTTTTACGGCTTCACGAATTTTGGAAAAGAAAGATTTTTTAGCAAGTACCGATAGAGCTTTCCGACCTGTAAATATGAGTGTTGGCCCCGATGGAGGTATGTATGTGATTGATATTCACAGAAAAGTAATTGAGCATCCCGAGTGGATTCCTGATGAAATTGAAAAGACGTTAGATTTGAACGCAGGAAAAAATCAAGGTAGAATTTATAAAATTTCTTTAGAAAATGGAGGTAAAAGTTTCGAATTTCAGCAGTTTAAAACTACTGAAGGATTATTAAACGCACTTGAAAATCCTAATCAATGGGTACGAAATACCGCTCAAAGACTTTTGATGGAAAAACAGCTAAGTAATGAATCTTTAGTTGGTCTGAGAAATCTATTGAAATCTGATAATGATTTTGCTCGTTTGCATGCTTTTTGGATTTTAAGTAATTCCGGGGAAATTACAGCAAATGAAGTAGAATTGGGTTTAAATGATAAAAATGCTTCGATTAGAGAAAATGTCTTGAAAATTTCAGAGGGCTTTATCAATAAAAGTGAATCTGTATTGAATAAAGTAATGGCTTTGTTGATTGATTCAGAGCCTCGAATTCGAATGCAAGCTGCTTTAAGTTTAAGCACACTTCCTGAAAATCATCCATTTTACAAGGAAAAACAAGTGTTTATTCTGAAAGCGTTAGCAAAAACAGCACAACAAACGAATGATGAATGGAATGTTGCTGCGATTACTTTGGCCGCTCAAAATAAATCAGCCGAACTTTTTGCATTGATTGCTAAAGAAAAACAACCCAATGCTCAATTATTGGCATCTTTAGCACTGAATACTTTTGGCGGAACTGATGAATTTATTCTTGTTTTGAAAACCCTTCAAAACTCAAATCTTTCAGACAAAGAGAAAGCTTTTGTAGTAAAACAATTAACTCAAAATATTGAAAAAATTGATGGAAAACTAATTGAAAATCAGCTTATTTCACTTGAAAATTCAGCTAATTTGGATTTATTGAAAGAGTTGGCAGCAATTCGCCAAAAACTTAAACTTTCGCCTGCTCCGCAATTTTTGAAGTATAGCAATGAGGCCGCACAAAATGTTTTAAACGCTTCTCTACTAGATTCGCTCAGAATTCAATATTTGGCATTGCTCGACTTTGTTCCTTATGCTCAAAAATCAACCATCTTATATGAATGTTTAAAAAATTCGCAACCGCTGAAATTACAAGAAAACGCTTTACGTCAGCTTTCAAATTATCGTGACAAAGAGATAGGAAAAAAGGTAGTGGCCATGTGGAAAGACCTTAGCCCGCAAACACGTCGTTTTGCAAGCGATTTATTACTTTACATCGAAAGTAACCATGATGCACTATTGACTGGCCTTGAAAATGGCACAATCAATATTGGCGAGATGAATTTTGACCTTGAACGAAGAAGAACTTTACTTTGGTGGACAGACAATGAAGATACCAAACGCCGAGCTAAAAAATTATTCAGCGATTCGGGTGTGAGTAATCGCCAAGCGGCAATGGATAAAATGAAACCTGCATTGAGTCTAAGTGGTGATGCTCTCAAGGGTGAAAAAGTATTCAGTAATACTTGTGCTAATTGCCACAAATACGGCAATATTGGCAATGAAGTCGGTCCAGTTTTAACTGAAATTAGTAGAAAAAGTAAAGCGACTATTCTCCACGAAATTCTTGACCCCAACTCGGCGGTTGACCCTAAATATATTAATCATAATCTTGAAACAAAAAGTGGAGCCATCCATACTGGAATTATTGCTAATGAAACAGATAAATCGGTGACGATTCATAAAATTGGGGGCGAAAAAGTCACCATCAACAAATCTGATATCAAAACTTTTAGGTCGATGGGTACATCTCTAATGATGGAAGGCTTTGAAAATGCAATTTCTAAGCAAGAAATGGCAGATTTATTAGAGTTTTTACAAAAAGGAGGGAAAAAATAGTTAAAAAATACAAGCTGTTGAATTAAATATTTTCAACAGCTTGTATAAATGAACTTCAGCACTACCAAAAATAAACTTCTCTATTTTTCAAATTCAACGATATGTTCGGAGGCATATTCATCATCGAAAGGTTTAATCCTTTTCACGAAAAACCTTGCTTTTTTACCTAAAATCAGACAAGTATATTTATTCTTAATATCTTCTTCTGTGTTTAATGGTTGTAATGAAGGATACCAAAGCGTATATGTTGGTTTCTCGAAAAATAGTTGTGGTTTGGTCCATTCCTGACTATTTAAGGCTGCACCCAGGTCTTTATTTTTATTGAACGAAATAAACACTTTATCTCCAACCCAAGATTTGCCTTCCACTCTTGCCATCATCATCACCCAACATTCTAAATAAGTATTCCAACTGACTGATGGACCCCAATAAAAACCACCTTTGGGAGAGGAAGATGGCCCACCACCTTCTTCTAATGGTATTTGGAGCGATGCAATTGGCTTACCAATTCCGTTGTAAGGTGCATTGAAACCTTTGCCGTCCCAACGTTTGGCTTTTCCTACGGGTTTATCAAGGTCTTTAATGGCAATTCTGGCAACACTTATACATTGCCCAGACCATTCTTTGCTGGGGTCATAGGTCTTTTCATTAAAAACGCCAGGATAGCCATATTCGCCATAAAACAAATAAAGATAGTCACCGCTCGCAACTGCCGATGGGTCGCCAACACCACCCCCAAAGGTATTTGAGGTATTAAAAGGCTTCAATATCATCCTTGGGTCTAGGTCTTCAATAAAGATTCCTTTATTTTTCCAGCTTTTCCCACCATCTGTCGATTTCATAATTCCAATTCTACAAACTGCGGCAGCACTTTTAGGCCCTCTTAATCCTTGTGGCCATTTTTTATTGTTATATCCTTCGCCTGTTTTGGGGTTGTAGGGTAAGGTTTGAGGGTAATTTTCATTGTGGTAAATTCCAAAGAGTGTTTTACCTGTTTTATCTTTTGGGTCTTGGAAAACTGTTTCAAACCAAACGGCACCATGTAAGCCCGGTTTTCCAACTGGAGCGTTTTCGGGCATGATTGGTTCAAAGAATTTTTCTGATGGACTTTTGAAAACTTCATCAGCATTTTTACCATCTGCATAACGATTATCTACACCGATTCCCCAAACGGGGTCTTCTCCGTATTTTCCCGGAAAAATTCGAAAAGTATCACCCACCCATGCTTCTGCCATATTACAATCTACAAAGGAGTTGAATTTTATCTTTTCGGCAGGTAAAAGTTTAAATTTAGGGTTGAAAGTTTGGGTAAACGCTTCAAAATGTGTTAATATTAAAAGGCTTAAGGTTGAAATAATGATTTTCATATCTTTAACATTTAATAAATTCAAAACTTCATTCAGGTACTTTTAAAATTCCTTAATTGGTTTAGTTGGCATAATTAAAAACGAATCTCTCATTGCTCCAATGGCTGGACAAACTTTTCGGGTTTTCAAATCCATAAATGAACCATTAAGTGTAATTTTTGCCGCTAAAATTAATCCTTCTTGTTTATAAATGTGCTGAATGATTTTCCATTTGCGGAAATCTTCACTGATATTTTCTAATGCAATATCCACAATAATACTTTCGCTTAAGTGTAATTCCTTGTAAAACTGGATGTAGCTATCAAATAAGATTGGCCCTACGCCCAATTCGTGCATAAGTAAGGGACTTGCACCACATGTTTGCCAAAAGGCAATGCGGACATCATCGCCAAATTCGGCATAAGCGGAGTTTTTTACGTGGGCATTGGCATCTAAATGATTCCAGCCTATTTCATAAGTTTTGGAAAAGCTTTCTAATCTTTGCATGAATGGTTTTTTGATGAATTTGTAAAGTTAAAAATACAAATCAATTTAGATTCTTAGTCATTTATTCTCATTTCTTTCATCAATTCTAATCCATATTCTCTGATAGTTTTTACAACTTCAATAGCTCGAAGTCCACGGTCGGTAATTGTATACTCAGTTTTTGGTGGAACTACTGGATATACTTTTCTCGTCACAAATCCATCTTCTTCCAATTCACGCAGTTGAGTCGTAAGCATTTTTTGCGAAATATGTGGAATGTCTTTTTGTAGCTCACTATACCTCATCACTCGGTCTTTCAGACGCCATAAAATTGGCATTTTCCATGTGCCACCGATTCTATCCATGGCAAACTCTACTGGATTATAGTAAATCTTACCATTGTATTTAAAATCTCCCATTTAAGTATCTTTTTATGTATATAATTTAGTGTAAATCAGTGGTTAAAAATATATTTCCCAAATATATAGATTCACACTCTAAAATTCCATACATACTTTTTAGTATGTATCATACAAAAAAGTGGTACACATGGGTTTGAGGGTTTAGCGATACATCTTTGCAACATCAAATCTAAAACACAAACAAATGATAACTGAAGTAAACAACTACGTACATTTCCACGGAGCACCTGTAAAAGGTAAAATTTTAATGGTGGCTAGTTCACCAAGTATTTCAAAACAAACTGGTTGGCCTATTGGCTTTTGGGCCGCCGAACTTACACACCCTTTAAGAGTTTTTCAAGAAGCAGGATATGAAGTTGAGTTGGTTTCGACAGAAGGTGGAAAATTAGAAATGGATGGTTATTCAAATCCGACCGATGCAAGTGGTTATTCAGCTCATGATGTGATTTCTTTGGGTTATATGCAACAACAATGGTTCAATGATATGTTGCTAAATACCAAGAAACTTACAGAGGTGGATGCTACCAATTATGATGCAATCTTTTTGGTAGGTGGACAAGGCCCAATGTACACTTTCAGAGGAAATAAGGATTTAGAAATATTATTTGCTAATTTCTATGAGGCGGGTAAACCAAGTGCTGCCGTTTGTCACTCAACAACTTTACTCTTAGAAGCAAAAAAATCTAATGGTGAGTTATTGGTATCAGGAAAAACATGGACTGGCTTTGCTGACGCCGAAGAAGAATTTGCTGACCAAGCAGTTGGTATGAAAATACAACCTTATCGGATTGAAAACGAAGCAAAGAAAATAGTTGGAACAACCTTTAAAGTAGCTGCTCCATTTTCTTCTTATGCAATTCAAGATGGAAATTTAATTACTGGTCAGCAACAAAATTCTGGTGCTGCCGCTGCCGAATTAGTTGTAAAAACTTTAAACAAATAAACTACCATGAACGCAATCAATTGGTTTGAGATTCCTGCCCTTGATTTAGAAAGAGCCTTTGGCTTTTATTCTAAAGTACTTAGCGGAAACGTTCGCAAAGGCACTTTTGGTAATGGCGATTTAATCCTTTTCAATGTTCCGTTTAATACTGGCGAAGCTGTCGGGGGTTCAATTGTAGTTCGCCCAGACTTAAAGCCAACCACAGATGGTCCAGTTATTTATCTAAATGCTTTTGGTAAACTCACCGAAGCTGTAAGTAAAGTTGAAGAAGCTGGTGGGAAAGTAATTATTGCTGAAATGCACCTCGGCAAGTTTGGATTTGCTGCCATAATCATTGATACCGAAGGAAATAAAATCGGACTTCTTTCAAGTGAATTGTAAATAAATCCAGCGAAAATCAGCGGTAAAAAATCTGTACAAATCAGTGGGTAAAAAAATAAAACCGTAGATTTATAAACCATTTACCTTTCTGAAAATACTTTTTTAAATATTATCGGTGTTAAAGTTAACCCAAATACCGAGTTTTATTCCTGAAAGTTTCAAATAGGTAATCTATTGTTTATGAAGCAAAACCAGAAGATTTTTTACCGATTTAAGTTCGATAATGACTTTATTTTCAACATCGATGTCTAAGTGATACGCAATGTCAACTTTTACATCTTCATAAATCATAGGTAGTGTAACTTGGTTATTAGCAGTTAAGCAGAATTTCGAAGTTCATAAATTAGAGCAGCTTCGTAGGCACTTTCTAGAAGTCCTGGACAAATATTATTAAAAATTCTAAAAATACAGCCTCGTATTTTGTATGAAATATCATTTTCTGTCATCGTTGGTGGTTTTATGTTTAAGTACAAATATAAGATTAAATGCACAATCTGTTGAGCTTTATGCAGGGGATAAACGTGCAGGGGTTGATTTAATGTGGTTCAAGAACTTTAAAAACTCTAGAGACCAGCGAACACCATTATTATTTTTTAGTCGAAATAGAGCCAGTACAGATTACAAAAATTCGCCAACAGCGTTCGGTTCAACCAATGCCATTTCCTATAATTTCAAAAATGGAATCGGTATTGTAGGAGTAGGGGCTTTTCTTAATGCTGGTTTTACTCCCAAAGTAGGCGTGCAATACTCTAAGCAAAAGGGTGATTTTATGTTTTTTGGCTGGTTTGTTTCTGATTTGAAGAAAAATAATAACCTCGATTTGTTCGGACTTTTTCGCTACCAACCTAAATTCAACAACCAATGGAGAGGTTTTATACAAGCGGAATTGTTTCCTGTTTACAATCCCAAAAATCAAATCTGGAATTTTACCGAACGTTTCCGTTTAGGAGCAAGATACCATACTTGGGCTAGTGGTCTGATGATGGATTTTAATCAAGCTGGAAAAAATACGTTTACCAGTACCAATAATTTAGGCATTTTTATACGAAATGAATTTTAAAAATCATGATTCTACGAAAAATATTTAACCCATTTGCCGTGGCTCGCTACATGCGTACCGAATTGGTAGTTTCAACTGTCATTTCGGTTTCGGTGTATTTTCTTTACCACAATCAACACTTAGAAAAAGTAAGCTTACCATTTTCAATTGCAGCCATTTTAGGTAGTGCTTTGGCAATTTTTCTTGCTTTTCGCAATAATAACGCTTATAGTCGTTGGTGGGAGGCCAGAACCATTTGGGGCGGAGTTATCAACAATAGTAGAATCTTTGCCCGACAGATTATCGCAAATGCCGATAATGCGGTAATAATCGGCAAGGCTTCAAAACAACAAGTAGAGGCCTTTAAAAAAGAATTAATTTATCGTCAAATTGCTTTTGCCCATGCTTTGCGTCTGCACCTTCGTCGTCAAAATTCTTGGGAAGAACTGAAGCATTTACTTTCTGCTGGGGAGTTTGAAGAATTAAGTAAAAAGGCCAATAAACCTAATTATTTGCTTCAAAATCAAGGTATTAGGATTAAAGAAGGAATGAGAAGTGAAATTTTGGGGGCATTCGATAATATCAGTCTTGAACCAACTTTAGCCGGATTTAATAACTTTCAAGGTTCGTGCGAGCGAATCAAAAATACGCCACTTTTGCGTCAGTATCATTTCTTTACCAAACTTTTTCTTTTGGTTTTTATGGTGATTTTACCATTTTCACTTATTTCAGATTTTAATAAAATGGGAATGCCAATCCTTATGATTCCTTTGAGTATTTTGGTGGCTTTTGTATTTGGAGTAATGGGAAAAGTTGGCGAAGTAAACGAAGACCCTTTCGAAAATCGTATTACAGATATTCCAATGACTTCGATGTGTAATACAATTGAAAGAGATTTAAAAGAAATGCTTGGAGAAAATAGTTTACCAACTAAATTAGAATCAGAAAACGGTTATATTTATTAAAAATCAGCGGGTAAAAAATCTCATAAAACTCAAAAAATATGAAAATTGCAATTATTGGTTCAGGGAATGTGGGTGGAGCATTAGCTCAAAAATTTATCAAAGCAGGTCATAATGTATTAGTTGGAGCGAAGTTTCCTTTGAGCGAAAAATCAATCAAATTGGCTACTCAAATTGGAGAAGACCGCTTTACTAGCGTTGAAAGTGCCGTAAAACAATGTGAAGTTGTCGTTTTGGCAACACCTGCCCCGATGGCAGCTGAAGTTGCTCAGTCGTTAGGGGATACCACAGGCAAAGTGATTATTGATACTATGAACATCGTCATGGGTAGAGGCCCAGCAGGATTTTCTAATACCACCGATGCAATTTTAGCAAATACAGCTACCAAAGATGTAGTTAAATGCTTCAATACAACAGGATTCAATAATATGTTAGATACCCATTACGGAGACTATGCCATTGATGCATTCGTAGCGGGAGATTCAGAAAAAGGCAAAGAGGTTGCCACAAAATTAGCCCTTGATGCTGGTTTTGGAGTATGTTATGATATTGGTGGAAATGATAAATTTCAGTTGATGGAACAATTTGCTTTCTTTTGGATAAATCTTGCTATGTTTAAAGGACAAGGGCGTGATATTGGTTTTAAATTATTAAAGAGATAAAAAAAAGCCACGATTCTGATTAGTTTCGTGGCTTTTGAATCAAGCTTTTTTAACGAATTCGGATTTTAGACCCATTGCCCCGAAACCATCAATTTTACAGTCAATATTGTGTCCATCATTGGAATCCACTAAGCGGATATTCTTTACTTTTGTCCCAGCTTTTACTGGTTTTGGAGCTCCTTTTACAGGTAAGTCCTTGATAACTACCACTGTATCACCATCTTTGAGTTCGTTGCCATTTGAATCTAAAACTTTGAAGGTTCCATCTTCAACTGCTTCCGCTGCTTCATCTTCTGGATTCCATTCATAAAAACATTCTGGACAAATCAGTAAGCCATCACTCGGATATACATATTCTGATTTACACTTTGGGCAAGGAGGAAATTCTGACATTTAATTAAAATAATTTGATAAAAAAGAGGAAAATTCGCCTCAAAGATAAAAATAATTAATTAAACAATTTACTTTCTATCCATCTTCCTAAATTCTAAAGGAGATACTCCAGTATGCTTTTTAAAGAGTTTGGCAAAGTAGTTAGGATACTCAAACTTTAGCATATATGCAATTTCAGAAACCGAATAAGAAGTGTGCAATAGGTATTTTTGTGCTTCATTAATGATATTTTGATGTACTAATTCTATGGCCGATTTACCTGAAACGGCATTGCATATACGATTTAAATGAACTGATGAAATATTAAGTTCATCGGCAAATTCGGGAATACTTTTTGGGTAGTTAGCTTGTTTAATTAATAGCTGAAACTTTCTAAAATGTGCCATTGTCATCGAATCATTTTGTTGTGCTTCTTCTTGCTTGGTTAATCGATGTAAGCTTATGAATAATTCCGTCAAGTAAGCCCTAAGCATTAGATAGCGTTCAGGATTTTCTCCAAATAATTCAAACTCAATATTGGCTAAATTTTTTTGAATTTTATCGAAAGTTTTATCTTCAAAGTGATTCAATATTCTGATATCTTCCAGTGTTTTCCAAACTACACTTGATGTTTTAAAAATTTCATCAATAATGCTTTCAGATAAGGTAAGTATATACCCTTCTACATCTGGGTTATAAACCAAGCCATGTAATTTGGTTGGAGGTATAAGTGTAATACATGGTGCTTGAAGTTGATGTTCTTGCGTCGCTTCTTGAAACAAAAGTGAGCCTTTTCTTACAATAAATAGCTGAAAAAGTTGCGAATGAATGTGCGGTTTGATTGTCCAATTAAAAAGTTGACTACGTGTGGCAATCAATTCCAAGAAGATATATTCTGAAGAATATCTTCCATAATCATCACCATATAGCCCTTCAAAGTTTAAAATACTTTTCTCTTGTTTCATTGAGTGATGTTCAATTTGTATCTATAAAAGTAAAAATAGTTTCCTGATAAATCACCAAAAACAACTGAATTTTGTAAAACATAAAATACCGATTGAATGGAAAACCTCACTTGGGAAATTGCCCATTTGGCTCATGTTGAGCTACTTACGCCAAAACTAGATGAAAGTATACGTTTCTTTCATGAAATTCTAGGCATGTATATCACCGAAGTTAGTGGAAACTCTGCCTATCTACGAGCCTATGACGATTACGAGCACCATACTTTAAAGCTCACGGTTCATCGTCATTCGGGTATTGGACATTTTGCGTGGCGTGCAAGAAGCCAAGAGTCATTGGGAGCCCGTGCGAAAGCCATTGAAGCTACCGGATTTGGTATTGGTTGGGAAGACCATGAATGTGGTTATGGTGAAGCATACAAGTTTCGTTATCCTGATGGGCATATTTGTGAACTTTATTTCGATTCTAATAAGTATAAGCCTACAAGAGAAACGCAATCTGCTTTGAAAAATACGAGTAGTAAATTTCCTGGTCGTGGTATGAATGTCAGAAGAATTGACCATTTGAATCTTTTAGCCAGAGATATCAGAGCTTTTGCTAATTTTCAATTTGGCGTTTTAGGTGGAAGAAATACCGAAAGAATTGAGTTTGAAGATGGTCCTAAAGGCGTTTGGGTATCGGTAAATAATAAATCCTATGATTTGGCTATTACTGAAGACCATTCTGGTTTAAACGGTCGTTTCCATCATTTAACTTATGCTGTAAATAGTAGAGAAGAAGTACTTCTTGCCGCAGATATTGCACTAGAAAATGGCGTTTTTATCGAAACAGGCCCTCATAAACATGCTATTCAGCAGACATTCTTTTTATATCTTTATGAGCCGGGTGGTAATAGAATTGAAATTGCTAATCCGACCGCAAGATTAATTCTTGACCCAGATTATGAAACCATTGTATGGAATCGAGAAGAACGAATGAAAGGACAAGCGTGGGGACTAAAAACTGTTGAAAGTTTTCATACTCGTGGTACACCAATGCCTGATGAACTTTTGTAAAGGTGCTCAATTTTTAATACATATTTTATATTGAAGCGAAACTCTTTTTAACGTAGAATATTTTATTACAAATATTAAATAAATGAATAAATTACTTGTAATTTCTGCACATTCAGCAGACTTTGTTTGGCGAAGTGGTGGCACTATCGCTAAAAGTGTAGATCAAGGAGCCGAAACCTTAGTAGTTTGCCTTTCTTATGGTGAAAGAGGAGAATCTGGGGAGCTTTGGAAAGAAAATCCAAATAGAACTGAAGAGAGTGTAAAGGTTATTCGCCATGTACAAGCTCAAAAAGCTGCTGATATTTTTGGAACGGCTATTCAGTTTTTAGATTGGGGAGATTACCCAATGTTGATTTCAGATGAAAGAATCGCTCAGCTAACTCAAATTATCGGAGATTTTGAACCAACGGTTATTCTAACACACACGGCAAAAGACCCTTTTAACCCTGACCATCCATTGGCTTATCAAGCCACCGAACGAGCAAGATTACTTTCTTGTGGGGCGGGAGTGGCAAGTGCATTCAAAAATATAGCTCCACCGATGTGGTATTCTTTTGAGCCACACCAACCTGAAATTTGTGATTTTAAACCTGATACTTTTGTTGATATTTCATCGGTATTTGACAAAAAAATTGCCGCAATGAATTGTATGGGTGCACAAAAATACCTTGTTGAATATTACACCGAATTAGGCGGAAGAAGAGCAAATCATGCGAGACGAATTTCGGGTCAAAAAGATGTTAAATATGCAGAGGCTTTTCAAAGCCATTTGCCAAGGGTAACAACTACAATATTTTAGTTATATGGTATTTATTTAACTTAAATAACAAAAAACAACCAATAATTTATTTTCAGGGATGTATAAAGAACTCTCGAAATTTTCAACTGCTACTATCTGTGAAGCACTTGGAAACAAAGGCTATTTACCTTCAGCGATTAAACCAATTGCGAAAAATATGAAAGTATGCGGCCCTGCCTATACCATTCAAACCATGCCTCGTGATAATGTTTTATTACACCGTGCCTATGCTTATGCACAAGCTGGAGATGTTTTGATTGCCAATTGTTCGGGTTTTTATGAAGCTGGTTATTGGGGAGATTTAATGAGCCTTGGTGCTCAAACAAAAGGTATAAATGGGTTAGTTATTGATGCTTGTGTAAGAGATGCAGATGATATTGAGGCGATGGGTTTTTCTGTTTTTTCGAGGGGTTTATGTGTCAGAGGTACATCAAATCATGGAGATGGGACGCTCAATGAACCAATTGTCATTGGAGAAGTATTGATTCATCCTGGCGATATAGTTGTTGGAGACCGTGATGGAGTAGTTGTAGTTCCTCAAAATAAAATTGAAGAAAGCATCGAAAAAGCAATGGCTCGTGAGGCTAAAGAAGAACGTACGCGTTCGGAGTTAAGGAAAGGTAAGGTTTCGATTGATATTTATGGTTGGAGAGAAAAATATGGTTGGTAATAAGTTAATTGAAAACGAATAATGAAGAATGAAAAATTAACAATTGCACTTCTTGGTCTTGGAGAAGCGGGAAGTCATTTCGCCAATGATTTAGTAAAATTAGGCATAAAAGTAGTAGGTTTCGACCCTAATCCAATTAGAAAATTAGATGAATTAATAGAAATAAAGAAAAGCAATGCTGAAGCCGTTATTGGAGCAGATGTTATTTTTAGTGCAAATCTTTCATCGGTTTCGATACAAATTGCTGAAGAATTGGTTAGCTCTTTGAATCCGCATCAGTTTTTCTGTGAAATGAATACCTCTGGGCCTGAAAAAAAACAAAAAATTGCTGAAGTTTTAAAGCCCTCTGGAGTTAAATTTATTGATTTAGCAATTATGGCTCCAGTTCCACCCAAAGGAATGTTTACGCCATTATTAGCATCTGGTGAGTATGCCACTGAATTTTTGGATAAAATTAAAAATCTTAATCTTGATTTAAAAGTCTTAGAAAATAGTCTGATTGGCGATGCTGCCACTCGAAAATTATTACGCTCGATTGTATATAAAGGAATCGCCGCTGTTGTTTGCGAGGCAATGGAAGCAGGTGAGGCTTTTGGAATGGAAGCTTACATTAGAGGTCAAATTAGTTCACTTATTGGAGGAAATGACGAATTAATCGACCGCTTTGTAGAAGGAAGTAAAACTCACGCCATTCGTAGAATGTATGAAATGGAAGCTGTAATTGAAATGCTTGAAGCAAAGGGGATTGAACCAATCGTAACGCGAGGAACTAGAAATAATTTAGAAAAATTAAGTAATCATTAGTTTTTGCGAATATCTACTCTTGTAATTCTGTATAATTTTCATTCAAAAAATAAATAATTACATGAAAATTCCATTTTATCAAATTAGAGGAGGAAGTTCAAAAGGCTTGTTTTTCAAAGCTGAAGATTTGCCCAAAGATGAGCAAGAAAGAAATAAGATGCTGCTTTTGGCGATGGAAGGCACAACTGAAGGAGATGCTCGTCAAATTGATGGACTTGGGGGAGCTACTTCTCTGACCAGTAAAGTGGCAATAATCAGCAGGTCGCAGAATCCAGATTGTGATTTAGATTATGATTTCGTGCAGGTGGTAGTAGGAAAAGGCAAGGTTTCAACAACTCAAACTTGTGGAAATATTTTAGCAGGAATCGTACATTTTGCCATCGAAACAGGTATAATTGAAGCAAAAAGTCCAACCACTTCTGCTAAAATAAATATTCTAAATACGGGTGGCATCTGCGAGGTAGTGGTTCAAACACCAAATGGAATTATAGAAACCAAAGGAGATACCAAGGTAGATGGCGTTCCCGGAAGTTCTGCACCAATTATCTGTAATTATCTTGATACAGTTGGTTCTACTTGTGGGGCACTACTTCCAACTGGAAATGCTGTCAATGTAATTGAAAGTATAGAAACTACATGCATTGATAATGGAATGCCAATAGTAATTATGCGTGCATCTGATTTGGGTTTAATCGGAAATGAAAGCAAAGAAATCTTAGAAGGGAATATTCAATTAAAGCAAAAAATTGAAGCAATTAGGCTAAAAGCTGGCCAATTGATGAATTTAGGAGATGTAAAAGACCAATCCATTCCTAAAATGTGCTTGGTTTCACCACCTGAATCTGGAGGCATAATTAACACAAGAATGTTTATTCCACATGTTGTGCACGAAGCTATTGGTGTTTTAGCAGCGGTTTCCGTTGCCACAGCTTGTATAATTCCCGAGTCAATTTGTAATGAGTTTATAAAGGACGATTTACGATTTACAAATAAGAATACCGAAACTCACTCGGCATTGAGTATAGAACATCCATCGGGAGAGTTTACGGTAAATCTTGAATATGAACTATCTATTTCAGATGGACTAACATCAAAATCAAATATTAAAATTCTTAAGTCTGGTGTAATTCGTACCGCTCGGATTTTGAGTAGGGGCGAGGTTTATTTACCCATATAAGTATTTGATTATAGTTTATTCAGTACTATTTATCTAATAATGCAGTTAAATAGTCGATTGAGATTTTTCGATTCACCCTTATTTTTTTACATTTATGCAAACAATTAAAATTCTTTTACCTAAATGAAGAAAAAAAATCTTATTAGCCTAACCATTGCCTTTGCATTTTTGGCACTTTCAATCACTGGTATCTTATTGTATATCAAGCAAAAAGCTCATGCAGTAGAAATGACCCATACAATTTTTGGTCTTTTATTTGTGGGTTTTGCCATCTTTCACATTGTTAATAACTGGTCATCAATTACTGGTTATTCAAAAGAACGTAAAAGCGGCAAATTCCAAAAAGAACTCTGGGTTGCTGGTGGAATTTTCTTGGTGCTTTTGGTAGGCGGGGCAACCGAAGTTTTGGAGCCAATTGCTGAAGGTGGACGAATTTTTGCTGGAAAGCGACCTCCACGTGCAACACAACTTTCTTTTAATGAGGTAGTTACAAATAAAGATGCTCAAGGTAAGCCATTGAGTATTCTAATTGAAAAAGATGGAAAAGCCGAACTTCCTGTTGTGGCAGTTTGGGTAGAAGATTCAGCAAGAAATTTTGTTGAAAACCTATTTGTGCCAGCAAAAGTGGCAGCTATGCCAGAAGATGAAGAAGAAGCTCGTGAAGGACACTTCGATATTTCTGATTTTAAATCAGAAAATTTGGCAACTTGGGCAGGAAAAGCTAAATCAAAAACACCAAATTTTGAACAAGAAACACCTCACGATAACTTTATTTTAAAAACAAATACTTCTGCTAAGGGGAGTTTTTATGTAGTGATGGAAGTTAAGAGTGGTGCCAAAAATGAAATATACGAGGCTGCCATTGACCCATCTAAAGCTGAAGTTTTGAAGCTAAAATCGAAAGATGGTTCATTGATAAAGAGTGCAATCGTAACGCTCTAAGATTTTGATGATAAATAAGAAAATGAGATTTACCAAAATCTCATTTCTTTTTTATATTCAATCGACCCTAAACCTACACTTAAAATGTTTACTGATTCACTTTCGATTTTGGCAGTTTTATGCCTTAATATTGTTATTTCCGAGTGGGTTTGTCAGAAACCCTTTTTTCGTCATGTAGGAACGGGGTTGATGGTGATTATTCTCACGGCAATTATTGCAAACATAGGTATAATTCCTGCTTCTACTCCAGCTTCTCCACTCTACGAAGGTATTTTTACATATATTGCTCCATTATCCATATTCTTAATGCTACTGGGTGTTAATCTAAACAGTTTGAAGAAAGCTGGAAGACCAATGCTTATAATGTTTCTAATTGGTTCGGTAGCCACTATGATTGGTGCAGTGGTTGCTATGACTTTAGTCAGTGGCAAAACTAAAATAGGGGAATTATTTTACGCCATTGGGGGTATGTATACAGGAACTTATATTGGAGGTAGCATTAATTTCAATGCAGTGGCATTGCATTATGGTGTTTCTCAACAAGGAGGACTTTTTTCAGCGGCAACAGTTGCCGATAATATTATTTCTGCTATTTGGGTAATCGCTACGTTGGTCTTCCCGATGATTTTAAACAAAAAATTTCCAAGAAAGAAATTAATGGAAGTTAATGAGGAAACTCAAAATGCTACGCAACATTATTCTTCTGACATTGAAAGTGTGAGACCTTTTGATTTAGCTTTTTTACTAGCTATTAGTTTCATGGGTATTCGTGTTTCTGCTTGGTTAAGTACCCAAGTTCCACAAATTCCAACGGTTATTTGGTTAACTACAATTGCTTTACTTTTAGCTCAAATTCCTGCTATAAATAAACTGAAAGGACATAAATTAATGGGTTTATTAGGTGTCTATTTATTCTTGGCAGTTATTGGAGCGTATTGCGATGTGCCTGCTCTCCTAAAAGATGGGGAATTGGCAATGGTGCTTCTCTTATTTGTGAGTATCCTCGCCATTGTACACGGTATAATTATCTACGGCTTAGGTGCATTATTAAAACAAGATTGGGATATCATTTCGATTGCTTCACAGGCAAATGTTGGCGGTTCGGCATCTGCTATGGCACTTTCACGAAGTTTAGACCGTACAGATTTAACCTTACCTGGTATTTTAGTGGGTGCTTTAGGAAATGCCACAGGCACTTATTGGGGAATATTGATTGCTGAATTGATGCGAAATTCTAGTATTTTTTAATTATAAAACTAAGTAAAAATACACATTTATTAATTCTGAGTCTGGTCATTTCTCACAATCAATGATTTTCTTTAATTTTGCGAAAAAATCTTCATCTAATGGAACAAACACTTCTTGACTCAATTCCGTCACTTGATTTAGCGGAATTTACATCAGGCGACCCCGTACGTAAAGATAAGTTCGTGCAAGACTTGGGGGCGGCTTTTAATACGATTGGTTTTGTAGCAATTAAAAATCATGGATTATCTGACGAACTTCGTGAGAAATTATATGCAGCAGTTCAAAAATTCTTTTATCAAGCCGATGAATTTAAAACTAAATATGAGTTTCCAGAGCTTTTAGGCCAGCGTGGATATGTGGGTAAAGGTAAGGAAACAGCCAAAGGTTTTACTAAGCCAGATTTGAAAGAGTTTTTTCATGTTGGGCAGCCAATAGCAGAAGGAGATATGCCATCAAATATATTTCCAACTGAAGTACCAGAATTCGAGAAGTACACTGTAGAAGTTTATAAAACTTTTGAAAACACGGGTAAGACACTACTTCGTGCCATTGCTTTATACTTAAATTTACCAGAAGATTACTTTGAAGATAAAGTAAGAAATGGCGATAGTATTTTACGAGCACTACATTATTTCCCAATCGAAAATCCAGATGCAATTCCCGAAGGGGCAGTGCGTGCCGCAGCTCACGGAGATATCAACTTGATTACGCTTTTAATGGGTGCGTCGGCTGAAGGTTTAGAGGTTTTACGTTTAGATGGTAAGTGGATTCCAGTTACTGCTTTACCTGAACAAATTATTATTAATGTTGGTGATATGCTTGATAGACTTACTAACCATAAGTTGAAATCAACCATTCACCGTGTAGTGAATCCTCCAAGAGAGAAAATGAAAACTTCTCGTTTCTCAATTCCATTTTTTATGCACCCAAGAGGTGATATGGATTTAACTTGCTTGGATTCATGCGTTGATGCCGAAAATCCACGTCGTTATGAAAATATGACTGCTGGAGAATTTTTAGCTGAACGTTTACGTGAATTAGGCTTCAAGAAATAGTTATTGCAAAGTCAATTTGAAGTTCTTCAAATTGACTTTGTTCAAGTAGTTTTGCTATTTTTAATCCACCATTCTCTGTGAATTAAATCACTAAGAATTTTGAAAGAATTTAAATTATGACCAAAACACGTCAGATTCGTTACATCATTTTCTTGAAAGACGTACTGATACTCGCACTCACTTGCTTTGGTGGGCCGCAAGTACACCTGACGATGTTTTTGGATAGACTTGTTCGTAAACATAATTATATTTCTGAGGCCGAAATACTTGAACTTCAAGCACTTTGTCAAGTATTGCCGGGCCCAACTTCTACCCAAACTATCACTGCTATCGGTTTTCGTTTAGGAGGGCCAAGTTTAGCTTATCTTACTTTATTAGTCTGGGTTTTACCTGGAACTATACTCATGACCCTAGCAGCTTTGGGGGTCTCATTTGTTGGTGAAGCAAATCTAATTAATATCACGAGATTCATAAAACCAATGGGTGTTGCATTTATTATTTTTGCAACCTATGCCATCGGCTCAAAGGTAATAAAGACCAAAACAAGTGTTGTTTTAATGCTTTTCGCAGCAATAGCCGCTTATATTTTCCATTCACCCTATATTACTCCAATTTGGATTTTACTAGGAGGACTAGCTACTTCTTTGAAGTTTGGTCAGCAAGAAAAGATGGAAAAGCAGCCAATAAAAATTGAGTGGGGAAACTTCTTTATTTGGTTAGGCGTATTATTGTTTGCAGTTGTTTTGGGTAAGCTAACTCATTCATTACCAATAAGACTGTTTGAGAATTTTTATAGAAATGGAAGCTTAGCTTTTGGTGGTGGGCACATACTTAAGCCTTTACTCTACAATGAGTTTGTTGAATTTAAGCATTATTTATCACCAGATGAATTTCTTTCGGGTGTTGCATTAGTAGAGGTTGCCCCAGGGCCAGTTTTTTCAATTTCTGCTTTTGTAGGAGCATTATCGATGCGAAATTGGGGCATGGGGGGTGAGATTTTAGGAAGTGCTATGGCTACACTTGGGATTTTTTTGCCGGGGATATTTCTTATATTTTTTGTAATTAGATTTTGGGAACAGCTTAAAAAATATCGTGGAATTAGAGCATCTCTTGAAGGTATTAACGCTGCATCTACTGGCTTAACTGCCGCCGCCGCATTGTCATTATTCCAACCTATGGCTACCGATGTAGTTGCCAACCTAACAGTAATTTTTACCTTGATTTTACTACAAACTAGATTAGTACCAACTTATTTAATCATTCTCGGAGGATTATTTTTAGGTTGGGTAATTGCTTGATTGATTTAGGTACTAATTAGTCAATTAATGATTTTCAGATCCTGATTTGGATTGATTCTCGAGCATTTTTTATAATCTTTAAGAAGAATTAACGATTCTTTCTTAACTTCTCTTTCAAAGATTTACTGTAAATTGCGTTATCATTTGTGTAGAATAAGCTTTTCTGCTCGAGAAAGGCATTTGTACAAAGCTATTTTTAAGCTAGAGAATATTTAGATGAAGCAAAAGTATATAATTTTAACATTCTTACTATCAGTAATATACGGATTTTCCTACGCCCAAATTTTAGATGATTCTACCAAGCAAGTGTATGGAGTAAAAACAGTTCGTTATATGCTTGAAGATGATATTCTTAATAATCGCAAAACCTTCTATAATCCTGATACTTCCCTAACAAATTTTCATTTATTTGATTTTTCACTGCAAAGTGGGTTATTGTATCAAGATTTAGGAAATGTTGGAACTGCCATCAAACCATTGTTTTTTTTGCCTTCAACAGATGTTGCTAAAAATTTAGGTTATAATGCTTATGCTCCTTACGCATTTGATGTTCGAAAAACTACCTATTTTAATACTAAATCGCCTTATACAAATGTGCACTATGTTCAATCTGGTGGCGGAACAGGTATTATGCACTTTATCCACTCGCAAAACATAAAGCCACGCCTTAATGCTACACTTGATGTGAGGCGTTTGGCGGCGTCGAAACAGTACGGTGCACCACAGACAAGAGAAGAGCGTTCTGTTGATAGTTGGGCAGCTTTATTTCATAGTAATTATGAATCAAAAGATGGTAAATATATTATTTTAGGAAGTTACAACCATTTTAATCACGCCCCTTTGGAGCAAGGAGGTATTAAGCCATTATCGGATACTGTAAATTTTGTAGCGGAGAATAGTTTAGGAAATTATCGTGATTATTTATCGAAACGTACAGGGGCTGCTTCAAGAGATTGGCGAAACGAATGGCATATTTACCATCAATATAAGCTTAGTAATGGCTTCCAAGTTTATCATACTTTAGATTATCAGAAACGCCGTGATTTATATACCGATGTAAAATTTGGGTCAGATTCTGCCGCTAGTACAAGCTATTACCATCTTTCGCCTAAAAGTTCAAAAGATACCCTCTCAATGGATGTTAGGTACCGCTTGTTAGAAAATAAATTTGGAATCAAAGGAATCTACAAGGGCTTTGCATATCGCCTATATTTTCGTCAACGTTTCTATAATTTAAAATCAGATTTTGGAGATGATTTTCGTTTAAAATTAAAATCTGAAACTTTACTTGGCGGGTGGGCTAATTACTTTTTTCCTGATAGTGTTCGCCGAGCTTATGCTGAAACAGAGTTTGGTACGAATGGAAATCTCCGATTGCAGGCCGAATATCTAAGCCCAATGATAAAACTAAGCTTTTTGCAGCTTTCTTCTCCAGCAAATATTTTGGATGAATATTTTGTAAGTGCTGCTTACCGTAGAAACACTTCATTGAAAAATGTTTTTTCAAACAATATTGGAGCAACCACTACCATATTATCAGGTAGATGGACATTTACGCCGAGTGCTAATTATTCCCTAATTAAAAACTATATTTATTATAACCAGCAGGCACAGGCTACACAAACTTCCGTGCCAATTAGTATTTTTAGAGTTGGTTTAGGTTTAAATTATCAGTGGAAGAAGTGGTCAATCTCAAACCAATCATATTTTGTTGCTAACTCAGAAGAGCAATTTATAAGAATGCCAAGGTTTACCAATAATACGCAAATTGCTTACACATTTTTATATGCAAAGACATTGCTTATCAGTACGGGGCTTGAGATTTATTATAGAACAGCCTATAAAGCTGATAACTTTATGCCACTCAATCGCCAGTTTTACCTACAAGACCAGCAGTTGGTTTGGGGCACTCCTGTGGCAGATGCTTTTGCAGATTTAAAGATTAAAAAGGTAAAACTTTTCTTTAAATTTGCTCACGTGAATCAAGGTTTTCCACTTAATGGATATTATGTAAGTTCTACTTACCCAGGTTTAAGAAGAACGTTCTACTTAGGCGTAAATTGGCCTCTTTTTGATTAATCCAATGAAGAAACTGAGCTTATACATTTCATTATTTCTTGCTTTAAATGCTTGTAAATCAGCCGAAAATGATGCTAATTTTTATGAGTTTTCATCAACTGTGAAAATCCTAAAAGAAGCTCCGAAAGAACTCGTGAAGCAAGAATTGCCAAAGAATTTGCAAGTGCCAGCAGGTATGGTTTACGTACCAGGTGGATACACACAAATTGGTGTAACTGATGGTATGTCCTTCGAAAAACCTATGTTTTGGGTAGAGGTAAAACCTTTTTTTATGGATATTTCTCCCGTAACCGTAGCTCAGTTTCGTGAATTTGTGAAAGCAACCAAATATGTGACTTATGCAGAACGTTTTGGTGATGGTGGATTTTTTGATGTTGAGGCAAAAGGATGGACTTTAAAGAAAGGGGCAAATTGGGAATACCCACAAGGTAAAGACCAACCTAAAGCTCCTGATAATCATCCAGTTACACAAGTGTCTTGGTATGATGCAGTTGCTTACGCCAAATGGGCTGGTAAGCGGCTCCCTTCTGAAATTGAGTGGGAACATGCTGCTCGAAACGGAACAAATGACCGTACGCTATATCCATTCGGGAATGACATCGAAAAAAATGGAAAAGCTCTTGCAAATACTTGGAATGGTGTTTTTCCTGACTATAATAAAAATACGGATGGATTTTTCTACACTTCACCTGTTGGTTATTTTGGCAAAACCAAACTTGGTTTAACAGATATGACTGGAAATGTGTGGCAGTGGTGCGATAATTGGAAAATTAGTTATGAAGATATTAACCAAGGGAAAATGCCTACTGATACCCTCGAAAAGGTTGAAAAAGGAGGTTCTTTTCTTTGTGAACCGGGTTGGTGCCATGGATACAGAGTTTCGGGACGCTCGTTTACCTCGCCCGAAACCTCGCTTATGCATGTGGGTTTTCGCTGTGTAAAATAAATTAGACTATAAAATGAGGGTTATAGATAATTCCCAAAATATTGTTCCAAGGGTCTTTTACAGTTGCAACCACAATACCGTCTCCAACATCAGTTGGTTCTTCGTTCATTGTAGCTCCTGCATTTAGCAGTTGTTGATAAGTTTCATACACATCGTTTACTCCCCAATATGTACTTACTCCTTCTCCTTTTGCTTGGTTTTCTTCTTCAGGTTGAAGGCCTAATTCATAGCCCCCCACATTAAAACCAACGTAAAATACTTCATCAAAATAAGGCGAAATACCTAATACTTGGCTATACCACATCTTTGCAGCATATATATCTGAAACTTTATAAATGGAGGTTCTTAATCCTAAAAATGGCTTTTTCATACTATTATGGTAGGATAAATAGAGATATCTAACAAAAGTAATCTTTTTTGTAAATAGTTAATCTAACATTTACTTGTTTTTCTTTTATAAAAAACGGCTTCATTTTTGCATTATCGACCATAAGGTTGGATATTTGCAAAAAAAGAACCATTATTGGATGTCTGCAGAATTAGTCATTTTACTCAATATATTGTTTTACTTATTCGGTTTTTCGTTTTGTATGTACCAACGGAATAAACTGAGTGAACAATCCATTGGTTTTCTTTCAATTATTATCAATTTTATTGGTGTCTTGTTTTCGATGGGTATTCGTTTGAGTGATATTTCGGGCGATGTCATTTCATATCCATGGTTTTATATTAGCGACAAGCTTTTCACAATTGATATTCTCCTCAATGACCTAACATTTTTGATGTACTTTGTTGTACAATTTATCGCCTTATGGGTACAGGTTTTTTCCTTTAAATACATGAAAGGCGACCCGAGTTTTGGTAGATACTATGCCTATTTGAATTTGTTTATTTTGGCGATGATTGGTATCGTAATTTCGGGAAACTTGTTTATGATTTTTATGTTTTGGGAGTTGGTTGGCCTGTGTTCTTATCTTTTGGTAGGTTTTTGGTATGAGAAAAAATCAGCTACAAATGCTGCAATGAAGGCATTTTTAGTGAATAGGGTGGGAGACGTAGGCTTTTTTATTGGAATTTTATTGGTTTATAGATACTTTGGAACACTTGATATTTCTGTAATTGCAGCAAAGGCTCAAGTGATGGCTTCGGCTTCGCTTAATAGTCCAATAATCACAACTATTGGCGTGTTACTATTTTTGGGGTGTGTTGCTAAATCAGCTCAATTACCATTAAATATTTGGTTGCCTGATGCCATGGAAGGGCCTACTCCAGTTTCAGCCTTGATTCATGCTGCTACAATGGTTGCTGCTGGTATTTTCTTGATGGCTAGAATTCAACCTATTCTTTCGCAGGATGCATTGCTAGTCATGACCATTGTAGGCACACTTACGATGTTTTTTGGTGCAGCTTCTGCATTAATTCAATATGATATAAAGAAATTACTGGCCTTCTCAACAATTTCTCAACTAGGCTTAATGGTTGTTGGTATTGGAGTAGGAGCGGTCAATACCGCACTTTTTCACTTAGTTACTCATGCTTTTTTTAAAGCAGGGTTATTTCTTTCTGCGGGAGCCGTGATTCACCACATGCACCACGAGCAAGATATGCGTAAGATGGGAGATTTACGAAGAGAAATTCCGATTATTTATTATACATATACTATTTGTGCAGCCGCTTTGGCAGGTATTCCATTCTTTTCTGGATTTCTTTCAAAAGATGCCATTGTTGTTGCTGCATTTGAGTGGGCATCTCACCAACCTAAACAGGCATTTTTCATCATACCAGCCATTTGTTTAGTGGTTGCGGCTATGAGTGCCTATTACATGATGCGTCAAGTATTTTTGGTGTTTTTTGAAAGAGAAGAAAACCCACTCGAATTGATTTCATCAAGTGCCAAAAGTATTTATAAAGGTGTTGTAAAAAGCATTGAAGGAATTGTAAATGTAGAAGATGATGAAGAACGTGTAGAGGCCGAACGACGCCACGCTGAAGAGGACTCTTTAATGGATTTTCTTTCTAAGATAGGTCCAATGGAATTATCTTCTATCGTGATGGCGATTGCTTCATTTGGATTCATATTCTCTATTAACCCCTTTTCTGCGGAAAGTAGTTGGTTTTTCAAAACATTTGAGCACGAATCTCATAGTTATCATTGGGTTGCTTATATTGCTATTTTAGTGTCATTGAGTGGTGTTTTATTAGGTTATATTTTCACGAAAGAAGAAGTCAATAGAATTGATAATGAACAAAGTGAACCTAAAGGAGACATAGCAAGATTTATTTTTAAGAATTATTATTTAAGTGAATTATATCAATGGCTTTTAGTAAGACCAATGATTTGGATAAGTCCGAAAATTAATACTTTTGATAGGGTTGTCATTGATGGATTTGTCAATTCAGTTGGTACGTTTACAGTAGCTTGGTCGAATTTGACCCATTGGTTTGAAAAAAATGTGATTGATTATTTCGTAAACTTAGTAGCAAGTACAACTAGCAAAGTTGGCTCTTATACTAGACAAATACAAAATGGGAAAGCACAAACTTATATTATAACCATTTTTATTTTTGTGATTATTGTAATGCTTATTTTATTGGTAGGTTAAGGTTAGCCATTAATGTGATGGCTAAACCTATTAAATTAATTGTTATTAGTCAATTGACTATCGTCTAAATAGATATGAATAACTTTTTACTTTCAACACTCATTTTTTTGCCAATTCTTGGTTCAGCAATGGTGTTGTTGTTGCCTAGTAGTTACCGTGATTCATTTAAGTGGATTTCGGTTATTGTCAATGTAATTAATCTACTTAATATTATCACGCTATACAATAACTTTGATAGACAAGTTTCTGATTATCAATTTATTGAACAGCATGAGTGGATTCGAATGAGTTTAGGAAATTTAGGTGTTTTGTCCATTGATTATCTATTGGGAGTTGATGGCATAAACATGCCCATGATTCTGCTTTCGGGAATTGTCTTATTAATTGGTTCAATTTCTTCATTTACCATCAATTATCGTCATAAGGCTTATCATTCATTATATTTATTGTTATCAGGAAGTATCATCGGCTGCTTTGCCGCATTAGATTTCTTCTTATTCTTTTTATTCTTTGAATTTATGCTATTACCCATGTATTTCTTGATTGGAATATGGGGAGGCGAACGAAGAGAATATGCGGCAATAAAGTTTTTTATTTACACCTTAGTAGGTTCAATTTTTATTTTGATAGTCATGATTGGCTTATCAATGTCTGTGCAGGACTCATTTTTTTCACGAGAGATAGGAGGTACAATACATACTTTTGATTTCCGACAATTAGTAGATTTCAATAATTATATTCCGAATAGTCTTTTACATCCAATAGAAAAACAAACAATATTAGGGGTTCCTGCTCGCCTTTTTGCCTTTGTTTTATTAATTATTGGTTTTGGCATTAAGTTACCTTCGGTTCCTTTTCATACATGGTTACCTGATGCCCACGTAGAAGCACCAACGCCAGTTTCGGTAGTTTTAGCGGGGGTTTTATTAAAGGTCGGTGCTTATGGTTTTATTAGAATTGCTTACGGATTTTTCCCAGATATCGCTTATCAATTTACCTATATAATCGCAGGGGCTGGCATTATTTCAATTATTTATGGGGCTTATAATGCACTTGCTCAAGCTGACCTCAAAAAAATGATTGCCTATTCCTCAATTTCGCACATGGGTTTTGTCTTATTAGGTTTAGCTTCATTGACTGTTGAGGGGGTAAATGGAACGGTTTATCAAATGTTTGGTCATGGATTGGTTTCGGCTATGTTATTCCTCGTTGCGGGGGTCATATACGACCGAACGCATAATCGCCTTATTGAAAATTTCAGAGGTCTATCAAGTGCAATGCCTTATTTTACTTTGGCTGTTACGGTGGCTTTCTTTGGGGCATTAGGTTTGCCTACATTACCAGGTTTTATTGGTGAATTTTTTACAATAATGGGTGGTTTTCAATCAACTATTTTACCAGATTGGTCGGCAATGCTTGCTATGATTGGAATCGTTCTTTCAGCAGGATATTTCTTGTGGACCATGCAAAAAATGTTTTTTGGTACTTTTTGGGCCAATCGTGGACAGGAAGAAAATATGAAAGACCTTGATTTACGTGAAATAATAATGCTATATTCTTTGGCACTACTCTCGATTATTTTTGGAATATTTCCAAACTTAATTTTTGATATTTCAGGTGAATCTGTGAAGCATTTTTTACAAGCATTTTAAACTAGCTCATAACCTAAATTTTGGAAGTTCCCGAAATCCAACAGAAGAAATTCAATGCTCGAAAAATTATCACATATTCTTTTTAGCTCACGTGTCTTATTGCCCGATTTACTATTTGGTTTAGTGTTTCTGGTGATAGTTGCGGCAATAACATTTTTACAAAAATTTGATAACGAACGAATTTATGTACTATTTAATGTGCTCATTATAAGTATTTTGTTGAGTGTAAGTTGTGTGTTTTATACCTTCTGGGGATTTTATAAGCAATATTTTGAGTCGGGTAGTGTTCTTTTTGGGCAGTTGATTTATTTAGATAGTACAAGCTTATTTTTTAAGTTAATTATAGCAATTTCGGCAGTTGCTGTATTGATTCATGTTTTGGTGGTAGGATATAAAGTCGTTGGAGAATTTTATGCCATTTTTTTAGCATTAGTGTGGGGTTTATTTATTATGACAATGACAACCAATTGGTTGATGCTCTACGTTTCGCTCGAAATGGTTTCAATTTGCTCCTATATTTTGGTCGTTTTTAATAAAGGAAAAAATAATACTGAAGCAGGAATCAAATACCTTTTGTTTGGAGCTACAAGTTCGGCCGTGATGCTCTATGGGATTTCCTTGCTTTATGGAATGACTGGTACTTTAAACTTTGTTGGACAAGAGTTTGCTACTTTCTTATCGCAAAATCCAACATGGGTTGCACAAATAGCTGTATTTATGACAATCGGAGGGTTATTATTCAAACTCTCAGCAGCTCCATTTCATAGTTGGACACCCGATGTATATGAAGCTACACCTACACCTATCGTGGCTTTTTTATCCATTGCTCCCAAAGCAGCTGTGATTCTGGTTCTAATTCGTTTTTATTCTTATTTAGCAATTGATTTCAAGCTTTTACTTTCGGTAATAATAATGGCTTCAATTACCATAGGAAACTTATCAGCTTTATGGCAAACCAATACGAAGCGTCTTTTAGGCTACTCAACAATTGCTCATGCCGGATTTATGCTTGTTGGTTTATTGGCAACCAGTGAGATTGGTGTTAAATCGGCTATTTTTTATGTGGCTACCTATGGATTTATTACACTTGCCGCTTTTCTTCTGATAGATTTACTAGCACTAAAAACTGAGAGTTATGAGTTAGAAAGTTTGCGAGGTTTGGGCCAAGAGAATATATTCTTGGGTTTAGCTGCGGTGGTTGTTATGATTGCATTAGTTGGCTTGCCTCCAACGGTTGGTTTCACGGGAAAGCTATTGATTTTTACGGCACTTTGGGAATCATACCAAACTTCAAAAAGTATTTTGTTGATGATTGTATTAATTTTTGGTCTTTTAAATACTGCTATTTCAATATTTTTCTACATCAAGATTCCTTATTATATGATTTTTAAAGAACCCAAAATTGGCGTTCGTTATTATCAAATTGGAATCGTTAGAAAAGGAGTCCTTTTTGTTTTCTTATTTTTTATCATCTATTTATTTATTAATCCAAGTAGTTTATTAAATCTCATTGAAGGTTTATAGCACTTTCTTATCAGATTGAAACTATTCTAAGAATTTATTTGCTTTATTTTATAGTAATTCACTTAATTTTGATACCGTTTGTTAAAGGACTTAATATTCTCATAACAAATAGAACTTTTTCTTTGCAAGGGACGTATATTCTTTAGAACTTTGCATCATCAAACTCTCCAAAATTCTAAATGAGCGACGCAATTAAACACGAATGTGGCATTGCCCTTGTTCGACTTCGCAAACCACTCCAATACTACATCGATAAATACGGTACACCCCTCTATGGCATCCAACGACTTTATGTTTTGATGGAAAAACAATCAAATCGTGGTCAGGATGGAGCAGGCGTAGGAAATGTAAAACTAGATGTACCTCCGGGGCATCGTTACATTAGCCGCTATCGTTCAGTTGAAAATCGTCCAGTAGTCGATATTTTCAGCAAAATCAATGAAAAATACAAGGAGGTTCTTCGTAACAATCCTGATAAGTTTAAAAACGCTCAGTGGTTACAAGAAAATTTGGCGTATTCGGGTGAGGTTTGGTTAGGGCACCTACGATATGGTACTCATGGCAAAAACGAAATTGAAAACTGTCACCCAATGTTACGTCAGAGCAACTGGCGTAGCCGAAATATGTTGGTAGCAGGAAACTTTAATATGACCAATGCCGAAGAACTTTTCCGTAAATTGATAAAACTCGGGCAACATCCAAAAGATACAGGTGATACAGTAACGGTCATGGAAAAAATTGGTCACTTCCTCGACGAAGAAAACCAAAGAGTATTCGACCGTTTCAAAGGAATCTACGAAAACCCCGCACTTTCTGATATTATCGAAGATAACATGGATTTGCCACGCGTATTACACCGTGCTTGTCGTGATTTCGATGGCGGTTATGCTATGGCGGGAGTAACTGGTTTTGGAGCGGCATTTGTGGTTCGTGACCCAGCGGGTATTCGTCCGGCATACTACTGGGCGAATGATGAAGTGGTAATTGTGGCTTCAGAAAAACCAGCAATCAAAGCAGCTTTTAATGCAAATTATGAAGATATCAAGGAAGTTCAACCAGGAAATGCCTTGATTATTGATAAACACGGTGAATACAATGAGTTTCAGATTATGAAACCTTTGGAGCGAAAATCTTGTAGTTTCGAGCGTATATATTTCTCTCGTGGTTCAGACCCACAAATTTATGAGGAACGTAAGAAATTAGGGCAATTATTGATTCCACAGATTTTACAGGAAATCAATTATGATTTAGAAAATACTGTTTTCTCATACATACCAAACACGGCCGAGAGTGCATTCTTTGGTATGGTGGAAGGATTGGAACAATATTTAGCTGATTGGCGATTAAAACGAATTACGGATGGTAATTTATCTTCGGAAGAAATCAAAAAAGTACTTTCTTTCCGTCCAAGAATCGAAAAATTAGTGTCGAAAGATGTGAAACTTCGTACCTTTATCACCAACGATGATGAACGCGATGAAATGGTTTCACATGTTTATGAAATGACCCACGAAGTAATTCGTAAAGGAATTGATACAGTTGTATTGATTGATGATTCAATTGTAAGAGGAACTACCCTTGAGAAGAGTATCTTGAAGATGCTCGACCGTTTAGGTCCGAAGAAGGTAATCATCGTATCTTCTGCACCACAAATCCGATACCCAGATTGTTATGGAATTGATATGTCGAAGATGAAAGAATTTGTTGCATTTAGAGCAATGCTTGAACTTCTTCGTGAAAACGGCATTGAATATCTGAAGCAAGAAGTGTATGCTCAAAGTGTTGGTGCATTACAAACAGATAATGCATATGATGAGAATTTCGTAAAACAACTTTATGATAAATTTACTGATGAAGAAATTTCTCAGAAAATTGCTCAAATAGTTACTCCAGAAACCATGAAAGCTGAAGTGGCTATGATTTATCAAACAGTTGAGAATTTACATAAAGCATGCCCTGGCCATTTAGGAGATTGGTATTTTACTGGTAATTACCCAACCCGAGGTGGAAATAGAGTTGTTAATCGTGCATTTGTTAACTTTATGGAAGGCAAGCTAGTGAGAGCTTACTAAGAGATTGGCACCTATAAAAAAACACCGCCAATAGCATTTAGATATTTCTTGATGGCTATTGGCGGTGTTTTAATTAAAAGGTATTATTTCTTTTTCTTCTTTGTAGGTAGTGTAAATACATTATTTGTTACTTCTTGCATGCCTATTACTCGTAGAACATCAAGAATGTTCACCGTTTCGTTAGAAAGAGGCATTGTAGTTGTCGATGAGATAGAGGATGTGTTCATATTTGTATTATTTAATAATATGTTAGCAAAGTTAATAATAAAAGCGAAAATTCGCAAATTGATTTTGTGTTATTTATTAAACGGCAATTAAAAAAAGTAAAATAGGATTATTTTAATATTAAATAAAATTTAATCATTTGATTTTAAACCCTTTATCAATAAATTCTATGAAAAAAATGTTTGTTTTTGTAGTACTATTCTTTAGTATTCAGGTATTAAAAGCACAGGAAACGTCAGATTCTAAGGCCCTTGAAATTGCAGATAAAGTAATGGAGGCCATGGGTGGACAAAAGGCTTGGGATAATACTCGCCATATCACATGGAACTTCTTCGGTGCAAGACGACTTACTTGGGATAAATGGTCAGGTAATGTAAGAATTGATAATTTAAGAGATAATTCGGTTACTTTATTGAACATCAATACCGAAACGGGTAGAGTGTATAAATGGGGTGCGGAACAAACTAACCCAGACTCTTTGAAAAAATACATCAAAGCTGGTAAAGGTGCCTGGATTAATGATTCTTATTGGCTGACAATGCCTTTCAAATTAAAAGATAATGGAGTAACCTTGAAGTATTTGGGTGAGGGAAAGACAGATGAGGGTAAAGATGCTTATAATTTGCAATTAACTTTCAAGGAAGTTGGTAATACTCCAAACAATATGTACAAAATTTGGGTTGAAAAGGAAAGTAATCTGATGACTCAATGGTCTTATTATGCAAAATCGACTGATGATAAACCAGGTTTTACTCGTCCATGGACAGAGTATAAGTCTTATGGTAAGGTGCTATTATCAGGAGAACGTGGTGACCGTGATTTAACTGAAATTAAAGTATTTGAGGCTTTACCTGAATCAATTTATACTGATTTCAAAAAGCCCGACTTTAGTAAAGCAAAAGATTATAACAAGAAAAAGGATAAAATTGAGTTTTAAATTAAGAATTAAGGATTTAGAATGATGTATTACAACTACTCATTTAATATTCTTTATTCTTCATGAAATTGAAGAAATGGTTGGAAAAACTGGAGTTTTAATCGTAAATTTAGGCACACCTGATAGCCCAAACGTGCCAGATGTAAGGAAGTATTTACGTGAATTTTTAATGGATGGTCGTGTAATTGATTATCCTTTCATTCCTCGCTGGATGTTGGTTAATTTAATTATTGCACCGTTTCGTTCACCAAAATCGGCAAAAGCTTATAAAGAACTGTGGACAAACGAAGGTTCTCCACTCAAAGTTTATGGAGAGGCAAACGAACTCCAACTGCAAGATGCTTTAGGTGATGAATATGTGGTGAAATTGGCAATGCGTTATCAGAGTCCAAGTATTGAGTCGAAATTGAAAGAATTTCAACAAATGGGCTTGAATAATATCATTGTAATTCCGTTTTTTCCACAATATGCTTCTGCCACGACGGGTTCGGTGTATGAAGAAGTCATGCGAATTATAACTAAATGGCAAGTAATTCCAGAAATAAAATTTGTTAATTATTTCTATAATCACCCAAAATTTGTGAATGCGTTTGCCGAAATGGGTAAAAAACATTTGGCAGAGCATGACTATGACCACGTGATTTTTAGTTATCATGGTATTCCAGCCCGCCAAATTCGAAAGGGAGATTGTACAGGAAATACTTGTAAGCTAGGTACTTGTTGTGATTCTATTTCTGCTTTAAATCAACATTGTTATCGTGCCGAATGCTTCGAAACTACTCGATTATTGGTGAAAGAACTAGGCTTAAAAGAAGGTACTTATACCACTTGTTTCCAATCAAGATTAGGTCGTGAAGAATGGATTAAACCTTACACCGAAGATTTAGTAAAAGATTTAGCTAAAAAAGGAGTGAAAAAGGTTTTAGCTTTCTCTCCTGCATTTGTTGCTGATTGTTTGGAAACAACTTTAGAAGTTGGTGATGAATACAAAGAGCTTTTCGAAGAAAATGGTGGTGAACATTGGCAGCTCGTAGAAAGTTTGAATGATTCAGACGCTTGGATTGAATTATTAACAGATTTAGTGAAGAATTAACTGTATTTGACTAATGGCAAAGAAACTCATTACTGAATTTACTGACCAAGAATTAGTAGATGAACTGAAGAAAAGAAAAAGAGAAAGAATTGTTTTCGCTGTATTGATGGGAATTCTAATTGGCTGTGCCGTTTGGAGTGCAACAAACAAGGGCGGATTTTGGACCTTTGCTATTCTTGCTTTAGTTTTATTTATGGGTAAGAAAAATTCAGGTAGAGTTGAGGAAGTAGTCAATGAGTTGAATAACAGAAAGCAATAATGTTTCAAAAGGTATAATGGAAATAGGAATAGATAGCTTTGCAGCAGTTTTAAAAAATAATCAAGGTGAGACTATAACCCCCGTTCAGTCAATTAATGAATTGCTTGAGCGAATGGTTAAAGCTGACGAAGTTGGATTAGATGTATTTGGAATTGGCGAACATCATCGAAAAGAATTTCTCGATTCTGCACCAACGATGATTTTAGCTGCCGCTGCTGCTCGAACTAAGCGAATAAAGTTGACAAGTGCCGTGACGGTTTTAAGTGCAATTGACCCTGTCAGGGCTTTCCAAAACTTTGCAACACTCGACTTAATATCTCAAGGTAGAGCTGAAATGGTTGTAGGGCGTGGTTCTTTCATTGATGCATTCCCTTTGTTTGGTCTAGACCTAGAAGATTATGATGAATTGTTCACTGAAAATTTAGATTTATTACTTAAAATTCGTGAAAATGAAGTATTGAATTGGAAAGGAAAGTTTCGTCCTGCTTTATATAATCAGGCAATATACCCACGACCTTTACAGCAAAAACTGCCAATTTGGATTGGTGTAGGAGGTACTCCACAGTCATTCGTACGTGCGGGTATGTTGGGCTTACCATTGATGGTAGCTGTAATTGGCGGAGAAACCCATCGTTTTAGACCATTGATTGATTTATATCGAAAAGCAGGTTTAAAGGCTGGATTCGCTCCAGAAGAATTGCAAGTGGGCCTACATTCCTTAGGCTATGTTGCAGAATCTACTGAACAAGCTATCGAAGAATTTTATCCGGGGTATGCAGAAATGTTTACCAATATTGGAAAGGAAAGAGGTTGGCCACCAGTACAGCGTTCGCATTTTGATTCTCAGACTGGAGAACTAGGAGCTTTTCTTATAGGAAATCCGCAAGAAGTTGCTGAAAAAATTCTTCGTCATAGTGAAGCTTTAGGAGGAATAACGAGGGTCACTTTCCAAATGGATAATGCTGGTCTAACTCACGAAAAGCTTATGAATGCCATTGAACTCATCGGAACCCAAGTAGCACCAATTGTGAATCAGAATAGTTAATGAAAAAGCCCAATTCTTAAATTAGAATTGGGCTTTTTTCTTAGTTACTACACCCTTGAATTTGTGCTAAAAATACACTGCCATTTTGTGCTTCAAATCCATTATTTAATGAAATAGAATTGCCTGCCTTATAGGTGGTTTTTGCTGGCGAAATAATTTTATTAGTTGCAATAATTGTTTGTATTGTTTGAATGGCATTTGTACCCGACGAAAAATTTGAGGTAAGTGTAGAAGAAGTCGGTGCAAGAATTACCTGGCTCGTAGCTATTCTTGTACTTTTACAACTACCGTTTTCACATGAGGAATAATAGGTCGTTGCACTCGCTGGTGAGTTTGAAAACCCAGTTCCAGTACCCAAAACAGTGTTTCCAGTAGCTGAATTGTACCACGTAACAGTACCAACAGAGCAATTGGCGGTCAATGTAACGGCAGTCCCCGGGCAAATGCTTGAAGCATTTACCGCTACATTTGTAGGGGTAGTGGGTTGAGTGGTTACATTTACTTGATTTGTTGCCACTCTCGTACTTTTACAACTACCATTTTCACATGCGGAGTAATAAGTGATATTACTTGCAGGTGATTGTAAGAATCCTGTTCCAGTACCAAGAGCACTAACTGCAGTAGAGGAATTATACCAAGTAACTGTACCAACGGTGCAGGTTGCATTTAAAGAAACGGCAGTACCAGAACAGATACTTGTCGAGCTAACCGAAACGTTAGTTGGAATACTAGGTTGAGTGGTTACATTTACTTGGTTTGTTGCTACTCTACTACTGGGACAGTTTAAAGCTACACAAGCAGCATAATAGGTTTTATTGGCAATCGGTGATTGGCTGAACCCAGTTCCAGTTCCAAGCAAATCACTTCCTGCTAAGTCACTGTACCATGAAACGGTTCCAGTTGCACAAGTAGCATTTAATGTAATAGCTGTTCCTGAACAAATATTTGTACTACTTACTGATACACCAGTAGGTGAGTTTGGAGCAGTACATGGTGTAATTGAAAAATTATTGTTGGAGATATCAAAAAAAGCTTTGCCTGTGCCTTTTACCATTATTCGTGCAGTAGTTGTATTAATGTTTGGCATTGTAACACTAGCAGAACCATTATTTGGTACATTAGATGCAAGTGTGGTTGGGTAGGTCAGCCCCCCATCGGTTGAGAGTAAGATGTCAACGTTTGTACAGCTAATCGGAGCTATATCAGTACTTGCAACTGCCCATGTAACTGTTTGAGTACTAAAACCTGTATAACTAATTCCAGTTGTATTGGGTGAATTCACAACGAATGGCCCTGCGGTTCCATCAACTGTCAAAACAATATCAACACGGTCATTTGTGCCACCACCAGTGGCATTATCCCGAACAACTAATCTAAAATTAAGTGTGCGTGCAACTGTTGGTAAAACTTCCCAAGTTGGTGAAACATTAGCTACTAAATCACTCAGCTTTGGAAAGTAGCGAGTACCGCTACTTACAGGAGAAAAACCTCTAAAACTTGGGCCTCCAGTTGCTGTTCCAACGGGCGGTTGTGTAGCTACTTGCGTATCCATTTGATCCCAACAATAAGTTAAAGAAGCGTTCCCGTCGGGGTCAGTTGCAAGTCCTGAAAGCATAAATGGGGTGCTTTTGGGAATTGTTTGACTTGCTGTGTTGGAATTAATTGTTGGTTTTGCATTCGTATAGGCGGGTTTTGTGGCACAAGAATTTCCCGAGCCTGTAATAAAAGTGAGCATTTCGCTTAAACTTCCTCCGTGAAAGTGAGCATCGCTATTATTTTGAACATTTGGTGAACAAATACCAGCATAACCCATAATACTGTAGCCACTTCCAGGCTCAAATGCGGTAGTTGAATTACGATTGCAATTGTTATTTTGGGTATGATTTCCGCCAAATTGATGTCCCATTTCGTGTGCTACATAATCAATATCAAAAGCGTCGCCAATGGGTGCTCCAGAGCCGGTTACACCCCCACCTTTAAAAGAACTACATGGAACTCCCAAGTAGGCAACTCCACCTCCACCAGTACTAAAAACGTGTCCAATATCATAGTTTGCACTACCAATTACCGAATTTAAGTTATTGATATTTTCCGATAACATCGTACCTCCATCATCATTTGTGTAGGGGTCTGTAGCTGCATTTGTGTAAACAACTAAGTTATTATTGGCAACAATATTCATTTTTACGGCAAAATCTCTCAAGAAAACGCCATTCACACGATTCATTGTTGTTACTTGGGCAGCTAAGGCCAGAGCCACTGTGCCGCCATGAAAAGCTGTGTATTCTCCAGTAGCAGCCAGTGCAAGGCGATAATTACGTAAAACACCGTCTCCGATTTGAGTATTGGTAATATTAGGTGATAAAATCCTATTTTGTTTAGGATTAGTTGGGGTATCAATATTAACACTATGAATTTGAGGGTCGAAGCTACAGCTAAATGCTTTTTTTGAGGTATAATCTCGTTTATCATAAGCTATGTAATGCTCAATATTACCACGGCTATAAGGGTCAATAAAAAATATTCCTTCTGTAGAAAAAATCATTCCATGAAAGCCTGAGGATGTGAAATCAAAACGGCCGCTAATGCTAGGATTATTAATACTGTAACCAGCATAAGTTTTTATTTCGGGAAATTTGGCAGCAAGCCCTTCTTCCATGATTGGAGATTCTACTATAAAGAAAGGTTCTATTTTACCATCAGGCATTGGGATTTCCAAACTAATTGCTGCAAGTCTTGCAGAAGCTGAATTTTCTAAAGGAGCCTTACTCAAAGATGTTTTTAATGCATTAACATTTAATTTAAATACCTTGTATTTTTCGGGGATAATAAATCTTTGTCCTACAACCGTAGGTTCGAGTGCTAATGATTCCCAGATTTTATTTTGTGCATATCCTACTTGCTGGCTAAAGAGGAAAAAAAACAAAATGACTTTTAGACTACGTTTACAAATACTGATTTTTGTTATTAAATACATGTATGAAAGTTTTATAGCTATAAAGGAATTTGAAATAAGTTATAAACTATTTTTTAAAACCTCAACCAATTTCCATAAGTCAGCTTCAGAATTATAAATATTTTGTGATACTCTAATCGCAACGCCACGATTGGAAACTATAATTTTATTTGCGGCAAGTTTATCTGTAAATGATTGATTATTAATCTCTTTTGGTAAAGAAATGCCTAATAAATGATTGGCTCTATTTTTACTTTCTTCAACCCAACAACCTAATTCTTGAAGTGCTATTAAAGGTTTTTCAATGATTTCTGAGCAATATGATTGCATATTTTCTATTCCCCATGCCAATAGCTGTGTTAGTGAATCTTCAAACATGGGCACTTGAATAAATTGTGAGTGCTCCCCCATATTGTAGCGTTGAGCTTTGGGGCGGTAAGCTCGCTCATAACGAATAAGTTGGGCAAAATTATCACTATCTTTTCGATGCATCCACGACTCCTCAACTGGAACTCCTTCATCAAAAAACTCACCAAAATAAGCTGCTCCAATACTATAAGGCCCTAAAAGCCATTTATACCCAGCACAAATAAGTGCATCAGGTTGAATTTTTTGAATGTCAAAATCTAATATTCCAACTGATTGAGTACCATCAATAATCAATAAGGCACCAACTTCTTTGCAACGCTTCGAAACGGCTTTCAAATCGAATTTTACACCATAAATCCAATGAATGTGAGGCATAACCACCATGGCTGTTTCGTTGTTAATACCTTCTAAAACAGCTTGATTCCATAGTCCACCACGATTCTCTAAAACTTCTGGTTTAGCTATTGTTTTATAGACTAAATGATGTTCTTGACAAACTCGGTCGAAAGCATATACATTATTCGGGAATTCATCTTGAATCTGTATAATGTGTGTTTTATTTTTAAGATTTGGCAAGCGATGTACATTATGGGCAACTACTGCCATCCCATAAGACACAGAGGAAATGATGGCAATTCGCTCATAATCAGGCTCATTTATAATTTGAGCAAAAAGCTTTTGTACTTTTTGAGGTAACGTAAAATGGTCTGAGCCTTTTATTAGGTGAGTATTTGATGCTTTGAGATTAATTCCTTCGATTCCTCGTTGAACAGAACTTCTGAGGGTAGGAGAGTAGGCCGCTCCATTGAGGTAAGTTATACTTTCATCGAGCGAAAATAAGTGTTTTTGGTTGGTTAGGGTCATTTGTTGATTAAGGAATTGAAGTGTTTGGGAAATAGTTAAATGTAAAATTAAGTTAAAAAAAAGATATCGTCATATTTTACAGTTTAATGATTTAGAAATTTATTTTTTGGTCAATTTACTATGAATTAAGTAATCGATTTATTTACCTCCATTAACACTTTCGTAATATTTATTCAATGAATTTAATTTTGAATATCCACCTAACAAAACCTTTTTAGCCGATTCTGAAATCTCATTCCACGACAGATTTTTTTCAGGAGTAATGCCAAAAAGTGTTTGATTGATATAGTTTACTTGAATGGGTAAAATTCGATTAGGTAAGCTACTACCAAATTCACCGATGTAGCCAATAGGAGAGGAAAGAAGTAGCCTAAATGTTATTTTATTCAAGTCTAATTTTTCAAATTGGTCAGTTTTATTTATTAATAGAGGAGGAACTAACTCCGCTGAATGACTGAGCATTCGCATTAAACCGCCCAACATCAATAAAACTTTTGCGATTAAAACAGCATTTGTTATTTCCCAAAGTTGGATAGTAAAAACTGCCCCAAAATAGGTCAATAAACCAATAACTATAAAAGCAATTCCGAATTTTTTATCACCAATTAAAACTGACTGAATAACTATCATTGTTAATGCAGCGAAGGGTATAGTCCAATGCCAACTTTCAAAAATAACAAACCATAAAACAGCTTCGATAATGATTGTAGAATGAGTGATGCGTGTAGCCCAAGTGGTATGCAAAAGAACATAACCAATTGATTGATAGTCTAAATCAATATTAGTTTGTGGTTTGAAAACATTATGTAATGGTAAAAACATTCCTACTATTCTATCGGGAAGGAGGTTGCATAATATATATAGTACAACCGTGGCAATTAAGGTAATTGTCCAAATTTGATTAATAATTGCTTCTTTATCAGATAGCCAGTTGAAGATTTGCATTTTAATTAATTTCGGTTTATTGATATTTGATTTTCAGGGCAGAATTTTGAGCAGCTGGGAGTTTTTGATGTGCATTTGTGCCTCCTTTTTCAAAAAAAGAAATGATATTTTCATATTGATAAATGAGATATTGAGGCATTACTAAATTCATCATAAAGTAAGGGAAAAAACCACCTTGGTTTTCTCTATCAATAAATACTAGTTGACTTGAATCATCAGGATTAGCTTCAAATAAATGTCCACCCCACCAATCAATACGCTCGTAGCCATTAGGTACAGGAATTTCGTCCCAAATAATTGACCTAAAACAGGTTTGAATTGTTTTTTTATCAACTATTCTTGACCATTGAATATACAATAAATCACGTTTTGAAATAAATGGTTTATTAGGGTTAAATTGTTGATAAATGATTTGTGTATTTTCGTCAATTTCTTTTACAAGATACCCACCTGTGTATTCTGATGTCCAATAATGGTGATAATCAATCATTTTATTGATAAATACATCAAAAACTTCGTGGTGATTGGCCGCCACCTTAGGTAATCGCCATTTGAATAAATCGTTTTTATCGTCGGGAAAAGATTGCTGCCAAATTGTAATGTCATTCTTTTGACTTCGCTTTTTCCATCCATCATCAGAAGCCATCAAGGCCAAGTCTTTATCTTGCCATTTTTCTTTATTTGTCTTCCACTCATCTAATGTTATCATATAAGCTACATTTTAAATTAAGATTGTACCTATTAAAGATAGTTTTTGATTTTATTGTTACAAATATCAAGCAATATAGCTTAAAAAAACATTTTTTGAAAATCTATCATGGATGATGTATAATCAAGATAATTTGTCTCATTCTTAATGAGTTATGAATGAGTATAAAAAGAAAATCCTCTCCAAATCATTGAGATTTAAAGAGGATAAAATTTATTTAAAATAATTTATGATTCAATTAATCAATCATATCTTTCAGGATTATAAAGGCTTATATCAATACTATTTTTTTCATTATCTATGATTTCTTGAACTAACTTACCAGTTGCGGGAGCAAGGCTAAGGCCCATCATGGCATGTCCAGAGGCAATGATTAAGTTTTTATAGCTATTGGTTCGTCCGATGTAGGGTAAACCATCGGGAGAACATGGACGAAGTCCATACCAAACTTGCTCTTTTTCAGGCATTTTGATATCATAATTCGGGAAAAAGTTTGGCACTGCTTTGATGATTCCTCGCACTCGATTCATATTGATTTCATCATTGATTCCACCAATTTCCATTGTTCCTCCAAAACGAATCAAGTTATCAGACATTGGCGTAATAGCTACTCTCGCTTCTAACAGAATTGAAGGAATATTTAGTTTTTGACCCTCATTTTGCTGGTAGGTTACACTATAACCTTTACCTGCTTGCATGGGCAAACCAATATTAAGCATTTCTGCTAAATTAGGCGACCAAGAACCAGTAGCGATAACTAAGTTCTGAGTTTTAAGTTCTAAATTCTTAGTTGAGTTTCCTGCTATTTGCTTAACTTTTATTTTGTTTATCTCCTTTTTTTCAAATTCAAAACCTGTTACTTCAGTATTATAAAGAAACTTTACACCCTTATTTATAAGGTAAGATTTCAAATTCTTGACCAACTGGTTTGGGTATAAATGGGCATCGCCAGTATAGAGAATTGCTCCTGCAACATCGGGTTTTACTTCAGGTTCGAGTTTGTGTAATTCTGCTACTGAAAGAATTTTTGTTTCAAGACCTAATTCTTTTGCCTGATGTGCTACTTCGACCTCCTCCTCAAAAGAGTGTTCAGTTTTACAAAGCATCATTAAGCCTTTTTCTTCAAAAGCAAAGTTAAATGCTGCATCTTTAGATAAGTCTTGATAAAGTGCTTTGCTCAACAAACTAATATCACGAAGGGCAGGCATTGCACGTTCAACTTGCTTTTTGTTGGCTGCTTGATAAAATTTCAAACCCCACGAAATTAAATCTACACTCAAGCGTGGTTTTACATAAAAGGGACTTTCAGCGTTAAACATCCAACGAATACCTTTTTCAATCATACCCGGTACAGCCAAAGGAATAAAATGGCTCGGAACAATCATTCCTGCATTGCCCATCGAACAGCTATCATCACCATTTGTTCGTTCGATGATTGTTACTTCATATCCTTTTTTACTCAAGTAATAAGCTGAAAATAAGCCAATTACTCCACTGCCGATGATGGTAATATCCCTAGTCGACTTTTCAGAATGACCTATAAGAGAGTTTTCGGTATTCTCTATTATTGCTTTCATATTCTAATTTAATATTTTAGTATTTCGCAACCCTTTAGGGCTTGGGGTTAAATCACCTGAAAACCAAATGCATAGGGGTCATCTTGGTCATCAATAGTTATGGTATTATTACCATAAATTCTTGCCCAACCTTCGATACTTGGATAGATTGCATCAATATTCCCCACTTTTGTTGTTCCTTCAATTCGACCGATAAACTTGCTACCAATGATGCTTTCATGAATAAATTCATCGCCAGCTTTGAGTTTGCCTTTGGCTGCCCATTGTGCCATGCGAGCCGAAGTCCCGGTGCCACAAGGCGAACGGTCTATCGCCTTATCGCCATAAAATACTGCATTTCGAGCAGTTGAAGTAGGGTCAATTACTTTTCCTGTCCATTCAATATGACTTAAGCCATTGATTGTCGGATTATCAGGGTGAACAAAAGTATGTTTTTCATTGATTCTTTCGCGTAGAACTCTTGCCCAAGCAATTAATTGGTCAGCTTTAAAATGTTCTAAACCCGGGAAGTTTTCCTGTACATCAACAATGGCGTAGAAGTTTCCACCATAAGCTACATCAACTTTTAACGTTCCCAAATCTGGACATTCGACTTCAATATTTTCTGCAGCCAAAAATGACGCAACATTGGTCAATTTAACTGATTTTACTTTGTTGCCTTCTTGCTTATACTCAATTAGAACTAAGCCCGCTGGTGCTTCCATTCGAACAAAACCTGGCTTTTTAGGTTGAATTAGTCCATGTTCGATGGCTATTGTAATCGTACCAATCGTGCCGTGCCCGCACATTGGAAGGCAACCCGATGTTTCGATGAAAAGTACTGCAACATCATTTTCGGGGTCATGGGGTGGGTATAAAATACTTCCCGACATCATATCATGCCCGCGAGGTTCAAACATTAAACCTTTACGAATCCAGTCATATTCTCGTAGAAAATGCTGACGTTTTTCCGACATATTTTTACCCTCTAAATTGGGGCCACCACCTGCCACTAAACGTACAGGATTACCGCAAGTATGAGCATCAATACAGAAGAATGATTTTGTCATAGTTAATAGATTTTTTTAACTGTGAAACAGACTAGTTAATCTATTGATTATCAAAGTGTTAAATAGTCGGTCCCACAGTTTGTTATTCACACACCATGCATATTAACAAAAAAGTGTAGGGATGTTAGATTTGTGGTAAAACTGGTCTTGTTGCTAAAGAATCGTTGATGATTTTCAAGATTCTTTCTCTTTCTTCACCTGCCAATGGTAAGCGTGGTTCACGTACCCATTCGGTGCCAAGTCCAGTAGCAACTTGGGCTAATTTAATATTTTGAATGAATTTAGTTGACACATCTAAGTGCATCAAAGGGAAGTGCCAACGATATATTGCACGAGCTTCTTCGTAGCGTCCTTGTTTTACTAATTCATAAATTACGACGGTTTCTCTTGGGAAAGCATCTACCAAACCTGCTACCCAACCATCGGCACCCATGACAAGGCTTTCATAAGCTAAATCATCAACTCCTGACATTATTTTGAAGCGACCACCAAATTCATTAATGATATCTGTCATATAACGAATATCACCAGTTGATTCTTTCATAGCCTCGAAATGTGGATTCGCAGCTAAATCATGAAACATTGGTATCGAAATAAAATTTTTGTAAGCCAATGGATTGTTATAGGCCAATACAGGCAAATCAGTGGAATCGGCTACACGGTGAAGATAATGAAGAATTTCACGTTCATCAGCCGAATAACGCATCGGAGGTAATAACATAAAGCCATCTGCACCAGCTTGTTCGTAGGTTTTAGCGATAGCTACTGCTTCACGAGTAATGCACTCTGCAATACAAATAACCAATGGAACTCGTCCAGCAATAGTTTTCTTTGCCGATTCAAGCAAGGTTAGTTTTTCATCAGTTGTAAGGGTTCCGTTTTCTCCCAACGAGCCACAAATAATAATTCCATGAACTCCTGCCTCGATTTGTTTTTCGATGTTGAAGTTAAACATATCTAAATCAAGGCTTTCGTCTTGAAAAAAAGGAGTCGTTACGGCAGGATATACGCCAATCCAAGATGGTTTCATATTGCAAAGAGTAAGTGATATAATTAATTAATGATAGAATTTAGAAAAAAATACTCTTTTCTAAATTAATAAGACAAAATTAGATGTTAGAGAAAATAAAAACTTATCTTAAATTCACTAATAGTTATACTAAATTATTCATTTTTTATGAATAAATCTTAATATTGAATAAATTAGTATTTAATTGCTTGTGGTCTTTGAACAACATCCCCCTTACTCTTTTCATATAGGGATTTTTTATACGAGAACAAAACTCTCCCCTATAATGGGAGCAGGGGGATGTAATAACGTAGATTTAAAATGAAACCACTATTATTCAGAATACCCAAAACCGAAACCGAATCATTTCGTGTGCAAGTTGATGATTTACCCTATTTCTATGATACACTGCATTTTCATCCTGAATGGCAAATTACGCTTATTCTTGAAGGTACTGGTACGCAGTTCGTGGGTGATAATGTTGAGCGTTTTCAACCTTATGATATTTATTTTTTAGGAAGCAATCTGCCTCATGTTTTTAGAAATGATTCTGAATATTATTCAGAAAGCCTAAGAGCACACTCTATTTCGGTTTATTTTAGAGGAGATTTATTAGGAGATAATTTCTTCGACATCCCCGAAACACAGCATTTGAGACACTTACTTACGGAAGCTTCAAGGGGAATCAGAATTAGGAATTATGAGGCAAATGAGGTGACTAATCTCGTAAAATCAATCGAAAATAAGCAAGGATTTGAAAAACTTATGATTTTCTTACAAATACTCAATGAGATTCATTTATCGGCGAACAAAGAATTTTTATCGAGTGTTTCTTATCAAAGTCCACAAAAAGAAGTTGATAATCAACGAATTAATGCAGTTTTTGAGTTTTTAATGAAAAATTTTGAGCGAGAAGTTTCTTTGGAAGAAATCTCTGAAATTGCCAACATGACACCCAATGCCTTTTGTAAATTCTTCAAACTGAGAACCCGAAAAACTTTCTCCGATTTCTTGAATGATATTCGCATTGGTCATGCTTGCCGAATGTTGCAAAGTAATGAAAAAAGTGTGTTGGAAATCTGTTTTTCAAGCGGTTTTAATAATGTCTCTAATTTTAACCGACAATTTAAAAAACGAATGAAAATGTCGCCAAGAACTTATTTAAAGCAGTTTTAGTATTTGTAGGACAAGTTTTTAACTTGTCAAATTAGCAAAAATGGATTTTTTTATCTTTCTTGATTTAATATATGAATACGAGTTTCAGGAAACCTGCTAAGCTTGACAATCATAAAATCATTGAAAGTTACTTCAACAAAAAAGGCAAGTTTGAAACTTGCCCTACAATTATTGTTTTATTTTTGGTTTAATAATTAACCTTAGTGATTGGTCATATGTAATATAATTCCAAAGCCAATTGATAAATACCATTACTTTGTTTTTTACACCTAAAATGGCCATTAAATGCACAAACATCCACACATACCAAGCAAAAGCACCTTGAAATTTCCAGAAAGGTAAATCTACCACTGCCAAATGCCTTCCAACCGTAGCCATCGAGCCTAAATCATTATATTCAAAGCCAGTTGGTTCTTCTTTTCGCATCATTTTAAAAAGGTTTTTAGCCAAAAGTTTACCTTGTTGAATAGCTGGCTGAGCAACCTGTGGATGCCCATTCGGGAATTTAGGGTCGCCACTCATTAATGCAATATCGCCTAAGGCAAAAATATCATTAAAGCCTTCCACTTGATTAAACTGATTGACTTTCAGTCTATTACCTGGTCCGTAGGCTTCTTTTGCAAAACCTTCAATTACGTTTCCTTTGATACCCGCCGCCCAAACAACATTGTTGGTTCTGATTTTTTCTCCACTTTGTGTGTAAGCATATTTTCCATCAAAATCTGTAATTCTCACACCATTTCTTACGATTACACCTAAGCGTTCGAGGTATTCTTTACTTTTTACAGAAGCCTCATCCGACATCACTTCCAAAACCTCTGCTGAAGAACCAAATAAATAAATCTTCATTTGATTAAAGTCCAATTCAGGATAATCCTTGGGCAAAATCAAACGTTTCATTTCAGCCAAAGTCCCCGAAACTTCCACTCCAGTCGGGCCAGTACCCACAACAACCATATTCATTAAGCCTTCTCTTGTATCGGCATCAGTAGCAGTAAGAGCATCTTCAAGGTTTTGTAAAACCTTGTTTCTCAGATAGATAGCCTCCGAAACAGATTTCATGGGCATAGCATTTTCGATGATATTTTGCATACCAAAGAAATTGGTATCGGCTCCAACCGCAATTACCAAATAATCGTAGCTTAATTCACCTAATTCAGTTGTCAGAATTTTTTGTTCGGTATTTACTTGAGTTACCTTCGTAATTCTGATATGGACATTCTTTTTGCGTTGAAAAATCTTTCGGAGTGGAAAAGAAATCGAACTCGGTTCGAGGCCAGCCATAGCTACCTGATAAAAAAGAGGCTGAAATTGATGGTAATTATTTTTATCAATTAAAACAATTTGTACGTCGTGTTTGGCGAGCTGTTGTGCAAGAGCTAATCCACCAAATCCCGCACCAATAATGACGATACGAGTTTGGTTTGTTTCAGGAATATTGGGAGTCATGTTTGAGGTTTGTTTTGGATAAAAATGGCGATTGAAATCGCTCTCTAATCGAACAAAGGATATATTATTTTAAAACGATTATAATCTTGGTGCTTTTTGTATTTTTCCTCTGTTCAAATAGTTAGTAAATTTATTCACTGACTTTATCTTATAAGCCTCAAATTTACATTTTTTGCTTTGTTTTCCTTAGCTTTTCTGCAATATTTCAGTCGAAATTGTTTAGGTCTTCAATCCTTTGTACCTTTGCAAACAGAACTACCAATTTTGACATTGAATTTTAGAGAAAGTTTACAAAAAGACCCAATTTTTGAAGTAATCGCCAATGCCGCAAGCGATTTAGAAATTGATGCATATGTGATTGGCGGATATGTACGAGACCTATTCCTCGACCGACCAAATAAAGATATTGATGTGGTTTGTTTGGGAAGTGGTATCGCTTTGGCTGAAAAAGTAGCCAGTAAATTAGGCGATAATGTGTATGTGAGTTTTTTCAAGAATTTTGGTACTGCCCAAATTAAATCGGGCGATATAGAGATTGAGTTTGTGGGTGCAAGAAAAGAATCGTATCGTTATGATTCTCGTAAACCTTTGGTAGAGGATGGTTCATTAGAAGACGACCAAAATCGCAGAGATTTTACGATTAATGCTTTGGGTATTTCGCTTAATAAAGAAAATTTCGGGCAACTCATTGACCCATTTGGTGGGGTAGAAGATATTAAACGAAAAATTATCCGAACACCGCTCAACCCAGAAATTACTTTTTCTGATGACCCGCTCCGTATGATGCGTGCTGTGAGGTTTGCCTCTCAATTAGGATTTGATATTGATGGTCCTACTTTTGATGCAATTTCGTCTATGAAAGACCGCATCGGAATTGTTTCCCAAGAGAGAATTACCGATGAATTAAATAAGATAGTTTTATCAAAGACACCATCTTACGGTTTTAAGTTGTTGTTTTATACTGGGTTGCTCCAAATTATTTTTCCTGAATTCTGTGAGCTTCAAGGTGTTGAAACTCATGATGGAAAAGGCCATAAAGATAATTTTTATCATACTTTGCAAGTGCTTGATAATGTGGCGATTAAGTCTAGTGATTTATGGTTACGTTGGGCGGCAATCTTGCATGATATTGCTAAACCTGCTACCAAACGGTTTCATCCAAAAATAGGTTGGTCATTTCACGGACATGAAGAATTAGGAGCTAAAATGACTCCCAATATTTTCCGTAAACTCAAATTACCACTTGATGGTAAAATGAGAATGGTTAAAAAATTAGTGCGTTTGCATCTGCGTCCAATTGCCTTAGCGAAAGAAGGCATTTCTGATTCTGCATTACGCCGTTTATTGTTTGAAGCAGGTGAAGACTTAGAAGCTTTAATGATTTTGTGTAGAGCAGATATTACCTCAAAAGATTCTAATAAAGTAAGAAAATACTTAGCCAACTTCGATAAAGTTGAGGAAATGCTTGTTGAGTTGGAAGAAAAAGATAAACTTCGTAATTTTCAGCCAGTTATTACTGGTGAGATAATCATGGAAGTTTTTGATTTGAAACCTTCAAGAGAAGTGGGAACCATAAAACTTGCCCTTCGGGAGGCAGTTTTGGAAGGCATCATTCCCAATGAATTTGGCCCTTCTTTTGAGTTTATTTTAAATGAAGGAGCAAAACTTAACCTTAAGCCTGTAAAAACAAAAGAAGATGTAAGATATTTAACAGAAATACCTAAACTCGAAAATAATTAACTGATATGAATGACGGAACTAAATTTAAAAGAATGTTAGGTGGTATCCTAGCTGGAATGGGACTTTTGCTATTGTTGTTTGCTTGTGTAGCTTTTATGTCAACGAATGATACAGTCATGGGTTTGGCTGTAAAAGGTGCAAGAAAAATCGCTCCAGCAGTATTAGGTATCATATTATTAGTATCTGGTGTTTCGATGGTAAATCGTACTTAAGATGTTTTTCTCAAACCCTCCTCATTCGGGAGGGTTTTTTAGTATTTCTACTCCAATATTGCATTGTAAACACTGCTTTTTTGTACAAAAACTATTGTAAAGCTCAATACTCGCTTGTGAATCGAAAGCTGTTTTGATGCTTAAACCCATATTCTTCCAAATATCACAAATACTATTTTCTTCGGCGGGTAAATTTTCTAAAAAGTTGATACACCGATTTATTAATTCATGATTTCCTATCTTTTCTGCGTAAAAAGCCAACAATGGGATAGCAGTATTAATTATAATGTTATTGATAGAACTTATACCCAGACCCAATAATTTTTTATTGGAAGTCTTACCAAAGTTAAAATGTTCTTGCCAGTAAGATGATTGCTCAATTTTTAATGCATTACGTATTTCTTCAATCGAATTACTTTGAGTAAATAGTGAGAAAAAACTCTGTTGTTGCGTGACTAATTTAGCCAGTTGTGCCAATCTGATTGTGGGGAAATTTGCCGGACGTGTACGTAAAAACTTCCATTCGTATGAATTCAATTGCCTTGCTTTCAAAGAGAACTTTATGGCAAAGAATTCATACTCTTGACTTAGTTTTTCAGCATATTCATCATAAATCTCAATTAAACCAGCTTGCCCAAAAAACATAGACTCAATTTGAAAGAGATTATCTCGATGTTTTTGTAGCACTTTTAGCGGAAGGTTTTGAGCGAGCCTAAGAAAAACATCAGAGTTGAGTTTGAAACCAAAGTTTCTCGCTAATAATTGGTAAGCTGTTTCTTCCCAATCTCCTTTATTATTTTCAAAAAGTTCATTTACAATGGCTGCTTTTTGTTGTAGTCGTTTGGTCAGAACCTTATCAAGCATTGCAAATTTTGATAAGTCAGACACCTTCGAATATGCTTCCTGACAAGGGATTATTGATTGATTATCAATTAAATACTGATATTTATTAATAAGTTCAAAGTCTGTAATTGACTTCAATTCTAGGGTTGGAATCAAACTACCATCTTGTCTAACAATAAGCTGGTTATTTTCCCAAACTACATGGAGAATCACATTGTTGTAGGCTTCATCTTCTTGGTGTTTATGAACTTTCCAATCTGAGGATTTTATATGAATTTCTACATTTCCGACCCATTCTATTTCATTGATTAATATTCTTGCATTAATAAAATCTGGACCAGAATTGGTATTATAGAATCCTGTTTTTAGAACAGTAATCGTATCCTTAGTTGAAGTACGTAAATCTGATTTTTCAAATTGTTGAAATTGCCATAGGTAGTGCAGAAATGCTTCGTTCATAAAAAAGTTAGTGGGATAATTTTCCAAATTGTTGGATTAGTCGAACAATTTGGAAAATTTGAGCAAAAATTACAAATACATTTGTAAATATTTTGCCATTTCTTCTTGCACTAATTGAGCTTCTTGGGCTGCAACTTTTGCAAAGTCATCTCCAGAAGAAGCATAAATAATTGCTCTTGAAGAATTAACCAGTAAACCACATTGTTTATTCATTCCATATTTTGATACCTCTTCTAAGCTTCCTCCTTGTGCCCCAATTCCCGGAACGAGTAAGAAATGTTCAGGTGCTATTTCTCTGATTTTAAGTAGTTTATCTGCTTTTGTCGCACCCACTACATACATCATTCGTTCGCTATCAGCCCATTTCTGTGAAGTTAAAATTACTTGTTGGTATAGATTTTTTATTTCAGATTCCTCACTATTGACTAATAATTGCTGAAAATCATCACCACCATCATTAGATGTAAGAGCTAAAAGAATTACCCATTTCCCTTCAAACTCTAAGAATGGAATAACAGAGTCGCTACCCATATACGGAGCAACCGTTACCGAATCAAAATCTAATCCAGAAGAAGATTTGTCAAAAAATGTTCGAGCATAAAGACTTGAGGTATTCCCAATATCTCCACGTTTGGCGTCTGCAATCGTGAAACATTCTTCAGGAATGTATTCAATCGTTTTTTGAAGACTTTCCCAACCTTTAGCTCCCAAAGCTTCGTAGAATGCAATGTTTGGCTTGTAAGCAACGGCAAACTGAGCAGTAGCGTCTATGATTTGGCGATTAAATTCAAAAATTGGGTCTTTTTCTTTGAGGAGGTGCGAAGGTATTTTTTTGATATCGGTATCAAGACCTACACACAAATAAGAGTTTTTTTGAGTAATTTGCTCGAAAAGCTGTTGTTTTGTCATTATCTACTGATTTTTGAGCAAATTTCTATAATTTATGTGATTTAATCAGAAAAATAAAATGATTTTATTTACTAAATATTACTTTTGTAGTGAAAATATAAATACCTATATCGTACAGTAAATCCAAATATAAATTATTCTACTCAAAAATTAACCATCATAATGGAGTTTAGAAAAACAAGTATCGAAGGACTTATCGAAATATTTCCTAAAATTTTTGGCGATGCCCGTGGTCATTTCTTCGAATCATATAGACACAATATTTTTGCTGAAAACGGAATTCCTTTTACATTCGTACAAGATAATCAATCATTTTCTACTGCTGGAGTTTTAAGAGGTTTACATTTCCAAAGCCAACCTTATTCTCAAGGAAAATTAGTTAGGGTTATTACTGGAAAGGTAGTTGATGTTGCAGTAGATATTCGTCCAAACTCGCCAACTTTTGGAAAATACGAACGTTTTGTTCTCGATTCAAAGTTGCAAAATATGGTATTTATTCCCGAAGGTTTTGCTCATGGCTTTGCTGCTTTAGAGGATTCGATTTTTACCTATAAATGTACAAATATTTATAATAAAGCCGCAGAAGGTGGAATTATTTGGAATGACCCTGATTTGAATATTGATTGGGGAATTACGAATCCGAACGTTTCGGAGAAAGATTTAGAATTACCAACATTCAAGGAGCTTATTTCGAAAGGTTTTTAATGTTATGCTATCATAAATTATACCAAAATAGTAATTTAAGTAAATAATTACTGCAAAATCATTTATAGCAAGCGTATACTACCGCTTGCTATTTTTATTTACCGGAGTAGGTATTTGGCATGGTCTTGGGACTCATCAGCTAGTCAACACCCTAATTATTTTAGGGTGTTGATTGAAACCAAAGAAATCAATAAAACCATCCATAATGTTTAAGTCGATATTTAGAAGGGGCGATTTGAGTAAAGAAACTAATACTCAAAATAGCCACTTGAGAGTTGATATACACGCACACTTACTCCCACAATTAGATGATGGTCCTACTGATATAGAGCAGAGTATTGAGATTATCCAAGAAATGTATGATATCGGTTATCGTAAGCTTATACTAACGCCACATGTAATGTCTGGGTATTATAATAATACAACAGAAGGCATACTCAATTCTCTTCAAATTTTAAAATCTACACTTTTACAGCAAAATATTCAGATGGAGCTGGAAGCTGCCGCTGAATATTATGTTGAAGATAATTTATTTAGATTAATCGAACGCCGTGAGGTTCTTACTTTTGGCGGAAGTAGGCAATATTTGTTATTTGAGGTTTCGTTTGTTTCTAAGGTTTCTTGCATTATTGAAGCCGCCACCAAAATTAGACAAGCAGGTTACACACCTGTATTAGCTCACCCTGAAAGATACATAAGTTTACAAGATAAAAATATCATAGAACGTTTGATCCTCAATGGGATTATTTTTCAGCTAAATATAGGCTCGCTAACAGGTTATTATTCGAAACAAGCTCAGGAAATTGCGGAGTTTATCATCAGTAAAAATCTAGCAGTTTTTTGGGGTACAGATTGTCACAGTTATAATCAGTTACAAAGCATCAAACAAACTTTTAAACTGAATATTTTCCAAGAAGCAATGAAACAAAATGTATTGAATAATTCATTACTCGGTGAAAGGCTTATTTCTTACGCTTAAGAAAATCATTCTTTAGGTTGATAATTATGTAGTTGCATTTTTTCACCATCAAAAACAGCATAGCTATAATGCCATATCCAATCGCCTAAGTTGAAATATTTGGCATTTGATGAAATATCCATTTCGACTACAGTATGACGGTGACCGAAAACATAAAAATCATGGTGATTTTGAGCTTCTATTCTTTTAGAATACTGCACTAAATGTTCTTTTTCCTCTCCTTTGAATTGTTCAGGTTTACGTTTCTTTTTCCAACTGTTTTTTGTCCATAAAAGTCCAAGTTTCATTCCGAGATTAGGGTGCATGATTCTGCCGAACAAAAATCTTGGTAATTTTCCTTCAAAAATTACTTTCAAAATTTTGTAACCCATGTCATCTGCACCAAGGCCATCTCCATGACCCACATAAAATGTTTTTTGATTAAAAGTAAAAACTCGGGGTTTTCGTATGGTTTGAATTTTAAGTTCAGTTTCGAAGTAATCACTCATCCACATATCTCGATTTCCTAGAAATATAATTATTTCGATACCCGAATCTGATAATTCAGCGAGTTTCCCTAAGAATCTAACCGAGCCCTTAGGGACAACATATTTATATTCATGCCAAAAGTCAAATAAATCACCAACGAGAAAAATCACTTCCGCATCGTGTCGGATGTTCTCAAGCCAATCAATGATGATACGTTCTCTTTTCAGACTTTCGGCAGGGGAAGGTGCTCCTAGATGAAAATCTGAAGCAAAATATATTTTTTTTCCAGTGGGAATTATTCGATTCATTGGAAGTTTTAAAAATCAATAAAATTTCAATTTGAACACGAATCAAGCAAAATTTTATGAATATTTTAAGTAAAAAGTAAAAATTTGTTCAAATAAGACTTTTTTTCGTACTTATTGATAAATGTTTAGAAATTATCCATAGTTTTGATTTTGTAGAACTTCATCTTTCCTTATATTTACACCAAAATCTATCAGGACCATTTTATTTAAAACACTTTTTCTTATCCAATGAAACGAGTATTAATTGCCGAAGACAGCTCAGTGATTCAAAACTTAGCCAAAAAGATTTTGGAATTTCAAAACTTTGAAATTACTGCCGTGAAAAATGGCGAACAAGTGATGCAATTGCTCGATAAAGAAGATTTTGACATCTTATTGCTAGACATCAATATGCCTATTATGGATGGTATGGAATGTGTAAAGGCTATTCGTCAGCTCAGTGACTCTAAAAAATCTCAACTTCCAGTTGTGGCTATCACTGGCAATGCAAAAAACTATACAGATACTGATTTCAAAGAGGCAGGTTTTAATGATGCTTTAATGAAACCTTTGAATTTCGATAGATTAGTTGATGTTGTTAAAGGACTTACTGAGTAATTTTTTTTAGTGGTTTGCCACCTCTTACAAATAAGTAAATGATAGAATATCTTGTTAGAATTTATTTGAACATCCATTCTATCATTTACTTATCTATATATTCAAACTAAAATGCAAGTAACTTTTCTCGGAACAGGTACTTCAGGCGGTATACCGGTACTTACGTGTGGGTGTGAGGTTTGTAATTCGTTAGACTACCGTGACAAACGCCTTAGAGTATCGGTTTGGATTGAAGTTGATAATAAAAGCTTTGTAATTGATACTGGCCCCGATTTTCGCCAACAAGCCCTTAGAGAGCGAATCCCTCACATTGATGGCGTAATTTATACGCACGAGCACAAAGACCATACTGCTGGTATGGATGATATTCGACCTTATAATTATCTTCACGGGATTCAACATTTAGATATTTTCGGACATCCAAGAGTTTTAAATCAACTCAAAAGAGAATTCGCTTATGCTTTTGATGAACAAAAATACCCGGGCGTTCCTCTAATTAATGTTCATGAAATTGAAAATAAACCATTTTCAATCAAAGGTGTTGATTTTCTACCTATAGAAGTATTACATCATCGCTTACCAGTATTAGGCTATCGAGTTAATGATTTTACTTATATCACAGACGTAAACTTTATTTCTGAAGAGGAACTTGAAAAAGTTTATGGTACTAAAGTATTAGTTTTGGGTGCTCTTCAACGACAAAAACATATTTCGCATTTTACGTTGGAAGAAGCTATTGAAGTGGCCCAAAAAGTAAATGCTGAAACGACTTATCTTACGCACATCAGTCATAAAATGGGCTTTCATAGCATAGTTGAGCAAGAGTTGCCTTCAAATATTAGACTTGCCTACGATGGTTTGAAAATAAAACTATAAATTATCTGACCGAACCAAAATGTGTTAGTAATAGTTTTTAGATTGATTCTCATGCTCAAAAAAAGTGATTCAAAACGAACTCCCACCCAAATATTACCTCGAATATTTCAACTATGTTCTTGATTTTGTTCAAGAAAAGTACCGTCATATCCTCAATGAAAATGAATGGCGTTTCCTTCGGAAATACTACTGTTTGAGTGAAGATGCTCAATGTCTTTTTATTCGCTTTACGAATAGGAGAGGGCTTTTCTTTCGAATAAATAAATTGTCTTACGCCGAATTGACTGATATTCCTGCACTTTTAAATGAATTATTGGAGCGTGAGTTTATCGAAAATTTAAAGGCAAGCAAACACGAAACATTTAGCAAGGAAATTTTGGGTATTTTGAATGCTAAAGAATTAGTTTCTCAATTTACGGACTTGTCTAAAGAACAGAAAAAACTAAAAAAAGATGAACTCGTAGAGGCAATTCTCCAAACTTTCCCGTTTGAATTTATCGTTGAAAAACTTAATGCTTTAGAGCCTATCATAAAAGTTTGTTTTGAGTTTGAAACAACTTTCATGAAGTTCTTATTTTTTGGAAATCGCTATCTTGATATGACTGAGTTTGTGGTAAGAGATATGGGATTAATCCAATATGAAAGTCATGATGATGATAAACTCGTAGCTCGTTTTAATACACGTAAAGATGCCGAAGATAAATGGTTAATTACAGACCAAAATGAATTATTTAACCAGCTAAAAGAAACGGCTCCGCCACTAGAAATATACGATTGGTTTATGAATTTTGCTGAGACTACCCATGAATTGAGTGAGGTGGCCAAGCCTTCATACGAGCGATTAATAATAAAGGTGGCTACATTCTTAGAAAGAAGTAAGCTTTTAGATGAAGCTCTTCAAGTTTATCGACTTACAGAACAAGTCCCTTCCCGAGAAAGACAAGTTCGTACTTTACAAAAGTTAAATCATATTGATGAAGCTTTTTCGATGTGTCAACAAATGATTGAATATCCGAAGAATGCCGATGAAAAATTTTATGCAATTGATTTTTTGAATAAACTCAACACAAAAAAGAAAACTAAAAAAAGTACAACTTCTTGGTTGCATCAGGCAGAGTCTATTACCATTTCGCGTGAGTTTAGGCACCAAGTTGAAATGGGAGTAGTTGATTATTACCAACAAGAGGGTAAATTGGCGGTTTTTTCTGAGAATCATCTTTGGCGTGCTATTTTTGGATTAGTTTTTTGGGATATTGTTTTTGACCCGAGTTTGGTGGCGTTTCACCACCCATTCCAAAGACGCCCATCCGATTTATATTTACCTGATTTTTATGAAAAACGTAAAGACATTATACTCAATCACTTAGATTCGTTTAGTGATGTACAAGATTTATTGGTTTATATGGGCGAACGATATGAATCAAAAAATGGCATTGCAAACCCTTTTGTAGTTTGGATAGATGAAATTTGGTTACTTGTACGGAAAGCGGTAGAATTGATAGAATTTGAAGCATTGAAGAATATTCTTCACGAAATGTCGAAAAATTTAGTAGAAAATCTGCGTGGGTTTCCTGATTTATTTATTTGGGATAACGATAGCTATTGTTTTGTAGAAGTAAAATCACCTACCGATAATCTTTCAAACCAACAGCTTTCATGGTTACAGTATTTTGAAAACATTGGTGTACATGCAAAGGTACTACGTGTTTATTGGAAAGAGAGTAATACAGATGTAGATATAGAGGCTATAAAATAAGAAAACGCAAAAGTGAATACTTTTACGTTTTGTGAAATACAGGTTGTTTTGGGAGTTTTCTTTTTTTAAGTTTACTTTTTGGATACGAAAAACTCAATAGCAATTATTCTGTAACTTTTAATGTCTTTGATGCACTAAAAGCTGGTATATAGTGTTCAGCCAATGTGATTGTTTTTTTCTCTTTTATTAATTGTACTTTTTTGGTAGCCCTCTTTTTTTGAAAAAAGGCTCCGAAGCCCTTAAAAGTAATTTTTTTTTGCTTATGAACTTCTTCTTTAATAACTTCAAATAATGAATCAATAATTAAAGTTGTTTCTTCAAAACTAATACTGGTTTTATTTGAAATTTCTCGGATTAGTTCTGCTTTGTTCATTTATTAAAGGTATCAAAATATATGCAACAAATATTTTTTTTACTTATATAAAGAAATTATTTGTCAAAATTAAGGATTGCACTATATTTGGACAAATCCAAATTTTAATAGTTTACAGAATGACCTATTTTGTAGATTAACATACGCCATTTGTACATGAAAACTAATTAAGTAACCTGCCTATTATTGTAAATAAAGAATGAAGATTAATACTTTAGTTGTAGATGATAATCCTGATTGGCAAACTATTCTCTCGAAGTTTGTCCAGATGAATCCTAACTTAGAGCTAGTGGGTGTTTGCAGTTCAGCTATGGAAGCTTATGGGAAAATGGCCGAAGTGGAAGTAGACTTACTAATTTGCGATATTGAGATGCCTGACATGACAGGTTTGGCATTAGTAAAAAGTATTCGAATTCCTCCCTTGGTAATTTTCGTAACTGCTCACCCTAATTATGCCTTAGACTGTTATGAAGTATCTCCAATTGACTTTTTATTAAAGCCAATAGATCTTGAACGTTTCATTCGAAGTATAGAAAGAGTTAAAGTAAGGATGATTCATCCGCCCGAATCTGCGAATGCTGAGCCTTATTTTTTTATCCGTGAAAATCTAAACTACGTGCAGATAGAATACCGCGAAGTGCTTTATATGAAATCCCAAGAAAACTTTTTGCAGATTGTTACAACAAGTAAATCATTTTTACCTATACTTTCTATTGCAAAAATGGAAGAACAACTCAAGGGGGATAGATTTCTTAGAGTGCATCGGTCGTATATTGTAAATCGTTCAGCTATTAATCTCATCACAAAAAGTGAGCTGATTTTAGTTGATGGAACAATTATTCCAATTGGAGAGCAATATCGTATGCAAGTAACACGGAAACATATTGAAGGAAAATTGATAAGTAGGACAAATTGATAGACTTTAGATTTTAGATGAAGAACTTTCGAGTTGTTTTCCTATTGTTGTATCTAGTTCATTTTTCTGCAAAAGCAGATGATATTCTTTACCTTAAGCAAAGACTTTCACAAAAAATTGCCGATACAACTAAGTGCCAATTATTGTATGACTTGGGGATGAAGTATGAATACCAAAATCCTGATTCTGCTATTTTTTTCGTAAACCAATCCTATTCTTTAGCAAAAAAAATTAAGAATTTGTATTTTGTTGCTCAGGCGATGTATGGCCTAGGATATATTAATATATATTATGTAAAAGATGATAAAGTTGCTTTAGAATGGCTTACAAAGGGTATTGATGCCGCAAAGGCTTGTAATTCTTATTTGTATTTAGCTAGGTGCTATCAACTAACTGGAATCATTGCTGGACATCAAAATACGGGTAATCCCGGTGAATTGTATCAAAAAGCATTAGAGTACGCCAGTAAGTCGAATGATTGGAAGATACAACACGATATTAGAGCTATATTATTTAATTTTTTAGTAGGGAAGAAAGAATTTGCCAAGGGTGAGGTTTATTTAAGGGAGGCATTGGAAATATCTAGGAAAAATGATATTGACCAATGGTTTTCTGGAGTTTTAGACTACTGTGATTTACTCGAGTCTCAGAAAAGAATGAAAGAAGCGAATAGCTTCTATAAAAAACTTTCAGATGCACGACCACTCTTAAAAAAGACCAAAGGGTTATTTGTTTACATGAATGATGTTGGTCGTTTTGAGACAAAATTAAAAAGGTATAAAGAAGCTGAACAGACTTTTAAAGAATGTCTTAGAATTGAAATTAATAAACCCAAAATAGATACCTTTCATTTATTTTTTCTTGTAAAAAATTTGCAAGGCCTATATGAGAAGAAAGGTCAGTTTAAAGAGGCTAACGAAGCCTCTAAACAACTAACTGAAATTCTTTTATGGTTGAGAGATAAAAGGCAGACACAAGATGGGAAAGTTCAATTAACCAAGTTGAAGGCTGCAATGGATTTGGAAAAGAAAGAAAGTGAAATTGCCATTTTAGAAATAGAGAAAAGACAACAGCTCATAATAATGTTGGCTATTTCTTTGATTTTAATCATTTTCATTAGTTTTGCTGTATTTCTCCAGAAAAAACGACAGGAAATTAATGCTCAAAAAGAAGCCTTAGCTGCACTTAATGCTACTAAAAATAAACTATTAGCAATCCTTTCGCACGATTTACGCTCACCATTAGCAAGCCTCAAAAATTACTTGATGCTTATCAACTGGGGAGCATTAACTCAGGAAGAGTTTTCGGAATCTGTAAATAGGCTTAATATACAACTTAGTAATGTAAATAATTTACTTGATAATGTATTAAATTGGACAATCACACAAATGGACGCAATAAAACCTCAAATAGGAGCGGTTAAGTTATCGGAAATTATAGAAACTAAAATTCAAGTTTTTTATCCGCTTTTAGAGGCAAAACATATTGCCGTCCATAATAGAATACCTGAATATGCTGAGATTTTATTTGATAGTAATCATCTAAGAATTGTCATAAGAAACTTATTGCAGAATGCACTTAAGTTTACCAAAGAAAATGGGATTATAAGATTTGAATTTAGTGAAGTAGGCCACGAAGCCATTATCAAAGTTACTGATAATGGAGTAGGAATTCCTAAAGAGAAATTACTTAAACTTTTTGAATTGAACCAATCTGATTCAACATTAGGAACCGCCCGAGAACAGGGTACAGGATTGGGCTTGGTGTTGGTAAAAGAATTGATTGAACGAAATAATGGTACTATCAGAGTTGAAAGTGAGGTTGATAAAGGAACTACTATAATTATTACGTGCTTTGCTGCCTAAAGTTCAATTCTTTCGGAGATTTTACAAATATCGAAAGCTACTTTCTGGATATTCATAAATTGCTCACTAATAAGAATAGCACTTTCATCTTTTTCATCATTTAAAGATGTTATTTTCAATATTTTAATATTATCATTTTCTACAAATTCACTTTTTTCAACCACTTTTATCGCTTCTTTTAATAATATTTCTGTATGTTGTGTAATTGTTGCAAGTCCAGAAATGTCTGGAAGCGTATTAAAATGTTCTCTCGAATAAAGAGCTAAAGTAGCTGCGTAAGATGAAAATAAATGATTTAGTACTGAAAATTTATGTACTTCATTGATGCTAATTTGTTTATGTTTTGGTTCGGAAAGCATTCGTTGTAGTGCTGATGCCAAATTGGCACTTCTAACGAAAACCTCTTTTCTTACTATTTTATAAGGCACACGTTTGTACTCTTCACCAAAATACATTTGTGAAACTTGATGATAGTAAGCCAAATTAGCTTCAAGCATTTCTATGAGTGTATTTTTTAGTTTTTTATGTTCCCAATGAGGTAAAAAGATATAACTTCCAACAAAGGCCAGGCCACCGCCAATTGCGGTATCATAAATTCTTTCAATGAGTAAGGCCCTGCTTCCCATACCCAGAAATTCAAATAAGATTAAAATAAACGGAGTCATGAAAACTACGCTTACAAGGTAGGTTTTACGTTGAAAACTGTATGTGCCGAGCATACAAACTAATAAAATTGCAAAGAGCCAGCGATTATCGTTTACGTAATTTAGAATAATCATCCCAATCAATGCACCTGCAATTGTTCCGATGAGTCTGTCAAGGTTACGTTCTTTTGTTAGGCTATAGGCTGGTTTCATAATAACCATAATGGTCAATAGAATCCAGTTACTATGTAAAAGTTGGGTTGATTTTGCAATGATAAATCCAACAAGCATCATACCAGTCACACGTAAAGCGTGCCTAAAGTTTTCAGATTTTAGATTCAAATTATCAAAAAATGTATCTAAATCATATACTTGACTATTTGTAAAGGCATTCGTTGATAAATCATTACGAATAAGCTTTTTTTGTTGTTTAGCTCTAAAATAAGCATTGATTTTTTTAATTCTTAGTAGAATGTTTTCAATGTTTAATTCAATATTTTTCAATGCTTGAATGCCAATCCCATTGGGTAAATCGCTTGTATTTTGGAAATCTTCTTTTTCAATTTCTTCAATTTTCGACCTTAAATTATCTAGTTTTTTAGGAATCATTAAGTTCAAATGTGGCCTACTTCCATCTTTTAGCGAAGCACTTATTTCGTTGATTTGTTCAGCAAGAAGATTTAAAAAATGCTCAAAATCGGTTAGTATGCCGGTCGAATCAAATTGTTTATGAAGTTTCTGATAATTATAAAAGGTTGAAATTATTTGTTCATATAAATCAACTATATCAACGAAAATAACTAGTAGTAAACGCCCTTCTTGGGTTCTTTCCTCAACAATTTTTTGATTTTTAAAAAGTTGTTCTCTAACGGCATCAATTTTTTCGTTGACTGTAATTTGTGCATCGATTAATTTTTTATAATTGGCATCATAGTCCATACCAACTTGATAAAAACCAGCCTTTATTCGCATAAAGTTAGCAACTTCTGAAATAGCTTCGGCTAAGGTTAATCGTGCTAACCGGTAGGGCATTATTTGGTAAATTGATAAACTCAGCAGTGCATACCATATTCCACCAATTAGAATATAAAGTGAATAAAACAAAATTTCATTAAGAGAACGAATATCGTCAATACCAATAATCATTACCAATAATGCGGCAATTCCAATAGAAGCTGCTCGTAGCCCATAGATATAAAGCATTGAGCACAAAAAACTAAGAATTATTACGAGAAGGCCAGATAGTATGATTGAACCACTACATAAACTAGTAATTAGTGAAATGACAGAAACAAGAGCAATTGTAAGAAACATTGCATTTCTTCGGTGAGTGATAGGCCCAGGAGAGTCGGCAATACTTGCACAAACAGCACCCAATGAAAAAGTAATTCCTATTTTTAAAAGACCGAATTGGGCAAGAATTAAACTTGGTAATAATACCCCAAAGGTAATACGTAGGCCATCACCGAAATAGGGGCTTAACACAAAGCCTTTGACTTCTTTAGGGATTTCCTTAGCTGATATGTTTATTTCTTTGAGTTCCATGTTTATTAATCTTCAAATCTGAACCATAGTATTCAAATTTAGTAATTACTACCGCTACCACCTCCACCAAAATCACCTTTCCCAAACTGTACTTTATTTGGTTGGGTGGGTTGTTGTAGTGCTTGATTCACTATAAATGCTTCTAAGTTTTTTAACTCATTTACACCAATTGCTTCAGAAGTTATGCCAAATTTTGCTGCTTTTAAAGAGCGTATTGCAATAATACATAGACATATTAATAAACTTCCACCAATGCATAATGCCCATTGGATTGGAATGAAAGAATTATAGAATCTAAATGTAAATATTGCGAATCCCAAAGCTGCCATGCCTACGACAAGCATCGAACGATTATGCTTAAACAAACCCCAAATAATATATAAAATGGGGATTATTGTACTGAATATACAAAATAGTGGTGCAAAAGTTATTTGTACAGATACGTCTAAGTCGTTTAAAAATGCATTTCCTTCGCGAACTATAAAATAGTTTCCGCCTAAGTAGAATGTAATAAGTGTAAGTACTTCGATAATAGTCTGACAATCTTGATAATAGTAGTTTTGGACCTTTTTTGCCCAAAAATCATTAGTCAGGTAGAGAGCTCCTGAAACTAATATAATTACAAATGGAATAATGGTTTTGCCGAGATTGTATTGTGTAATAGAAAAAAAACAAAGCCCTATTAGTGAAAGATAAAGTCCCAATGCTACAAGTGGGTCTGCATAACGAATTAGGGCTGGTAATAAGATAATTACAGCAATTAAGCAATAACTCCAAATAGGTATGTTGATTTCTAAAAAACCAATGATGGCTACAAAAAATGCACAAATTGTGGCATAAAGTAGTGCATTATCAACACCAGAACGATAAAAGCTATTTTTTTTGATGAAGTATTCTAAAAAAAATAGAAATACAAAAGCATAAAGTAGGCTGATTACAGAATAGGAAAACGTAGTATCAGACAATATTTCAAGTAAAAATAAAGAGATAAAGCCCAATGCAGCAGAAGCAACAATGCAAGTAAATAGAAAAAGTCCAATTTTAATAAAAACATTTGATTGATGAAATCCAATTGGTAGAGTGTCATATGCTTTTTGGTGTTGAATAGAACTAATCAAGTTTCTAGAATACCAATCATCTACAGTTTTTCTGTAGCTAATATTATCTACCCAAGTTTCGTTATAAGCTTTCATTTTTTTGTCTTACAATTCGTTTGATTTTAATTAAAAAGAAAACTACTCCCATACCAGAAAGCATAAAGTATGACATATACAAATATGGGCCTATTTCATTGGGTAATAGTTCAAAAGTTGCATAGGTAAAGGCAATATAACCATAAATTACCCCCATTAGTAAAAATAAGTAAGAGTGTATTGTTCGGGCATATTTGATACTTAAAAAGCTTAAAAGGGCAACAATTAAACCATAAATAAATTTATAGTCAAAAGTAAAGAGCCCTGCAAGTGCCGCAATAAAAGCTAAATTTCCTCCAAATAAGAAATAGGTAAAACTAAAATGTTTCTTCAGTGATTTCATTATTGAGCTCCATCCAATGATAATAAGAAAGAAGCCTAAAAATAATGCAGTGATAATAATATTTTCACTATTAAAATCATTGTTTTTTAATAATCGTAGAGGAGTGATGCTAATACCAACCCACGATGCAAAAGCAGTTATACCCATGGATAAAACGCCACGATGGTCGAAAATATAAGCACATAATAAAAATAAAATTGCTGGCAAAAATGCCGCTATTCCGTAGCTTGTGCCAAATAAAGTGTATTGATATTGTAAATAACCTTCAAGTGTGAGAAAGGTTAAACAACCACCAATCAGTGCGAAGTCATCAAGATTATTAGTTTCTTGGTTTTCTTGCCAAGTAAACGATTTACGATGTTTGAAAGCGTAGAAATAGCAACCCGCAGAAAGAATAGCAATGAAACCAATTAAGATATTATGTCCAATGGTATTAATATTTTCGTAAATCAAAATACCCAATCCTGAACTCAGAAACATTACCCCAAGATATAGCAATAGCCTTAGCTCCCAATAAATTGAAAAAGGTTGCATTGAATCATGATTTCTGATTTCGGAAGCTTTCTCTGTTGAGATAATATCTTTTTCAGTTAGAAAATCATATAATGGTAGTTTTGCCATGTATTAGATGCTTTTAGGATAAAAGTAGTAAATGTTTTGAATAAGCCAAAAACTAATCAATGCTTGAGGTATTCAAATCGAAATATCGTTTAATTAGTAAATTAATAAATCGCTTAAGATACATTTCGTTTAAAAAAGTATTAGACCAATTATCAAATCTTTGACATTGAATGGTTAAGTAGAAAAAGTAAAGACTAATACCAAGCATTGGCAAAATTCTTTGCTCTTCGGCTGAAATTGGTGTAATTGTTTCATAACCAGCTAAAAAGCTTTTTACTTTTGATTCGCAAATGGATATATCTTTTTCTGTGCTGTAGAGTTGTAATACATAATAGGCAATATCTAAACAAAGCCACCCATTTCCACAAAAATCAAAATCGAAAATTGTTATTTCTCCATTTCTTGAAATATTCAAATTATCAAACCAAATATCCAAATGAACCGCACCTTTTCTTAATTGTGAATCATCTATTTTATCAAATTCTTTCCATAAATAAGCTTGTGTCGAACGCATAAAATTCATTTCTTCCGAATTTTCTGAGAGGAAAGTGGGAAGGTAATCAAAGATTTTACCTATGAGGCTTTGTGCATGATAATCAATGCGTTTTAAGGAAATATTTATGCTTGTTTGATGTATTTTGGCCATTAATACGCCAACCTCAAAATGTAATTCTTCGGCATAATTTAAAAGTTTTTCTCCTTCGGCATAAGAAAGCATCAAAGCAAATCGCTTTCCCTCAGGAGCTTCAATAGTTTGTAGGTATTTGTCTGAAATATCTAGTATCGGGTAAGAAATAGAAATACCATTGCTTTTTAAAAGATTTAGTAACTTTATTTCCTCCAAAATTTCGCTTTCTGTTCTCCAATTATAGCTATATACCCTAAATATTAATTTTAATTCCCCATCTTTAATTAAATAAGTATGATTGATGCCTGCTTTCAATAAAACACAAGTTGAATGATTACTTAGATTATATTTTTCCCGCACAAATAAAGATAAATGATATGGAGAAAGATTTGAACTGATAACTGGAAATGTAGGCATTGGAAAAAAAATAATTAGTTTTACAACCATTGAGTATCATAACCTGTCAAGGTCAATGAATACAAAATAAAGCATAACAAATAGATTTACATGAATAAACTCCTACAAGCTTTCATTTTTTTACTTTTAACTACAATTAACTTTTGCATTGCTCAAGATAATTTCCAAATTAAATTGTACCCTAATAATCTTGGTGGTACTGGGCCTAGTAAGAAGTGGGATAACACTTTTGGTGGAAATTCGGATGATTATGCCTATTGCATTGAAAAAACGATAGATGGAGGCTATGTGATGGCTGGAAATACAAGTTCAGGTATTTCTGGTAATAAAATGTCCTCAAACAATGGTGGTTCTGATTTTTGGGTAGTTAAAATAGATAAAAATGGTACTAAGACTTGGGATAAATCCTACGGCGGAGCAGGGGCTGATGGAGCAAAGGCAATTGTAAAATGCTTAGATGGCGGTTTTCTTATTGGTGGTACTTCGAACTCATTACAAGGTGGCGATAAATCTCAAGATGCACATCGATACCCAAATGGAGGGCTTTCAATTGATTACTGGGTATTACGAATAGATGCAGATGGTAATAAATTGTGGGATAAAAGATTTGGCGGAAACGGAAATGATTTCTTAAATATGATGATTCCGACGATTGATGGTGGGTTTTTATTAGGTGGTGAGTCAGATTCTAATAATGGTGGTGAAAAGACTGAAAATTTACGAACTGGCTTTGATGGTTGGTTAGTGAAAATTGATTCACTTGGTAATCAATTGTGGGATAAAACAATAGGTGGAAGTAAATACGAAAGTATTGTTAGTCTGTTACAATTTGAAAATGGTGATATTTATGTTGGATTAAACTCATATTTAGCAGGAACGGGTGGAGATATAAACTCGCCGAATAGAGGAGATAATGATATTTGGTTAGTAAAAATGAATAATAGTGGAGGTATTTTGTGGGATAAAAAATATGGTAGTACAGGTAGTGAAAGGTTTCCGTCTTTGGTAAAAACTGATGATGGAAATATTTTCATAAGTAGTTTGGCCGATAATACTTTCCAAGACGGTGATATGGCTGCTCCCGCAATTGGTTATAACGACTTTTGGTTATTAAAAATAGACAGGAGTGGCAACAGATTATGGGATAAAAGATATGGCGGATATGGGAGTGAAGGTATTCCTTCGATATACAAAACAATAGATGGGAAATATTTATTAGCAGGAAATACAATTTCAAATATTGGAGGAGATATTTCAGAGGGCTACAGAGGTGATATGGATTTATGGGTATGTGCCATCAATGAAGATGGAATAAAATATTGGGATAAGCGAATTGGAACGGGCAATTTATATTTTTGGGGTCAACAATTTTTATTGCCATCAGATGACCTTGGATTTGTATTTATTGGAAATTCTAATTCAGATATCATGAGTGATAAAACTGATAATTCAAAGGGTGAAGTTGATTTTTGGGTGGTAAAAACCTCATTTAATGCTTTGGAAAGTCCAGCTTGTGTGATACCCTTTTACAATTTTACATTAGTTGCTGAAGGTTGTGATGGAGAAATAAATTGGTCGAATGGTTTAAATAGAAAAAGCTTTCAATTGAATAATATTTCTGAATCTGAAGTTTATTCAGCTACTTGTACTGAAAAAAGTGTTCAAAAAACGAAGACTTTTACAATGAATGTGACATGGTTTGAAAGAAATTTATACGATACCATTAGTGCAGAAAATAAAAGATTTCATGCAATGGGAAAGATAAATGCTAGTAATCAGATAATATCAGGTGCAAATGTAAGTCTAAGGGCAGGAGGGAGTATTCTACTGAATGCAGGTTTCCAAGCTGAGTTTGGGACGATTATAAATGCTACTATTGGTGGATGTAATGATTAACTTGGATAATGATTCTAATTTTGTTTGAATTTAAATTAATAAGAGACCCCACCCATTGCCGTCAGTTTTAACTGAAAGCAATGGGTGAGATTTCTTGCTAAATTCGCTTAAATATCTTCGATTCTAAAAAGATGGAACGGTAGAATTTGAGGGTCAAGCTCGACGTAGTTGGTGTCTCCTTTCCAAATATATGTTGCTCCAGTAAGCAAGTCATGAACACGATAACTTTCCCACTCGTTTTTACCAATTTTCCAAAGCGGAATTTTTACAAGCCCACCTTGGCGATTATAACCATCTAAGCTTGTAACACACAAGATACGATTGCCATCGGAGGCTGTTTTCAAGTATGCTAATATTTGCTCGTTATCAATGGAACAAAAATCTAAATTATTGGTATTTCTGAATGCGGTATTTTCTTTTCTAATTCGGTTAACTTGTGAAATAATATAAGTGAGTTTATTTCTATGCTCCCAATTCCACCATTTAATTTCGTATTTTTCTGAAAAAGCGTATTCTTCTTTATTTGGATATGGGGCGTGATACAAATACTCATAAGATGGACCAAAAATACCATAATTTCCAACTAATGTAGCCGCCATAAAGTAGCGAATTAAGAACAATGGCTCGTGCCCTCCTTGTAGCATATATGGGTTTATATCATGTGTATTTGGCCAGAAATTTGGACGGAAATAATGTCTCATTTCCCCCTTCGTTAGTTCTGTCATATACTCAATGATTTCAGCCTTGCTCGTTCGCCATACATAATAAGTATATGACTGTGTATAACCTAATTTCGCCAATTGTTGCATGACTTTGGGTTTTGTGAAGGCCTCTGCTAAGAAAATCATATCAGGATAATCCTTTTTGACTTCAGCAATAACCCATTCCCAAAAACAAAACGATTTAGTGTGTGGATTATCAACTCTGATGATTCTGACACCCCATTCTGCCCAAGTCATAATTACCGATTTTAATTCTTGCCAAAGATTTTGCCAATCTTCAGTTTCAAAATTTACAGGGTAAATATCTTGGTATTTTTTTGGTGGATTTTCAGCATATTTAATGCTACCATCAGGTAAAATCTTAAACCAATCTGGATGTTCTTTAACCCACGGGTGGTCAGGCGAACACTGAATGGCTAAATCCATCGCAATTTCTATATCGAATTTCAAACACGCTTGTACTAAATGCTTAAAGTCGTCTAAAGTACCAAGTTCTGAGTGAATAGCCGTATGACCACCTTCTTCCGAACCAATGCCATAAGGCACGCCCGAATCTCCTTCTTCAGCGTTGACGGTGTTATTTTTTCCTTTACGATTAGTTTTTCCGATTGGATGAATAGGAGGGATGTAGAGGACATCGAAACCCATTTCGGCAATTCTTGGTAGTAGTGCCTCAACATCTTTAAATGTTCCGTGTTTACCAACTTCACGAGCTGCCGAACGAGGGAAAAGTGAATACCAAGCTGAGAAACCAGCTTTTTCACGGTCAACATAAAGTTTAAGCTCTTGGTATCTATATGCAGATTGGCGTTCTGGGTATTTTGTAAGCCACTCGTGCATTTGGTCGCTCATTGCAATTTGAATAGCTTCGTTATATCTACTCTCATTGGCCATTATTTTAGCTGCTTCTTGAATTGCTTTTTTATCATCACCTTTGGCCAATTTCGCCATTCCTTTCAAAAAAAGCTCACCTTGCATAAGCTCCACTTTCAGATGTTGTCCATCACGTACTTTTAGGTCAACTTCATGTTGCCAGCTAGCAATGTGGTCGACCCATGCTTCAACAGTGTAAGCATAAAAACCTTGCTTACTTGCAACAAAGCGTCCAACCCAACGGTCATTACCCATGCTATGCATGACCACTTCACTCCATTCTTTTTCAGACTCATGCTTATACATCAATCTTGCTGCTAAGTGGTCATGTCCATCAATAATAATATCTGCCTCAACCGTAATAAGTTCATTGATAATTGCTTTTACTGCAAAGCGGCCGCCATCAATTTCAGGAGTAACTCGTTCAACGATAGCCCTGCTTTGTCCTAATGCAGGGAAGGGAATGTGGTTCTTCATAAATCAAAGTAGATATTCAAGTTAAGATGCTTTTTTTAGCCATTAAATTAATAAAGACCCACAAAGTCTTAATTTGAAGTAAACAGTTCATCAAATAGGTTAAAGAATTATTCTTCAAATTTCATTTTTTTTCTGCTAAGAAACAAGTCTAGCACGGAGTTTGCACTCAATTATTCAAATACAAATTTAAAAATACATGAAAAAAGTTCTGTTATCTCTAATTCTCACACTCGTTAATTTAGGGTTTTCATTGGCAAGTTTTGGTAATCAAGGCCACGAAGTTCTATTTGTAGATAATTCTGGTAAGATTCTAATGGTTAATTCTACTAATGAAGAAACAAGCTATGCTGAAGCTTCAAAAATTAGTAGTTTGACTCCGGCAATCGAAATAGAAGAATTTAGTCATGATTTGACAAAAATTACGAAAGAAATTGGAGTTGACAAACCAAAAATTGTTGATGACAACTTTATTTATGTTAAAGAAAAAAGAGATTTAATTGGTTATGCTCTACAATTAGCTTCTTTTTCAGACCTAAGTTTGGCAAAAGAATATGCTTTGAAAATTGTAAAAAAAGGAGATGCCGAAAAAAGACAATTATTTATTTATACAGTGAATAATCCTGAAAAAACTTATTACAAAGTTTATTTTGGTTTGCTGAAAACCAATGAATCAGCTCGAGAAAAACAACGTAATTTCCTTGCTTTAGGTTATTCTCCATTTGTAAAAGAGTTTAGATAAGCGTTTTATAACTACTTTTCCTTGGCATACTTTTTGGAATATGTAAATTACTTTACAGTTTATTTGAAAAAAGTAAATGCTAAAGAAACAAAAGAAGAATTGAGACTAAAAGTCATTTTAAGGATTCAAAAAATTTGTCAGGATAGATTATTTTCATTCATTCGATGGTTTTAATACCATTCAAGAACAACCAAACTCTCCTTTATTTAGGAGAGTTTTTTTAGTTTTATGCAATCTTTCAATGAAGTTTTTCGTCTTACAATTAAAATATTTACTTATTGTAATCATTTTATTATGAGGGTTTTCTTAACACTTACTATACTAATCTTCATTGAGTTGTCAACTATTGCACAAGATTCAATGCCTGCGATACCAGTAGTATGTTATTTTAACCCTGAGAATAGTTTTACACAAGTATTGCCTGATAATGCTACTTTTGCCAAAAGTAGATTAGCAGCTACCTCTAATATTGAAGTCACCTACATTGATTTTCCTGAACAAGCAAAAGTCCCTTTTGAATATGCCATCTCTCTGTGGGAGAAATACTTAGTTTCTTCACAAACAATCAGAATCAAGGCTACTTGGTCTAAAAGTTTAGCTAATAATGTGCTTGCTGAAACTTATGCTGCTCGTGTTTATAAGCTCAGTTCTTCTACCCCTAACTTACCTTATGCAAATGTTTGGTATCCCACGCCATTAGCTGAGGCACTTTCTGGGAAAGATTTAAACGCAGGAGATTACGATATGTTCATATCATTGAATGCGAATATCAATTGGTCATATCTTACTAATGCTCAGGTTGTTGCTGGAAAATTTGATATGGTCACAGTGCTTTTGCACGAAATTTCTCATGGTTTGGGTTTCTCTTCTTCAATGACCGTAATTAATAATGATACGCAAGGGCAATATGGGCAATTAGGAAGTGCTTATATTTTTGATGTCTATATGAAAGATTCAAAAAAAGTAAATCTAACTAATACTGGGATTTATGGGAATCCCTCAACTGATTTAAAAACTGCTTTAACTAGTAATGTTCTTTACTTTGGTGTGAAGAATTCTGCGTTGGCCAATAGTTTACCGAGGCTTTATGCACCTGCCACTTTCAAAAGCGGTTCAAGTTTTTCGCACTTTGACGAAGGTACTTATCCAGTAGGTTCGGCAAATTCATTAATGACCCCCAATGTACGTGCTGCCGAAGTGAATCATACTCCTGGTGATTTGTTACTTAATTGTTTATACACGATTGGATGGCAGGTAAATGGTTTGACTGGTTTAGTGACGGGAACTGAGTCGCTTCCTGAAAATATTTTTGAGATTTTAGTATTCCCTAATCCAGTAGAGAATTTATTGAATGTAGCTATTCCTAATCAAGCTCAAGCTCGGACGATTAAGATTGATTTATTTAATCAAAATGGGAGAATCCTACAAGAAATAGAAAAACAAAATGTCAATGTTGAAACTTTTCAAATTGATTTAAGTAATTACGAGGCAGGCCTCTATTTTCTACAAGTTTTAGATGGCGAGAAAAAAACGGTTAGAAAAATCATTAAATGATTTGAAGCTAATAGTTAAATTTCTCTTTGAGATTATTAATCGGTTTTTCGATAACATACCAAGAAACTGTTGCTACCGCAATTGTAATTAAATACAAGAAAATAATTTTCAAGGTCATATTTTGCTCAATCAATGGCAGTTTATTTAATAATTTAACTACAGGGTTGGCTGGTGAATTGTGGTAATGATTATAAATAAACTTATGGTAGATATAAATCCCGTAACTGATTCGGCCTATATATACAAATGCTCGATTTTCAAGGATTTTCTTGGTTGTTCCTTCAAAACCATATACTGCATTTCCGACAAAAAACAATGAAAATAGCGATTCAAAAAGTCTCAAAAAAACTACCGTAATGATATTATGACCCTCAGGAAATTGCTTGCCCCAAATTACAATTCCAATGTATAATAGCAAGCTTATCATTAACCAAATTTTATTGGTAATAATTTGCTTCAGTTTTTCACTTTTATGGAAATAGAAATATGCAAGCAAACCGCCCATTCCAAAAGCATCCAAACAAGTTGGCGTAAGTACGTAGGGAGTCATCCAAGCAGTTCCATTCAAATAGAAAAACAAACGAAGCCCAACTGACAAGAATATAAAGCCCCAGAGAACTTTAGGTAGTATTTTTGAAGAAATAAAAAAGACTATAAAAGGGAAAAACAAGTAAAATTGTTCTTCAACAGCTAATGACCAAAGATGGTCGCTTGAACCTAACCAAGTTTGTTTAATCGCAATATAAATATTGGTAGAATAGGTTAGATACCACCATATTTTTTCTCTTACTGGTTCAATATTTAATAAAAAAAGCACCAAAATTGTGAGATAGTAAATAGGAAAGATGCGAATGGTTCTACGAATAAAGAACTTTTTGATTGATTTATTATGCTTGCCACCAGTTTCCTCATCTTTTTGTTTTGATTGCAATAAAATTCTTGTAATCAGAAATCCACTCAATACAAAAAACATACAAACTCCTAAATAACTTATGGGAAATTGAAGCATATCGCCCGACCAATGGTCAACCAAAACCATTGTTACTGCCAAAAATCTCAGTCCATCTAATTGCTTTAAATAGGATGTATTCGAAGTGCTTTGTGTCATTATAATTCAATAAAGAGTAAAATTATGAGGTAATTACCTCATTTTTTGATAAATCAATCACCAATTTTGTTTAGGATGAACTTTGTTAATTGATTGAATATCAATATTTTGATTTGTCCAATAAATACTGTTTAAACCTTTCTCTGACTTAATCAGCCCAATGTGGTATTTACCAGATTCAATGTAAGATTTTTCAATTACAGCCGTAAAGTTATCAATTTTGAGCTGATTATTAAGTAAAAACGTTTGTTCGAGGTAGGCTTTTTTTCCAAATGCTTTCAAATAACTTGGATAAATATAAATCCTTTCTTTAGATTTTATTATCACATAAAAGCCTGATTCTGGCTTACTTAAATCAATTGGTAACCCATTTTGAGGAATTACTAATTCAAAGGCATTGTTTTTTTCTTCGATGGTGTATTTAATACTATTTGTAGTATCTTTTTCTACCCCTAAATTGTCAATTAGTTTATCATAAAAGGCTTTAGTGGGTTCTTGTAAAATACGCATTATACCAGCTTTGGGGTATGATTTATCGCTATATTGTTGTTTAAATTGGTCGGTTAGTCTTTCTTGGTATAAATATTTTATAGAAGAATAATTGGCGATAAAACTATAAAAATTAAATACAATAGCCCCAAAAATTGCCACCTGAATAAATTTCGATTTGATTTTTTCTCCAATGTTATTGATTGCTACCAAGTAGAAAATTATCAGAGTGATAGTTGAATAAATTTTGTACTTACTTGTAGCTAATGTTTCTATTCCGTATGATGAACGGGCAACAACTATACCTACTGATGTTATCCCTACAAACGCTAAACAAGCCAATAGGAATAAATCATTGTTTCGGATATTCAAATCGTATTTTTTGAAGACAACTTGATAGGCAAATAAAATCATAAATAGAATGAAAAATAACCCTACTGCCATTGATAGGTCTAGCTGAATATTCCTGGAAAAGAATGAGGCATCGATGGAACTTCCGAGTGTAACGAAAAGTCCTTTTCCCAATAGCTTGAAATTTGTTAAATCTGTTTTTAGTACATTATCAGGACTTTTCTCAAAACCATAAAAAAAGCTGATTAGAATAATTATGGATGCTATTATCCAAATAAATAAATGCTTTTTTCTTTGCTGAATAAGTAAAACTAAGGCTCCAACTATTGGAATAATAATGCCATTACTGCTGGTGAATACACCAATAAAACACATCAAAATTGACCATTGGAAATATTTTTTATGCTTGTTTTCAACTGAAAATGTGAGTAAATAGAAAACTAAAATTGTGATGAAAATTACACCAAAGTTCTGAATGGAAGCCATTCCCCAAAAGATATTTTCATAAAGGCTAAAATTCAAAAGAATGAATACAACTGGAATAAAACTTTGTATTGATTGATTGTATTTTTTTGATAAATCATAAAAAAGTACAAGAATGCCAAGTAATGATAGGATTCCACCAAGCATCAAAACCTTGAGGTTTAAAGTCCCAAATAAGAAATAAGTAAACCAAGCTGTGATGCGTGTAAGTAAGATTCGATGCTCGTTGTGTTGTGAAAAAAGCAATTTGAATTTTTCAGACAAAACATCTGTTTCGAGCATTTTGGCAAGCGTATTCCTAATGGCAAAATCATCCCAATGTGGAATATTTACCGCATATTTTTGGAAAACTATACCCAGTAATATTACGGGTATAAAAATGAGAATTGCTGAAAGAGTATTTTTTATAGTAAACTTAAACACTTTATAGAATTATTCGTGGTTTTGTTGATTGAAGAAGATTGTAAAAACTATAATTTTAAAATCGTAAATTCTACTCTGCGATTCTTTTTTCGTGTTTCTTCGGTTGAATTGCTGGCGATTGGTTTCGACTGTCCCCAACCCTTAGTTTGAATTCTTGCTGGGTCTATATGTCCATTCTCAACCAAATATTTTTTTACCTCGTTAGCTCTATTTTGTGATAATTTTACATTGAGCATAATATCATCTCCACTTCCGTCTGTATGTCCTTCAATAATTACCTGCATAGATTGGTATTCTTTCATTAACTCAATTATTCTATTTAGTTCTGAGTAAGATTCGGGTAAAATATCATATTTGCTTTGCTCAAAGAATAAATTATTTAATATCATTGTTTGCCCTTCTTTTACAGGAATTAGGTTAATATTTTTCTTTATTTCCCTGAAACGACGTTCTTTTGTTAAGTCAAGGCTTTCACTGATGCTTACAAAGCCTTTTTTTGAGGCATTTAAACTATAAGATTTCTTCAATGGCACGACCATTTTATATTCACCAGTATCAGGATTAAATTCGGCTACAATTGTTTCTTTGTTTAAGCTATCATTTAATACCTCCATCATTACATTGGCAGCGATTGGTCTTTTGTCGAATGCATTAACCACCGTGCCTGAAATAATGGCTACAGGTTCTGGCTTAATAGAAGGGAAAAGGCGAATTCTAAATATATCTTCAGCACCAATTGAACGTTCCTCTGAACTTAAATACGCAAATTCACCAGAAGCTGGAATGGTGAAGTAGCCGTCCCATTTAGGTGTATTTATAAGATTTCCAATATTTTCTGGTTCGCTCCATTTGGTCCAAGTGCTATCGAGTCTTCTGCTAAGAAATATATCACTATCGCCATAACCCGGAAATCCAGCCGTTGAAAAATATATCGTTCTTCCATCTGCTGCAATGAATGGCGTACTTTCATTTTCAGCCGTATTTATTGTAGCACCAAGATTAACTGGCTTTGACCAAATTCCATCGTTATTTAGAAATGAGACGTACAAATCTTTATCACCCTTGCTATCTTTTCTTTGACAAGCCATTATCAAAACCTTCCCATTTGGGGCAATTGTAAACTCTGTATAACTATTCAAATTATAGTAATCATTAATGCGTTCTTCTTTAGGAAAATCCCAGCCTAATTTATTTCTTTTAGATTTTGATAAACCCGGTCGGTAAGTGCCATCGGGCATATAAACATTGACTAAGTAAATAGTTTTACCATCGGCCGAAATGGTAGAAACCGCATTATGTTCGTCGGTATTAATTGGGCTGCCAATATTTTCCGCTTCTCCCCATGTTCCATCAGGTAAGATCTTAGATACCCACACATCTTGTCTTTTAGTTTTTCCGATGTTCATGTCATGTCCTTCTCTCGTAAAGAAAAGGGTTTTACCATCAGGAGTAATGATTGGGGCAACTTCTCTTTTTTGAGTATTTATTGTTCTTCCCAAGTTTTCTTTGGTAACGTCTTTGGGAATATCTTTAGCGTGATTTATTTTTGCCTCAAAAGGAAGTTCAATTTCTGATATGCCAATGGCATCTATTTGGTTATACCCTGATACCTTAGCTGGTGCTAAAATGAGTTTGATTGCAAAAACTTTAAACTCAGTTTGAGGAATGATGATGTTCCACATTCTTCCCTTTCCAACAAGACCATCTTCTTTATTTTCGTGAAGAATATATTCTTTGTCAAGCGAATCATAGGCTAAAACTCTTATTACAGAGCCTGCATTAAAGTTTTCACCAATACAAATTTGTTTTATTTTTGTGGGGGTTTCAAAACCTACTTTAATAAATTCTTCAGCGTAAGTATCTGCTCCAGCAGGCGACCACGCACAGGCACTTTCGCCAGTTTGGGGTAGTTTATTGGGCGAACCAATTACTTGAATGGCTCTGTATTTTGGCCCTGGACTATTGGCATCAACTCTTTCGGATGAAAAAGCTAATACCTTACTTGCCCACTGAACTTTTGGTTGGGCTTGTACGCATTGTCCAATAAGTAAAAATATTACTAACCCAAATTTATAAAAAGTGGTAATAACAGCTTGTATTGAATATGTGCTTTGAAAAGTAAAAATCATTTTTATTGATATTCACTAGGTGATATTATTATGGGGCTAAAATTATTCGTCAACAACGAAAGTAGTCAATTTTATGGCAGCATCAAAGATTCTAACGTTTACAAGTATGGATTTATGTTTAAGTTCTATAAAAAATAATAATTTGGATTCTTAATTTATTCATTTACAGATGATTATGAACATTGATTGTGACTTTTATCAAATGAAATTTTAATTTAACTTTTTGTTAACAAAATAATCTTCTAAAATTTCAACAAAAACTTTCATTCTAACGTTTTGTTTACGAATTTAGCGGAATAATTCGGGTTACGACCGCATAGCCGGTCCGATTAATTAAATTTTAAAAAGCTCATAGTCCAATGAAAAAATCATTCCTAACCGTTGCGGTTGTACTAGGTATTGCATCAGTATCAAAAGCACAGACAAAAATTCCACCAGATGTAGAAAAGTTATTACAAAAAAATACTTGTTTGGCTTGTCATAAAGTTGATACTCGTTTGGTTGGCCCTGCTTATGTTGAGGTAATGAAAAAGAAAAAATATAAGCCTGAACAAATTGTAGAATTAATTTACAAACCAAAACCATCTAACTGGGAAGGTTATCCTCCGATGGCGGCATTACCAAATGTTCCAAAAGATGAAGCAATGAAAATCGCTAAATGGATTTCTTCATTGAAGTAATTGTGGTCTAAGATTATAATAAAAGCCTCTGCTGATTCATCAACAGAGGCTTTTATCATTTAAGTATTTATACTACTATTCTTCTTCGTTTTCTTTTTCAATAGACTTATTATCTTCATCTACAATTACAAAAACGGTTTCACCGCTTTTTTTCATGAGGTATTGCTCACGGGCAAACTTCTCCATCGAACTTTGATTTCCCATTACTTCATGCTCTTCTTTTTTTACTTTTTTTAATTCTTCTACATAATATTCTTGTTGCTCTTCCAGCTCCGAGAGTTTCTGCCAAAGTCTGAATTGAGCAATTAAATTGCTACCATCAAAAAAAGCTATCCATAAAAGTAAACCAACTAAGGTGACTACATAAAAGCGGTATTTATGTATAAATCTTGGGATATAAATTCTCATATTTTATAATTTTAAGCACGATTGGATGTCAAAAGTAGCAAAAACAAAAAAGTCTGCCAATAGTTTGACAGACTTTTGTTTGGTCAAGAAGTTGTTAGATAACAACCTATTAACGATGATTTATGTGCTAAATCAGAATTTTAATCCTGGAAATACAGCTGCCGAACCTAATTCTTCTTCAATACGAAGTAATTGGTTATATTTAGCCATACGGTCAGAGCGTGAAGCCGAACCAGTTTTGATTTGACCAGTATTTAAAGCTACTGCCAAGTCAGCGATTGTTGCGTCTTCAGTTTCACCCGAACGGTGAGACATGATGCTCTTATATTTGTTTTTGTGAGCTAAGTTTACAGCATTGATTGTTTCAGTTAATGAACCAATTTGGTTTACTTTAACTAGGATTGCATTGGCAATACCTTTGTCAATACCTTCTTGTAAACGTTTTACGTTAGTTACGAATAAATCGTCACCTACTAATTGGCATTTTCCACCAATTAATTTAGTTTGCTCAGCCCAACCAGCCCAATCGTCTTCGGCCATACCGTCTTCTATAGAAATGATTGGATATTTGCTCACCCATGACTCCCAGTATGCAGCCATTTCAAGTGAATTTAATTGCTTACCATCGGATTTCTTGAAAGTATAAAGACCCGTTTCTGCATTGTAG